>CAZVTW010000090.1:0-15446 GCA_964629805.1 uncultured Bacteroidales bacterium | reverse complement strand
TGTCCTCTTCCTCTGATTCATCCATATAGTCAAATGTCTCAGGATAAACTAACTGTCTGGATGTCATCTGGTGCATTGCTTCTTCCATTTCAATGAGTATCTCTTCTTCAAACAGGGATTTGAGCACAACAGCTGCAGCGCCTTTTTGCTCCAGTTTTTTTAATTTATCAAGGGAATCTGTCAATCCCGAACTGCCCGCAATTAAAGGATTCTTAAGCTTCAATCCCATATAGGTTGTCTGTAAATCCGCCATAATCATATTTTTTTTTGTAAATACTGTATTTGCTAAATTAAAAAAAATGAAGATATAAATATATTTTGAATTTTTCAATTTTTCTTATTCCTTTGGCACTTCAACAACCTTTTATCATATTTTTTGTTCTCAATTAAAAAGGTATTATTATGACAATTACAGAAAACAAAGTTGTGTCACTGACATATGATCTCAGGATTGGAAGTGAAGATGGCCAACTCGTTGAACAAACGACAGAAGAAAAACCCTTAGAGTTTATTTTTGGTATCGGAAATATGCTTCCAAAGTTTGAAGAAAACATAGAAGGCTCAAAGGAAGGCGAAAATTTTAAATTTATGCTTACTTCTGCTGATGCCTATGGAAAAGTAAACGAAGATGCCATAATTGATCTGCCAATTGACAACTTCAAAGTCAATGGTGTTGTCGATCCTGAGTATATAAAAGTAGGCAAAATGCTTCCAATGCAGGATAAGCAGGGACGTCGTTTTAACGGATTTGTCAGAGATGTTCAGGAAGAAACAGTTACCATTGATTTCAATCATCCACTTGCAGGTGAAAATCTGTTTTTCAGCGGAGAAGTTATTGGAATCAGGGATGCAACAAAAGAGGAAATTGAACACGGGCATATTCACAATGGCGACAATTGCGAAGATGGGAATTGTAATGGCTGTGACGGAAATTGTTAGGTGCCTTAATGGCAGTGATTAAGACATCATCGGTGTTTTGCAACAAATTGGTTTTTTTTCTGGCTGATTCACAGATATTTTAGATACCGTCATATTTGTGTTATGAGAGTTGGAGATAAGCATTACAGAACAATCTGGATGGAGGGTACGAAAGTTTGTATGATCGAACAAAATCTCCTGCCCTTCAGTTTTCGAATTTACGAGTCAGATAATTACCGTCAGACCTGCGATGCTATACGTACGATGATTGTACGAGGTGCGGGCGCTATTGGTGTAGCTGCTGCTTATGCAATGGTTCAGGCCATACATGAGGCTCCCGAAAATCAATTGATGGATTTTGTCAGGTCAGCTAAAAAAGATATTGAATCTACAAGACCTACAGCGCAAAATCTTTTTACGTCAACCAGCAGGATTTTTAATGCATTTAAAGAGTCTCCGCATTCGGCAATTAATGAAGCTACCAGAATTGCAGATGAGGATGTGAATTCAGGCCGAAAGATTGGTCAATTTGGTAATTCTCTTATTCGCCATAATCATAACATTCTGACCCATTGCAACGCCGGATGGCTGGCTTTTGCTGATTACGGAACTGCTTTATCGCCAATTTATACTGCTCACAGGGAAGGTAAAAATGTTTTTGTCTATGTTGACGAAACCCGTCCCCGTAGTCAGGGCGCCAGACTCACAGCCTGGGAGCTCCACAATGAGAATGTCCCTCATGCTATTATTCCTGACAATGCTGCTGCACACCTGATGTCCTTAGGGAGGATTGATATGGTCATTACCGGTGCAGACAGAATTGCCCGAAATGGTGATGTTGCCAACAAAATCGGGACTCTTAGCCGTGCTATTGCAGCCAGAGAATACCAGGTGCCTTTTTATATTGCCGCTCCTCTTGCAACATTCGATTTACAATGTGTCTCAGGGAAAGATATACCAATTGAAGAGCGAAGCGAAAAGGAAGTACTTTATCAAAACGGTCCTGACGAATCCGGCGCTATGAGAGAGATACTTGTTTCGTCACCTGGTTCACACGCAGTCAATCCTGCTTTTGATGTTACTCCGGCAAAACTCATTCGCGGAATTATTACGGAAAAAGGAATTATTCAGGCAAATGAGAAAGAAATAAGAGAACTATTCAGGTAAATGATTCCTCTTTAGTCTCTTATCCCTGTCAATATTTTTCCCGAAAATGATATTATATTACGGCTTGGTTTTTGTTCAAAGATTGGATAAAATCCTGATATTTGCATATATTGATAATATTACCTAATATTGCAAAAAATTAGCAAAAGTACTATTTGCTCATTATTAAAGACTTATGAATAAATTCATAAAATACAGTATTGTATTGGTGGTTATGAGTATAGCCATCACCTGGGATAGTAAAAAAACAATTGTTTTACAGGCAAATATTCCCGGTAAACTTATACCAAAACCTTATCGTTTTGAAATAGAGCGGGTATATGCAGGTGAATTGACAGATAACCTGGATGTGTATTTCAGAAAGTTTTTTAAACGCACCAGGTTTAATGGAAATGTCCTTGTTGCTAAAAAAGGAAAAGTTATTTATGAGACCTGTGTTGGCTATTCAAATATGAGAACAAAGGAAAAGTTGACCAGGAAATCGGCTTTTCAACTTGCATCTGTTTCGAAACAGTTTACTGCAATGGGGATTATGATGCTCGAGGAAGCAAATCACCTCAGTTATTCCGATACACTCCAAAAATTCATCCCGGAACTTCCGTACTCGGGAATCACAATTGAACACTTATTAACTCACCGGTCAGGCTTGCCCAATTATATGTATTTCTGCGATGCATACACGGACAGAACAACCCCGGTTGACAATGAGGATATTATTGATATTATGATTGAATATGAACCGAATGCATATTTCCCTCCCGGCCGGAGATTTAAATACAGTAATACTGGTTATGCCCTTCTTGCCCTGATTATTGAACGAATTTACGGCAAATCTTATGAAGAGTTCATGGAAGAAGAAATTTTTAAACCGTTAGAAATGAATAATTCATTTGTTTTTCGATTGAAAAATGAAAAAGATTTTGAAACAGATAATATGACCACAGGATATCATGGCTGGCGTGTTGCCAATCATCTGTATCTTGATGGTGTGGTTGGAGATAAAGGCATTTATTCAACGACTGAAGACTTGTTAAAATGGGATTATGCTATCCATCATGAGCAATTGGTAAGTCAAAATAGCCTTGAAAAAGCGTTTCAGTCTGTTCCCGGAAATTACAGATATGGCCGGGGATATGGATTCGGATGGCGCATAAGGCATGACAGCAATGATAATAAAATTGTATATCATGGCGGTTGGTGGAGAGGCTATAATACTTCACTTGTCAGGGATTTGGATAATAAATATACCATTATCATACTTGGCAACAGATATAATAAAAGTGTTAATACATGTTTCCTGGATGTTCTGAATATTTTAAACAAAAAAGACTATTCTCTTGCAGAATTTGTTACCCAAAAAGAAAACCTTATTGAGAAGGAACCTGCCATGTAAAAGACTAATTTTATTTCATACTTCACAAACAATTTTATTTTTTTTGCTTATTGCTGCAAAACGACTTTTTAATCATTAATTCGAGCCTGGGTCCGTTTCATTTTTTTGAGCGCTACAATAGCAAAATATAATCCCAAACTCCCATTTAAACAATATAATTGGACGTTTTGTATTTCTACGAACTACTACTTTACTGCCTAAAATTAAAAATCGGGACTAATGAAGCCCATAATTCCTGAACTCAGTAAATTCGAAAGATAAAGGCGCAAGGCATCGTTTAATCCCGGAGTCCCGACATACTTGATGTCGGGATGAGGAGTTAAACGATGCCTTGCAACGCATAGATTTCGAAAATTACTGAGTTCAGAATTCAAAAAAAATCCACATTTTATATCTTTGGCTGATATCAAATATGGATTAGACAATCAATTAAGCAGGAATCTTTCTTAGAGCGCCAAAACAGAATTACGGGCGTCATGAAATTCAGTTGAAATTTCTTTGTCAGCACCTGGTTCGTTTTGCCAGGTGTCATCTCCCAGATAATATCTGAACTGGTATTCTTTTCCTGTATCAAGATCAAGGGTTGCTGAAAATGAACCGTTCTTGAGTTTTTTCATTGGGCTTGCAGATTTATCCCAATTGTTGAAATCTCCTACGATGAATGCATTCTCAGCGTTTGCAGCTGCGTCATTGTCTAGTTTGAAACTGACTTTACAGACCGGTTTTGATTTTAGAAATTTTTTGGTAATGCTCATAATTTTAAATATTTATTTTGTTAACAATGAATTAACAAAGATAAAAAGATGCAATATTAAGATTTTCAATTTTTAGTTACAACAGATTCACAGCAAATTTAGTTTATATTTAGTTTAAATAATTGTTTTTTTTTATTTTTTTTGAATCTAATGTAACATTATTTGCCCGCCGGTTACAGGCAGAGCCTGTCCTGTTTCATATTGCTGATTAATGATATAAATAATCGCTTTCATGACATCTTCAACATGGCAGCCTCTTCTGGCAGGCACCTGGTTTTCGTAGTGTTTTTTTACATCTTCAATTGTTTTTGCACCCGGAACTTTTCCAGCTCTGAGATATTGCACAAACAGGCCGTTTTCAGGGTCTGACCATAAAGGCCCGTCAAAGAAATTTCCCGGGCAAATTGAGTTTACCTTTATTGACCAGGGCATCAGTTCCATGGCAAATGATTGAGTCAGGCCAATACTGCCAAATTTCCCGCCTGCATAAGCAAAATTTTTATTGCTTCCTTTTAGTCCGGATTTAGAATTAATCTGAATAATATCAGTGAAATATCCTTTTTTATAATCTGCTTGTAATTTTAAAATTCTGGAGGCGAATTTAGCGCATAAAAAATACCCTTTGTAATTGACGCGTGTCATAAAATCAAACGTATCCGGGTCCATCTCGTATAGTCCTCCTGCCCGTAAAACACCTGCATTACTTACAAAAACATCAAGGCCACCAAACTCTCTGACAGTCAAATTGATAAGATTTTCGACAGAATCAGGTTGTGAAACATCTGTTTTGACAAAAATCATGTGATTCTTTTGTCCCGTTTTTACTGTTTTTTCAATAAATGCATGGCCTTGTTCTGCATTTATGTCAGCAATAACGACATTCGCTCCTTTATTGTAAAAATTTTCAGCAATTCCTGCTCCAAACCCCTGTGCCCCGCCGGTTACAATAATTATTTTATTGCTAATGTTTGCATCGGCACTTTTTGATTGTAGTATTTTTCTCCTGTAATTTTCCACTTCCCAGCTTTCAATAAAGTCTATCTGCTCCTTATCCATAAAATGAGGACCGCCAAAATTTTGAGTCAGATAACTTATTTTCATCAGGTCTTCAAATACATCAAGAACTGTTGAAGCTCCCGAAGCACTTTCATCTACACCAAAAAGACCTATATTCTTAATTAAAATGACTTTCGGATCAAATGAATGTCTCTTTCTGAAAACCGAAAGTTCTTTCTCAAAGGCTGTTATAATACTTTCTGCACTTCCGGTTTCATCAATATAGATGTAGTCTGATTTGCAATAAACGATGATATCAGGGGTAAATGGTTTATTAATGCGTTCAAAGCCTGACTTATCCCGGCAGAAATGCTCAATAAGTGAGTTGTTTCTGAATTTAACAATTTTTAATGTGTTGCCGGATAAAAGCATCCTGACAGCAGGCATTATTTCATTAATTTTGCCACTCTTTTCCCTTTCTTTGATTGAAATTTCATGATGAAGCTTTGATTTAATCTTTCCTAATATATCCTCGTAGATTGATTTCACCTCATCTACACCATCCGCAGCCACAAATATACCATGATTCTGAAGCAGAATGATTTTGGGGTCTGAAGAATGGCTCTGCCGGTATTTCTCAATTTTTTCTTTGACTTTTTTGTACAAAATATATCCCGGGTCCGTATATTTAACATATAGGGCATTTTGTCCGAATATCTCCTGAGAGATTTTTTCTGCATCCTGGCTGCAAAGTAAGCCATTAACATAAGTTGGATGCATATGAACGACAAAAGAATAGTTAATAAGATCATGTAATGAGGCCTCAACAGACGGACGCTGGTTTAAGTCGGGAAACAAACGTGACTTCAACAGTGCATTTTTCACCTGTCTTTCACGTGACACTGTATCTTCGCTTAATTCACTATTATTTAAAACGTTAAGGTCTTTTCTTGTCAAAGCAACAAACCCGTTTTCATCAATATCACCCAGGCTTACCCCGCTTGCTTTTACCCAAAGTGTCGTTTGGTTTTTGTATGAAGTGTTTCCTCCGCCGGCAATTGCAAATTCTTTGTTTTTACCATAATACTGAGAAATATTAACTAATTCCCGGATTGACTTTTTATCTTTATCAGATAGCATAATTTTTTATTTTTACCTTTTGACATGTTTTTTAATGACAGCATTTCCAAGTTGTCTAAAGTATTGTATCTCATTGTGTCTGGCCTCTCCCTGACTATTCATATAACCATTTTTGTTTTTGGAGCGCAAGTATTGGTGTGCAGCAACAACACAGGCTCCCTGGTATGAAATTTCCATCAACTCACTATCAAGTTGTTTGTTTCCTCTGCAGGAGACGGTGAGAGGTTCCGGTTTTGGTGTGTTATGTTCTGTACCAAATAAAATGATGAAATCTTTTTGATGAAAAAAGGCAACAAATTCCTTTAAAATATTGAAATCATTCCTGCCGGGAATTAGTTCAATACACCATATATTTC
This sequence comes from uncultured Bacteroidales bacterium, assembly GCA_964629805.1. Lineage (GTDB taxonomy): Bacteria > Bacteroidota > Bacteroidia > Bacteroidales > CAZVTW01 > CAZVTW01. The sequence continues at coordinate 8,721 of CAZVTW010000090.1, read as the reverse complement.
TGCTTGTGAGTTCATCATACATTTTTTGATAATCTCCTTCAAAATCAGTGAACAGGCCGTTTTTGTTATCTAAAAGAACAGGATAGCAGGGAATACCTCCTGCATTCAGGATGATGTCTATCACCCTGTCCAGTGGCAAAAAGGCTTTGGGGTTTTCTTCAACAAAAGCAACTCCCCCGCTTTTGAGTAAATTTGAGCGAAGTTCATTCTCAAGCTGGACAAAATCATCGGTATTAACGCCGGTTTGTTTTCCTTTATATAATTTTTCAAGAAAAGAAGATTTTGATTTAGTGTCAGTGAAATATTCATCAATTTTCAACCTGAGATATTTAGCAATATGTCTTTCCCTGACGATCTCTTTGGCAAGTTGACTTTTTATTTCCTCATAGGGACAGCTAAACGGAGCCTGAATTTCTGCCAGATGTTTATTCAGCTTATCTGTCATCTCTCTGACCTGATTAATGGATTCAGTAATGACGGAATTCATTATGTTTGCTTGTTCCTTAGAAAGGGAAACCGGAAAATCCAGTCCTTTACCGCAAAAGTAAGTTCTTCCGGGATTATTGGGATCATTCACCCTGATGTTTTGTTCTTTAAAATCGCCGAAAAGAGCCATAAATTCGATGTTAAATAAAGGGAATAACTGAGCATTGGTTGTTTGTTCATAAAAATCCAGGTATCCGTCTGTGGTATAAAAATCATTTATACCAAGAACATTCACATTCTCATTATTAGCCATTTCAATTATTTGGGGAATATCCCTGAAGGCGCTGAATGAGTATGGTGTGTGAAAATGAGCATTGACTTTCAGCGGTGTTAAATCAACCGATTCTGATTCCTGGTGAAGATTTTTTTCGTCCGGGTAGTCTTTTAAAAATTCCATCTTTGATTATATTTCTAAGTTTAGAGTATTCAATTTTGAGTTAATCAGTTCAATTTCAGATTTTTCTAATTTCAGTTCTGCTGCTTTTGCATTATCTGTAACTTGTTGCGAATTTCTGGCGCCTACCAGCACACATGAAATACCTTTACGTAACAGTGTCCATTGAATAACCAGTTGGGCAAGTGTACACTGATGATTTTCAGCAATCTCTTTTATATCATCAAGAAAATCATTTATCCGGGAGAAATTTGGTTCCTGGTAAAAGGCAGAATTTGGTCGTGTATCGCCCTCATTAAAAGTATAGTCTTTATGCATTTTCCCTGTTAAAATGCCTCTTTGCAGCGGGCTGTAAGCAATAATTCCGATTTCATTGTTAACACAATACGGGACAACATCCTTTTCAATATCCCGTCTGACCATGCTATATGGAACCTGGTTTGAGGCCAGATGCAAAATGTCTTCGGCCTTCTCCATGAGATCAACTGAATAGTTACAAACGCCGGCAGCCCTTATTTTACCCTGTTCCAGAAGTTTCTGCACAGCTTCCATCGTTTCCCGGACAGGTGTGGTTGAATCCGGCCAGTGAATCTGGTATAAATCGATATAATCTGTTTTTAAACGTCTCAGGCTATCCTCGCATTCATTTATCACACTTTGTTTGGAAGCATATTTCCGCAATTGGACCGGATTTCCGTCATTATCTTTAGTATCAAAAGCAAAATCTCCCCTGGATGTATCCCAACGCATGCCATATTTGGTCAGGATTTGCACTTTATCCCGTGGAATATCTTTTAATGTATCACCAACAATTTCTTCGCTTTTCCCAAAACCGTAAACAGGGGCAGTGTCAAAAGAAGTGATGCCTAAATCATAGGCTTTAAGTATAGCTTCTTTAGCCTGTTTTTCGTCGGCGCCACCCCACATCCAGCCTCCGATAGCCCATGCTCCGAAGGTTATTTCGGTTACTTTTACATCGCTTTTTCCAAGGTTGTTGTATTTCATATCTATAACTTTTTAATTAAACATATAAATGCAAAAAAGGCCTGCCTTTTGTCAAAATGAGTTTCCCATTTCGTATTTACCATTCCAAAACGCCGGATGGAACACCTGCAAGGTCTTTACAAATCCAGTCTGCGCCCTTTAGTTCTTCTTTAGAAAAACTGGTTGTAATGGCCAGACATTTTGCTCCGGCTTTTTTAGCTGCTTCAACCCCATTCACAGCATCTTCAACAACAAGGCATTCTTTGGGATGTAATCCGATGAGCTCTGCTGCTTTCAGATAAATATCCGGGGCTGGTTTTTTATGTTCAATATCAAGACCATTGACCAGGGCATCAAAAGTATTTGGTGGCAGACCAATCTCCCTGAGGTTAATAATCATTTTTGTCTTATCAGCGCTTGTTGCTACGGCCAATTTTAATTTTTTTTTACGGCATCTTTCAATAAAACCAATAACTCCGTTCAAAGGTTTAAGTTTTCCTCTGGTAATATCTTCGTAAATCTCATAGGTTCTGGCTTTTATTGCATCAATATCATATTCAAAGTTATATTTCTCAGCAACACCTCCAAGATACCGGTTTTCTCCGGCTCCCACGAAAGGCAAAAAATCTTCCGGTTTGACCTCCAGCCCATGTTCACTGAACATTTTCATAGCTGCTTTGCAGATAAACTCCTCAGAATCGAGCAGGACGCCATCCATATCGAATAAAACACCTTTCATCATTTATTTACATTTTTTTGATTGTCATCATTTTTTTCTGCTTCGATAAAATCTAAAACCCCGTTTAATATATAATGTGGTTTATAAGGAAATTCGTCAATCATTTTTCGCGTCGTAATACCGCTTAAAACAAGCGCTGTATCAATTTCGGCCTCAATACCTGAAATAACATCAGTATCCATTCTGTCGCCAATGATAATGGTCTCTTCCCTGCTGCATTTCAATTTTTTCAGGGCATTTCTCATCATGAGGGGATTTGGTTTACCGACAAAATAAGCTGTTCGTCCTGTTGCAACCTCAATAGGCGCTATCAGAGCTTTTGTTGCCGGCGCTATGCCATTTTCAGTCGGGCCGGTGACATCCGGATTAGTGCCAATGAGACGTGCTCCTTTTATGACCAGGTTGATTGCCTGTTCTATTTTTTCATAACTGTAGGTTCGTGTTTCGCCTACAACCACATAATCGGGATCAACATTGTTCATTGTATAACCGACATTGTATAGTGCATTGATGAGTCCGGCCTCTCCAACGATAAAAGCGCTTCCGTTAGGGTGCTGATTCGACAGAAACATTGCTGTTGCCAGGGCGCTGGTATAAAAATGTGTTTTGTCGACTTCGATTCCCAGTCTGGATAATTTTTCCTGCAATTCCCGTGGTGAACGTTCGCTTGAATTTGTCAGGAAAAGAAAATTCTTTTTTTCATCATGCAGCCACCTGATAAATTCGGCCACTCCCGGTAGCAATCTGTTCCCATGATAAAGAACCCCATCCATGTCACAGATAAATCCTTTTTTTTGTTTAATATTTCTAATGACATTTTTCATACTGTATCTGATTCTTTTTTTCTTAGAAATTAAAGGGCGCAAAATTAAGAAGTATTATGAGACCAAAAATTAATTCAATGTCAAATTTTTCAGAAGAGACAATTAAATAATCGGATTATTAATGTTGTACTTCTTAATGATTTCATTATTTATCGTGATAGCTTCCTGAATAAGGTCTGTATCATATGTTTTATTAAATCCGCAGATATTGATCAGGAGAAATTCTATTCCGTTTTTTGTTTGTTTAAAAAAAGTCTCATCCGGGGGAAGATGTTTTCCTACTGAATCAGTTGCCCTGAAATATAATCCGCAAACAAGAGAAAACAAGATTTTGTCATAAGGCATATTGACCATTCTGGCAGTGTAAATAACACCTGTTAGCCTGTCTTCCCTGCTTAATTTTCTGTTTAAATCACATCCTACTCGAAAAACCGTGTCGCCCAGGACTTTGTTTTGAAATCTTTTCAGTAAATCATCAACATGTTCGACCAGAGATTTCCATGAGAATTCATTGGGGTACACTTTTTGCAAAACAGCAGCAGACTGTAGCATTGTTTCCCTTACAAAGGTCTTTATTTCGTCATTTTCAAGGGCTTCCCACACATATTTGAAATTTTTGTCATGCAAATAACCCACATAAGCGATAACTGCGTGCCCGAGATTATGGATAAAAGATTTTCTGTCAACCCAGGCTTTCATATTTTCTTTTGGAGACAAACCCTTAACATCAGGCACAGGATTTTTAAATGCGAGTTTATCAAGAATAAGCGTATTATAGGATTCAGCAAACACCTGTAAAGGGTCTTCCTGTAAATCGCTTTCTTCCATGATAGGCACCATTTTACCGATGCTGGTTTCAATCAGACCAACAAGTTCATCAAAGGGATAATTTTCGGGTAAATGCCTTTTGAGCTGGTTAGACATATACTCAGCAGCATTTCTCATATTTTCCGCCAGGATAATATCGAGTGCATTTTGCTTATTTTGCTGATAACGTAATTTCAGGGCATCAGCAATAACAGGCGCTACTTTTTCCAATCCTGCCTGTCCGACTGAGACTGACATAATGTCTGCTGTAGATATTTCTTCGATGATTTTATTCCTTTCCCCGGATTTTATCCCTCTGACATTCGAAATTACAATTGTTTCTTTTACCTGGTCTCTGATAACAACTTTATAGCTTCTTTTAACATTGAGCAGATCAATGAGCTTATCATCAATATCAATAAAAACGACTTCATAAGCAGACCTGCTGAACAATTGTCCGATAAATGAACGGCCTATTTTTCCTGCGCCAAACTGAACGAGCTTTTTCATCAATGCAGTATAATGTTCAGGTTAAAACTCGTGGTGTGAGTTATTATCTTAATTCTTCGATCTGTTCTTTATATAACTGATAGTATTTTGCTACTTCAACAAATTTTTCTCCTTCATACTTTTCATGGAACGTACCACCTGTATAAAAACAGGCAAATCCACCGGAGGCAACTCCCCACGAAAGCGCTTCAATAATATCTAAATCGCCTGGTTCGTTGTATTGCATTTGAGTTGCCAGGGATGACAACACACCGCCGACAAAATTATCTCCACAACCAGTAGTGTCTCCTGCTTTTTTCGGGTTATTTTCTATTTCTTCTATTACAGCCTCTGAGATGGGAAAGGATTTGAGTGTTGTTTTCTTAAAGACATTTCCATCAGAAAAGATGCGGATTGGATTTGCTCCATAAGTAATTAGGAAAGAGGAAACACCCTTCTTGAGAAAAAATTCTGTTGCCAGGTTAATATCTGATTCTCCGCTTACCCTCAAGGCTTCTTCAAAATCCATGATAAGCACATCTATCAGTTTGAAGCTCTTATCATTTTCCCCCATCGGCCATTTTGCATTTGGATATTTCTTTTCATTCCGAAAATCAAAGACCGTATTAACGATAGTAACACAATTTCTTGATTTTGCTTTATTTAATAAAGCAGTCAGGTTATCATGCAGTTTAGGGACAAGTGCAGTACCTCCGAAAACAATAATATCTGAATCATAAAAACTGTCGTTTAAACAATTCGGTAAAAATTTCCATGCTGCTCCGATATTGTTAACAAAAATTCTCTCTCCTTTTCCATCATGAAAGTTCTGATCGGAGAAAACATATGTGAAAGGCGTTTTTTTTCCGGTTTTGATGTAATTTGTCAGGTCAATATTGAATTTTGAAATTTCCTTTTTGAGGTGCTTCCCGATTGCATCTTCGCCATGAGCGCCATAAAAAAACACATCTGTATCTTTGTTATACAAGAGTTGAGAGACATGTATCAAGGCCACTATGGAAGGTCCGCCTATATTGAATGCATCGGGTTTCTTTCCGTCAATTAAATCATTTAATATTTCCTTAAAGGGAACACCTGCAAAAGCTTCAAATTCTTCGGCAAATACAAGTCTTCCAGGGCTTAATCCTCCATCGCCGAGTTTTTTTGAATAGTATTTTTCAAATTCAGGTGAAGTAAAATCCACACCGGTATACAAATAATCAGCGAGTGCACATCCAACACCCGAAATTTTTATTCTCTTCATCCCAAATAGAATTCTTATTACACGAATTTAAATTCCTGACAAAAATCATGCAAATATATACTTTTGATAATCAGACACAAGTAAATGTTTGGGGTCTTCATCTTCAGCGATTTCCGGAAAACGTCCTACTTTTTCATAAAAAAAGTTATCAAGGTGATCATCATTTACAGCGCTGACTTCACCCAGAAGCACATCTCCTTTGCCATCCTCGGCCCAGAAACGATGATAAATTCTCTGCTCGAGACATATACTGTCGCCTGGTGTCAGAATAACTTGTGTGCCGGGGGCAAAATAATGCCTGATTCCATCCATCCTGATTGCAACAGGTTCATCTGAAAGCTTTTCATCATTTGTTGAACAATACAGTTCCATAATAATATTACCACCGCCCCTGTTAATAAGGTCTTCCATTTTATTCCAGTGAAGATGCATTGGGGTTTCCTGCCCTTCTTTAACCATCATGATTTTTTCACAATAGTTTTTAATATCTTTTTCAAGATTACCATTTCTTAATGTAAACAGCATTAAACCTCGTTTGTCAAATTCGTTGGAACCAAAGTCTGTGATGTCCCAACCTAATTGGTTATCTACTATTTCGCTGCATATATCAAATTTCCCGGCCCATTGATCCGGTTTCCAGAAAGCCCATTTTGGTAGTTTAAAACCCATATCCTCAAAAAAATCAGATGCTTCCTGAATAAGTAAATTAATTTCACTTCTTTTCATTGGTTTATTTTTTTTAATTATTCCCAAAAATGTATTTCTTTTCAATTTTTTCAGTTATTTTCCAGGTGCATTCAAGTCCCTGTTCAAATTCAACCATATCACCAGTGCTGAAACTTATTTCATTGCCGTCATTATCCCAAACACGGGCTTTTCCACTAAGAATGTAACACGTTTCCTTTTCATCATATTGCCAGGGAAACTCAGAAGCTTCTTTTTCCCAGCTACCCCATGATGAAGTTGCCTGAATCTCGTCATTTGAAGGTTTCCATACTTTCATAATACATTAATTATTTATCAATTATTAATTATTAACTATCAATAAAAATGCAAAAATACAATTATCTAGGGAATAAAAAAATCAGTGAGACATTGGACTTTATTAACTACCTAAATAACTGATTATTGGGGCAGAAATTTTTCAATCTTTTATACATAGAAATATCCACCGGCATTAATCCTGTTGTTGAAAGTATTCTTTTTTTTACAGAACAAACACCGATGGATAACATATTCATCAATTTATGTCGGTCTCTTTATTTCGGCACATATGCCGGCATTGTTCAAAAAACAGAACGTAATCTGTTTAATTGTCAGATCTAAACACCCTCTTTATTTCTCGAAATTTGCGTTTCCCTGGTAAAAGAGTTTTTTACTTCATGCCCTTTTAAGGGAACTATTTTTTCATGTATTGCATCAATTATCCATTCCGGCTGAGGGAAGAAATACTTTTCCATTTCATGGGCTGGTGTAATCCAGTTACGTGAGCCAATGACCACAGGTGGGGCATCAAGATCATCAAAAGCCAGTTCTGAGATTGTCTGGGCTACTTCTTTCAGGTAAGAGCCCCTGTCGCATGCATCACTTGCAAGAACGATACGTCCTGTTTTTGCTACTGAATTAATAACAGGCTCATAGTTAAAAGGTACGAGGCTTCTGGCATCTATGATTTCAGCTAACAGCCCGTATTTTTCTTCCAGGATATCAGCCGCTTTAATAGCTCTGTATAAAGTAGCCCCAATAGAAAGGATTGTGATATCACTTCCTTCTCTTTTGATATCAGGTTCTCCGATAGGTATTTCGTAATATCCTTCAGGCACTCCTTCTTTATGGAACAATTCTCCAATATCATAAATTCGCTGGCTTTCGAAGAAGATAACGGGATCAGTTCCCTGAAGAGCTGCATTCATTAAACCTTTAGCGTCATAAGGTGTAGCAGGGAATACAACTTTGATTCCCGGGACATGGGCGACCAGAGATGACCAGTCTTGCGAATGTTGGGCGCCATATTTTGATCCAACTGAAACCCTGATGACAACAGGCATTTTGATGAGATTACCACTCATAGACTGCCATTTAGGTAACTGGTTGAATATTTCATCTCCTGACCTGCCAATAAAATCACAGTACATGATTTCGGCAATGACTCTGCCGCCGGACATACCATAACCAATTGCTGTTCCTGCAATGGCGCCTTCTGATATGGGTGAGTTAAAAAGCCTGTGATATGGCAGGGCTTCGGTCAGCCCCCTGTAAACAGCAAAAGCGCCGCCCCAGTCCCTGTTTTCTTCACCATAAGCTACAAGGGTGGGGTCCTTATAAAACCGGTCAATGATTGCTTCGAAAATGCCATCACGAAGCTGATAGGTTTTAACTTTTGAAAACGGTTTCCCGTTTTTATCAAGTCCAAACCGTTCTTTTTTCTTTATTTGCTTTACACGTGGATTATCTTCCAGAGGCATTAACACATCAACGGGACGGTCTTCCATCTTATCAACAGAACCATTTGAAAACATCATTTTACCGATGGCATCAGGGTCTTTGTCTAAATCAAGACGTGGTGAAATGTTATCATCTATTGCCAGGTTCATGGTTTGTTTTATTGAAGCCTGAATTTGTTTCCTGATATTTTCCAATTCATCAGCTGTTGCCGATTTTGTTTCTATCATTTGTTCCTTAAACCATTCGATTGAGTCTGCCTGCTGCCAGGCTTCAATTTCTTCTTTCGTCC
>CAZVTW010000089.1:0-15460 GCA_964629805.1 uncultured Bacteroidales bacterium | reverse complement strand
TCATTTACAGAGGATAGTTTTGGTGATGCAACAATTGTTCTGCAGGCCACAACAGATGACCAGACGGTAAATAATGAATTTCTTGTTTCTGTTATTCCCTGGGACGATCCGCCTTTTGTTAAATCTGAAATAGATGACATATCAATTAATGAAAATGCAAATCCCACAACAATTGATCTTTCAGGCATATTTGATGATATAGATTCTGATGTCAATAATATCGAATTTTCGGTGTCTGGTAATACGAATAGTGAATTATTGATTCCGGAAATCTCAGGTAATCAATTAACAATTACTTATTTATATAATCAGTATGGAGAAGCAGTTATCTCAATTCTTGCAAATTCTGAAGGACAGACTGTTGAAGAAGATTTTACCATTAAGGTTGAAAAGCTATCTACTGGTATCGCAAATATTTTGAGTGAACATGTTACAATATCGCCAAATCCCAACAAAGGGCTATTCTATATTATTACAGACCAACCTTTCAATGGAGATTTCATAGTAGAGGTTATTGATATACAAGGAAAAAAAGTTTTTTCCGGCAAAATTGAACAACATGGAGGCAGTCAATATGTCGTTCAGGCAGAATATCTTAAACCTGGTCTATATTATATGAACCTTCTCTCAGATTCCGGCAGGATTGTGAAAAAATTCATTATCCTTGAATAGAATCCACAAATTGCAATCAGGTATAAAAGCGCCTTGTTCTGTCAGGGCGCTTTTTTATTTGATGCCACTTTTTTCTGCAAATTTAGAGGGCGACTCTCCAAAATGTTTTGAAAATGTGACCGAAAAATGGGCTGGTGTTTTAAATCCTACACTATAAGCAACTTCTGATACTGACATTTCGCTGTGGATGATCAATTCTGCTGCTTTTTGCATTCGAATTGTTTTTAAAAATTCATTCACAGTTTTATGAGTCAGCGCTTTAATTTTTCTGTATAGTTGTACCCTGCTCATCCCAATTTCGACAGCAAACATTTCCGGGTCAAATTCACTATCAGAAATGTGATGTTCAACTATTTTCTTTGCTTTTTGAATAAATATGTCATCAAGCGTTGTTGCCTTGTTTTTCGGTTCTTCTGATGTGTTAAGATAAGTGCTGAATTTCTCCCGTAATTTTTCCCTTGACTGGATAAGGTTTTTTACTCTGGCTTTTAAAATATCAATATTAAAGGGTTTTGTTATATAATCATCTGCCTGACTGTCCAATCCTTCAAGTTTACTTTCATTTGAAGCTTTTGCGGTCAATAAAATAACCGGTATGTGGCTTGTTTTTTCGTCTGATTTTAATTTTTTGCATAATTCAATGCCATCTAGTTTTGGCATCATTATATCGCAAATTATAATATCAGGAATATTTTTCATTGCAATGTCTAATCCGGTGATTCCGTCACATGCTTCAAAAATCCTGTATTCGTCTGATAATTCGTGATTCAGATAGCTCCTGATATCCTGGTTGTCATCTATAACCAGAACAACCGAAGCATCATCATGGTCAATTAATTCATCCTGTTTAATGATTGGGTTACTATCACGGGAATTGGTTTGATCATCAACTAATTTTGTGCTGATTCCATCTCTTTCTTCTGATTCTTTAGTTGCTTTTATAAGTGGTAATTCAATAATGACGCTTGTTCCATGATTATTAGGGTAGTTTTTTATGTCTTTGCTCAGAATTTTGATTGTTCCTTTATGTAAAGCAACCATTTCCTTGACAAGAGCAAGACCTATGCCGGTTCCTTCCGTCATTTTCTTTTCATCATTTGTTGCCTGGTAAAACCTGTTGAATATATGTTCCAGGTCTTTATCAGCAATTCCAAGACCTGTATCTGAAATGATGATTTGAAATTTTTCATCTTCTTTGATATCAAGTCTTAATTTGATTTTTCCACCGTCTGGGGTGAATTTAAATGCGTTTGAAAGAATATTGTATATGATCTTGTCTATTTTGTCCGGGTCAAATTCAGTATGAAAATAATTCACATTATCAATAAGCTGGTATTGAATGTTTTTTTTAATAGCTTGTAATTTAAAGGATTCAAAAATTTCTTTAATAAATTGTACTATTTCACCTCGGGAAATATTTAATGCCAGTTCTCCGGCTTCAAGTTTTCTAAAATCCAGTAATTGATTAACCAACCTTAACAATCTTTTTGAATTCCGATGCATCAGTTTTAATTGATATGAATCTCTTGAATAATTAAAGTCCTTTGCAGTTTTAATAATTTTTTCGAGTGGGTTTATGATCAGAGTCAGTGGTGTTCTGAGTTCATGTGAAATATTTGTAAACAACCGGAGTTTCATATCATTCATTTCCTTCGCTTTATTAGCTTCCAGACGTTCGATTTTCAATTGGTTTTGAAATCGTTCCCTGATAATCACATATCGTCTGAAAAGATAAGAGATAAAAATGAACAATAAAATGTAGAGAAAAACAGCACATTTTGTTTGCCAAAAGGGGGGTAATATTAAGATATTGATGGCAGTACCCTTTTCATTCCAGATTCCGTCATTGTTAGATGCTTTGACTCTGAAAGTGTATTCTCCCGGAGCTATATTGGTATATGTGGCTTCTCGTTTATTGCCTACGTAGTTCCATTCATCCTCAAATCCTTCAAGTCTGTAAGCATATTGATTTTTTTTGGGCGATATATAATTTAGTGCTGCATATTTTATCGAAAAAACATAATCTTTATAAGTCAAATGTATTTCTTTTGCATCAGTAATGCTTTTTTTTAATACAATATTCCCATGGATTGTATCATAAGGTCTGATTGCTTCATTAAACAGTTTTAATTCAGTAAGTACCACTTTAGGTATGTATGGATTGTCTTTAATATCAGATGGAGAAAAGTAATTTAACCCGTTTTTTCCTCCAAAATAGAGTTTGCCATCTGATGCTCTAAAACAGGAGCGATGCACAAAATCGCTACCCTGCAGACCATCATTCTTATTGTAGTTTTTAAAAATCTCTTTTTCAGGATTAAATTTTGATAAGCCGTTTAAGGTACTAATCCATAAATTCCCGATATTATCTTCAAGTATTCCCTGAATTGTGTTATCCGGCAAACCGTCACGTATAAAATACTTTTTGAATGTAGAATCGTCCCTAAGAAGGTTTAAACCTCGTCTTGTCCCTATCCATAAATTCTGGTTATGGTCTTCGTGTAAACAAAGTACTGTTTTGTTAGATAAACATTTAGGATCATCAGGATTTGCAATGATATTTCGGAAATAGTTACTACCTGCTTCCTTAATTGCAATACCCTGGCCCGCTGTCCCAATCCATAAATGATTATGGGAATCTTCCAAAATATCGTTGATGTTTTCGGATGGAAAAGAACCGGACTCTCCGGTCTGATAGCAAAAATGCCGAAATGTTCCTTTTTCACGGTTCATTTTATCAAGGCAACCGCCTAATGTCCCAATCCAAAGATTGTTTTCTGAATCCTCGTAAATTTTCCATACATAATCGCTTGATATACTCAGGTTATTTGCGGTATCATTTCGGTAGGAAATAAATTGGTCTGTATTTCTGTCAAATTGAATAAGTCCGTCGGCGTATGTTCCCAGCCACATGTTTTTTTCTCTGTCTTCATATATACACTTAATAACCTTTCCGGGAAGACTCTCAGGATTATTTGGGTCATGAACGAATTGCTTTATTTTTCCTGTTTGTGGATTATATTTATTTAATCCATCCCCATCAGTTCCAATCCAGATGTTTTTGTCTTTATCTTCAAAAATAGAGAGTATATTACTGCCTGATAATGTGTTTTTCTTTAAAGGTTGTTCTCTGAGTGTGAAAAATTTTTTTTGCTCTTTATGTATAACATTTACACCGGATTTTGTTGTTCCAATCCAGAGACTTTGTGCATTATCAATATAAAAAGTCCTTATGGCATTCGAATACAGTGAATATCTATCATATTCCTGCTTTTTTATATACGAAAAAGAACCTTTTTGAGGATCGTAGAGATTTATCCCGCCACCGTCTGTTGCAATCCACAATGTTCCAAGGTTATCCTGGATAAAATCATACACAATGTTTGAATTGAGCTTTCCCATAGATTGACCTATATGTGTAAATCTTTTTGTTGAAGGATTAAAAATATATAGTCCAAATCTGCGAGTCGAAATCCAGATATTTCCTTTACTGTCCTCGTAAAGATTTTTATGGAAAAAAAATTCCTTGTCCGAAGATGGAAAATCTGGTGATAAGAAAGGAATGAATTTTTCTTCACTTCTTATCATCAGATAGAGTCCATTTTTGGAGGTTGATAACCAAAGATTGTGCTCTTTGTCTTCTATGATATCATAAACGATATTACTTCCCAGACTATATTTTTTATTGTCGTCCCGGGCATATTGCTTAAACGTCCCCTGATGTCTATTAAATAGCAATAATCCACCCCCGGATGTTGTGACCCAAAAATTCCGTCTCGAGTCTTCAAGTATCGAAGTGACATTATTTTCACTCAGACTTGCAGGGTCTGAAGGATCATGCAAATAGCTTGTGAAGTTATCTTTGTCCCTGTTAAATTTATTTAAACCATTATTTGTGGCAAGCCACATGACTCCTTCATAATCTTCAATTATATCATTGACTTCAACACCACTTAGTGACAGACTATCCAATGGATTTTTTTTATAAGTCTTAAATTCATATCCGTCAAAACGACATAGACCGTCTGTTGTGCCAAACCACATAAAACCAAATCTGTCCTGATAGATAACATTGATGTTATTACTGCCTAATCCGTCTTCTACTGTCAGGCCTTCAATTCTCAGGTTTTGATATTCGTGAATTTGACCTTTGATGATTATAAACTTACTACATATAAGAAGGTTGACTAGTAAGATGAAAAAAAAATTTGTATTCATAGATAATTCTACTACATATATTGTTGTTAACAAAGTTATAAATAACTGTTATTTTTCCTATAAATGCAGGGTGGTTTTAGAGATAAGATTTTAATAGACTTGATCGCTAAGAATTCTATAAATTAAATGTGAGTTAAGGAGCTGAGTTATCTTAAAAATTGCAAAAGATTTTTTTCTTTGATTGGTTTTGTGTTTTTGCAGGCAATCTCTCCGGAATCAGGATTACCCCCCCCAATCCGGAAAGATTTATACTTCGACTGGGCATAACTTACGTTTTTTAAAAACAATAACCAACTGCAAATAAGTCTTTTATTTCGTTTTAAAAAGTTATGTTATGCCCGCTCAGCATATTGTTACCATTATGAAATGATATTGCAGGATTAAAAAATTGTCATATAAAATCAATTTACCGCTCCCCAAGCATCGCTTTCAGTTTTTTTGTTTCTTCTTCAAAACCAGGTTTCTCCAGGAGGGCGAACATGTTCTTTTTATAAGCTTCAACGCCGGGTTGGTCAAAGGGATTGACTCCTAAAGTATATCCACTTAGTCCACAAGCCTTCTCGAAGAAATAGACGAGCAGGCCAAGGTAATATTCATTAATTTTTGATATTGTTACCTGTATATTTGGCACACCTCCGTCAACATGGGCAAGCATAGTACCGAGTTCTGCCTGTTTGTTAACAAAATCCACTCTTTTACCGGCAATATAGTTTAGTTTATCTAAATTGTCATCATCAGTTGGTATTTCAACTTTGTGGTCTGGCTCTGAAACTGAAATAACTGTTTCAAACAGGTTCCTGATACCTTCCTGAATATATTGACCCATTGAGTGTAAGTCTGTTGTAAAGTCAACACTAGCAGGGAAAATACCTTTATTTTCTTTCCCTTCACTTTCTCCATAAAGTTGTTTCCACCACTCTGCCAAAAAATGGAGTTTTGGATTGTAATTGACCAACATTTCTGTTGTTTTTCCGTTTTTGTAAAGAGCGTTGCGTGTGGCTGCATAAATGGCAGGAAGATTATCCTCAAAAGGTGTATCAACGCATGATCTTTTTTCCATGTCAATAGCACCCTGAACAAGTTGATTAATATCAAAGCCTGCAATAGCAATAGGTACAAGTCCTACCGGGGTTAATACTGAATACCTGCCTCCAATATCATCCGGAATAATAAATGTCTTGTATCCCTGGCTGTCAGCAAGTTGTCTTAAAGCGCCTTTTTTTGCATCTGTTATGGCAATGATTCTGTCTTTAGCTTCTTTGCCATACTTCTTTTCCAGTTCATTCTTCAGTAACCTGAAAGCTATTGCCGGTTCGGTTGTTGTACCGGATTTTGAAATAACAACCACAGACCATTCTTTTTCGCTGAGAAATTCACAGAGCTCATAAAGATAATCCTCGCTGAGATTATGACCTGCGAATGTTACATGAGGTTTATTATCAGAGGAAAATTGTGAAAAGCTGTTTGATAGTGCTTCAATGACAGCTTTTGCACCAAGATAGGAGCCTCCGATACCAACAACCACAACAACTTCTGAATTTTTACGTAGTTTATCAGTTGCTGATTTTACTTCATTAAGATGATCATCAGATATCGATGTGGGAAGATGTGTCCATCCCAGGAAATCGTTCCCTTTGCCGGTTTTATCATGGAGAGCATGGTTGTTTTTCTCCACTATGTCTTTATAGCCAAATATTTCATCTTTAGCAACAAAAGAAAAAACATTTTCGATGTTGAGCGTTAATTGTTTCATTTTTGATTTATTTTTAAGATTTGCAATTGCCTGCAAAAATAAGGTAATAAAACAAAAAAGGGCAGTAAAAACTGCCCTTTTTATTAACCAAAAACAAAATCTATGAAAAGAACTACTTTACTATAAAGACGAAAAAAAAAATAAAAAGTTGCGAGTAGAGGGGAAAATTTTATGAGAGAAGAAGAAAAAATATACATCAGGCAGATGTTTTTTTTACATAAACCTGCCCGGATTCATATTTGATGATTTTTACTTCGGTTCCTTTTTCAATATAACCCGTTAGTGCCCTGGCGTCATATATTTCATCTTCAATTTCAACTTTGCCTGATGGTCTGAGTACTGTAACAGCGACACCAGTTTTTCCTGTAAGGGTATCCTGATAATTAGTAACACCAATATATCCTTCCTGTTTGTTTTGCGAAGTGTCTAAAGCCAAAAAACTAAGAGAACGGACTTTAAATGCCTTTTTTGTCAGATAAAGCGAAATGATGACAGATACCACCATTGAAACAACTACAATTACAATTGCTTTGAAGAAACGTCCCAGAAAAGTGAATTCAAACGAAAAGCCAATGTTATCAATCATTGCCAGAGCCAGTCCGGAAACAATAAGAATAATACCGGAAATACCGGCCACACCGAACCCAGGAATGGCAAATATTTCAACTGCGAGCAGTAAAACCCCAACAACAAAGACAATTATTTCCCAGTTTTCTGCAATACCTTCGAGATACAAGGGTGCAAAATAGAATAAAGCAGCTACAACTGAAGCAGCAAGCGGAAAACCAACGCCAGGACTTTGAAGTTCAAAATATAATCCCCCGATAATAATCATAATAAAAATGCTCTGTAAAACCGGATTGACAAGGAATCCAATAATTTTCTCAAGGGTTGTTGGTTTGTATTCTTTGATTTCATAATCCTGTACACCGGCAATTTTCATGACATCTGGTATGGTTTCAGCCTGTCCTTCACAAAAGCCAAAACGTATGGCTTCTGAAGTTGTAAATGTAAGTACCTTTGAAGAATCGGAGACTCCCTCAACAGAAAGTGAAGGATCAACCATAGCTTCTGCAATGTGAGGGTCTCTTTTCCAGACATAGGAAGTGTCATTACCTGAGATGATAGTATCTTTGCCGTGAGATTCTGCCGTGGCACGCATCATCGAGCGCATATAAGACTGGTACTTATCAGGTTGTGGTTCACCTTGTTGATTTACAACAGTTGCAGCACCTATATTAGCGCCTTTTCGCATATATATCCTGTCACAGGCAATTGATATCAGTGCTCCGGCAGAGGCTGCATTATTATCGATAAATACATAGACCGGAATTTTACTGTTTAATATTTTTGTCCTGATGGAATCGGCAGATAGTAACATCCCGCCATAGGTATTCATATGGATTAGAATAAGGTCCGCATTAACTTTCTGTGCTTCGCTGAATGCCTGTTGAGTTTGACGCCAAATGGCGGGACCTATTTCCTGCTTGATATCAAGTTTGTATACAATTGTTTTTCCATTGTTTACACCATCAGTAATTTCCTTATTCTGAATACTATCAGAACAAAATACAATATTGGAACAAAATATAAAGGTAATTAATGAAATAAGTTTTTTCATTTGAAAATATTTTTTATTTTAGGACAAAGATAAAACTTCTTTCTTTGAAAACATAGCTTTCTATTTTTATCAAATTTTATTCAGAAAAAAATCTGGCACTAATAATTTGAATATTCCATGAAAAAAGCTGAAGTTAGCCATTTGAATTATTGCTTATGTATACATTAAAACAAAATGTCTCATTAGAGAAATACAATACATTTCATTTGAATGCAAAAACCAGATATTTTCTGGAGATTAAATCAGGAGATGATCTTTCCCAGTTTTGCAAGGATTATTCAGAAGTCATGAATGAAAATGAGCATATTGTTCTCGGAGGGGGAAGTAATTTTTTGTTCACCTCCGACTTTCCTGGTATTATTATTCATCCTGTAGGCAAAGGAATAAAAAAAATCAGGGAAGATAACAAAAGTATCACTCTCAGGGTATCGGCAGGAGAGGAATGGGATTCTTTTGTGGCTTACTGTGTAAACAAAGGTTATTTTGGAATAGAAAATCTCTCTCTGATTCCGGGAGATGTAGGTGCTTCACCGGTGCAAAACATCGGGGCATATGGCGTTGAAGTGAAAGATGTTATTGAGCGTGTTGATTTTTTTGATCTTCGCACAAAAACAAATAAAATGATACCAGGTAGTAAATGTGAGTTTTCTTATAGAAATAGTCTTTTTAAATCTCAATTAAAAAATCAGGTTATTATCACCTCTGTAGATTTTAAACTTCTTAAACAGGGACGTTTTTGTTTGGAATACGGACAGGTTGGTGATATGGTAAAATCTAACGCGCTTGTTCCCACACTTGCAAATGTCCGGCAGGCAATTATTAGGATTAGAAGAAGCAAACTACCTGATATTGAAAAAACAGGGAACGCAGGGAGTTTTTTCAAAAATCCATATATTAAAAAAGAAAAAGCATTTTTTATTCAAAAAAAATATCCGGATGTTGTTATGTTTCCGGGAGAGAACGATATGGTGAAAATCCCTGCCGGGTGGCTTATTGAAAAATGTGGCTGGAAAGGACGCAGGTTTGGGGATGCCGGTGTACATGACAAACAAGCTCTTGTACTTGTGAATCATGGTAACGCCAATGGCAGGGAGATATATTCCCTGGCTAAAATGATCCTTGAGGATGTGAAAAAAAAAATCAATGTTGATCTTGAAATGGAGGTGAATGTTATTTGACAAAAAAACTTTTTTACGTATATTTATATCCTCATATCCAACCAAAGATATACATATGCAAAAATTTATATTGCTTACGGTTTTTTGCTTTTCACTGTATACTGTATCAGGACAAAAGCAGTTACAACATCAGAAAAGCAAATATGTAGATGAAAACGGGCGATTTTATATCAACAAACATTTGCCTGTCTATCTTCGCATGGCTATTGAACCCAAAAAGGAATCAAAATCCTGGTTGCTTAAGAGCGAAGTGACAAAAGAATATTCCAATCCAATGTATTTCCCAAACGAAGGATACAATATAATCAGAAGCCCCTGGTGTGTTGATCCGGACACCAGAAATGTGGTGATTCCCAGAAAATATGTTGTCTTTGAAGTATATGCTGATGGTATAGCGCCCTCAACTACACCCCGTTTCTCAAATTCGATCAAATATACGGATAAAAAAAAGGTTTACTACAATGATGATTTAAAAATTAACTTTAAAACCTATGATAAGGTTTCCAAAACAAGGGCTACTTATTTTTCGTTGAATGGCGCTGATTTTGAAAGCACCAAAGAACCTGTTGAATTTATCAGTAGAAATGAAATACAATATAAGCTTAAATATTATTCAGTGGATAACGTAGGAAATGTTGAAGATGTGGAAGAGACAGAATTTATTATAGATCGGGAGCCGCCGGAAACCCGTTATATCCTTCGTGGTGTTGCCGAGGGTGAAAATGTTCTCTCCTGGGATTCATACATTCTGCTTAAAAGCAAAGATAAGTTATCAGGGGTCAAACAGATATATTATGCTATGGATGGAGGGTCCCCGGTTGTATATAAAGATAAGATAACCTTTGAAAATCTGGACGGGGGAGAACATTATATTGACTTTTATGCAGTTGATAATGTCGGAAATAGTGACCAAAAAGATAAGTCCGATTCTCTGGATGCCAGCACAATTAACTATTTCAAATTTATTGTTGATAAGAAAGGCCCGGAAGTTTCGCTTAGGATTGAAGGAGACCAATACCAGGGAAAATATCTCTACATATCGGAACGAACTAAATTTACTGTTAAATCTGCTGATAAAGAAAGTGGTACTGCAATCATCTATTATGGTATTGACAGAGCTGCTAAATCAAAAAAATTCGATCGACCATTTTCTGTGACCTCCAGGAAAGGAATTCACCGGATCAATTACACTGCCATGGATAATGTCAAAAATATGGCTCCGGCTAAATATGAAGTCGTGTATCTTGATAATGAGCCACCAGCCACATCCATTGATTATAAATATCCACAATTTTTCGACAGGGATACACTTTTTATTAGTGACAAGACACCAATTGCCCTGTATCCACGAGACGGGGAATCAGGTATTAAAACCTTAGAATACTCCATTGACGGTGAAAGTTACCAGGAATATGACAATCCCTTTACCATCCAAAACGGAGGATACCATACTATTACATTCAAAGCTACAGATAATGTAAACAACCAGGAACAAAAAAAGGAAAGTGAAATAGTTGTTGATAATACTTCCCCTGTGATATATGCGAATTTCAATATTAAACCTATCAGGGAAGAGGAATATGAAGGGAAAAAATATCCTGTTTATCCCACTTATACAAGAATCTATATTGGCGCTACAGACAGATTTTCAGGCACTGAAAATATTTATTACTCAATTAATGGCAGCCCAATGAGAAAGTATGCCGCCGCCAAAAGCATATCTGATGCAAACCTGCTGACAGAAGAAGATTTTTATATTGTCAAAATTGCCGCTGAAGATAAATTGGGCAACAGGAGCGAAAAAGACATTAAATTCCTTATAAGAAAGAAGTAATCATTTAAATTGATAATTTTATTCCTGTTTTGTTCATTCTAAAATTGCTGTTATCTTTGTTTCCGGATTTCACGAAAATGAAAATTTAGGGAGTAGAATGATTGTTTTTATTATGTTAATAGAAAACGGTCTGTAAAAAAATAAATATATGAAGAACAGAACAATATCAATTTTAGGAGGAGGTAATCTGGGTCTCTCAATTGCGGAAGGACTAATCAGGTCAGGAATGGTTGATGCCGACAATCTCATTGTTACTGACAGACCAATTCCAGGTGTTAAGAAGAGAAACATTCCCGGAGTTGAAATTACCTATGACAATGTAGAGGCTGTCAAAAAAAGCGATTATTTGTTTTTTTGTGTACAGCCAAAACAATTGTATGATCTTTTGGACGAAATTAAAGATTCCCTTGAGCCGGAAAGACATGTCATTTTATCAACAGTGACCGGATTTCATATTAAAAAGACTTTGGAATTAGTTGGAAAGGAGTTACAAGTATTCAGGATTATGCCAAATACAGCTATAAGTATATGTGAATCAATGACATGTATATCAACCAATACAAAAAGTGAAGCATTGAAGGAGGAAATTGCCAATTTTTTTGATAAACTGGGAGAAACGATTTTTATAAGTGAAGAATTAATGGCATCCTCAACTGTGCTTGCAGGGTCAGGTATTGCATTTGCGCACAGATATATCAGAGCAGCTTCCCAGGGCGGTATTGAAATTGGTTTTGATTCTGAAACTGCTCAATATATTGCAGCTCAAACAGTAAAAGGCGCTGCAAGTTTATTGTTAAAACGTGGATATCATCCTGAACGTGAAATTGATAAAGTTACCACACCACAGGGGGTTACCATTTCAGGACTTAATGAAATGGAGCACCAGGGATTTAGCTCTGCATTGATAAAAGGATTATTAACATCTTTCAATAAAATCAGAAAGATTACATAGAGTATATAATAAAATAAATTTTACAAGTGAATTTGTTTTTATTCATTAATCAGGAATCTATCAAGATGAAATGTATGAATTATTCTTTTACTCACCCTTAGAGACATTGTGTTCCTGAAGGTATAGTTTTATTATGCCTTTCATGGATTTAGCCCCAACGTCCTGCATATTCAATTCTTCAGGCAGGACAAAATCAAAACCGGAGATATCATCTCTGGCCAGAATGGGAGAAAAATTCTGAACTTTACATTGATATGTTATATCGAGGGTATAATATAGAATACTTTTATACAGGTATTCATTAGGAAAAGAGGTGAAATATCGTAGTTCAATAATGTCCAGATTAAGCTCTTCTTTTATTTCTCTTTGAAGAGCATCTTCTGCCCTTTCACCCTGGTCAATGAAACCGCCCGGAAGATCATATTTCCCTTTGTAAGGCTCATTCTTTCGAATGGCAAGTAAAAGCTTATTGCTCTTGTCAGTGATGATTCCGGCCACAGCTGCTGCTGCATTAATAAAATACAGAAAATTACAATTACTGCATTTCAGAGATTTTTCACTATTTGCTGATAATGCCGGGTTACCACATGAGGGACAATATTTAAAGACTTTGAGCGGGTGATATTTATTCATTGTTATATTATTTAATCTTTATGTCAAACATAATCCTGTCGTTGATGTATCCCTTTAATCTGTCTCCGGGATTGACTTTTCCAACACCAGAAGGCGTACCGGTGTAAATAAGATCCCCTATCTTAAAGGTAATAAATTGAGAAACATAGGTTATGAGTTCATCAACCGAAAAAACCATATCTTTTGTGTTTGCTTCCTGAACCAAAGTGTCATTCAGATACATTCTAAAGGGTATGTCCTGAATATTTTTAAAATTTACTAGTGGTATGAATTCACTTATTGCTGCTGAATGATCAAATGCTTTAGATATTTCCCAGGGCAGGCCTTTGTTTTTTGCCTCTTTTTGTAAATCTCTTGCAGTGAAATCTATACCAAGGCCTATTTCATCATAATACCGCTGTGCAAATTTTTTAGCAATATATTTTCCCTGTTTTTTTATTTTCACTACAATTTCAGTTTCATAGTGAACTTCACTGGTAAATTCAGGAATGTAAAAAGGCCAGTTATTCCTGAGCAGCGCTGTATCTGGCTTGATAAAAAAAACAGGCTTGTCCGGAACAGGATTATTTAGTTCTTTGGCATGGTCAATGTAATTTCGTCCTATACATATTATTTTCATAGACTCATTTATTGAAGGCATTTCTGAGCTTTATTTCAGTCAGTATTTTCTTTGTATAAAGTGGGAAATCCCCATTCATTATCCAGGCATAGTAATTATGATCCTTCTCAAAAACCTGCTGTACGGGTTTTCCTTTGTATTTGCCAAAATTAAAGATTTCTTCACCTTTATCATTGAAAATAACCCTGCCTGCAAAATCTGCATTTTTTGTCTGATGTGTAAATTTTGACAAGAAGTCAATATCATTTTTAAGTTCATCGTATCTGTCGAGTTGGGATTGCAGGATTTCATAGGTTGCTGTGACATCAGCTTCTGCAGAATGGGCATCAACCAGTTTCTTATTGCAGTAAAATTCATAGGCAGCTTTGAGTGTACGTTGCTCCATTTTAAAGAATATGGTCTGGACGTCAATAAATTTGCGCTTTTTGAGGTCAATTTCCACATTTGCCCTGATAAACTCTTCGGCCAAAAGCGGAATGTCAAATTTGATTGAGTTGTATCCGGCCAGGTCACATCCCTGTATAAAATTTGCTACCTCATGTGCAATTTCTGAAAATGTGGGTTTGTCCTTTAAGTCCTGATTCGTATATCCATGAATTTTAGATGCTCTGCTAGATATTGGTATTGTTGGGTTGACCAACTGCCTGTATGAAAATTCTTCCCCGTTAGGATGAATTTTTAATATCGCGATTTCTACAATCCTGTCCTTGGCAATATCTAATCCTGTTGTTTCAAGATCAAAAAATACGAGTGGACGTGTAATATTTATTTTCACGGAAAAATGATTTTATATGAATAAAAAACCGTATGGAGCATACATGCCCTATACGGTTTTTTATGATATCTAAATTGATTAATTTTAGGATATTGTCATTCTGATGCTGATTATTGAGTCTCTTCTTCTGTCTCTTCTTCTTCGTCAACCATCATAGGCATTAACAACATGAGTTCATCTTCATTTTCATTTTCATTTTCAACCGGCAGGAAGAGTCCGGCCCTTGATGAATCAGCCAGTTCGATTCTAACATCAGCGCTGGTAATATTTTGGAGTATTTCAATAAGGAAAATTGATTTAAAGCCAATTTCCATATCATCACCATCATACTGACAGGCCAGTTTTTCGTATGCTGAAATTGAAAAATCAAGGTCCTGGGCTGAAATAGTTATTTCATTTGATTTGAGTTCAAATTTTACAAGATTACTTGCCTGATTTGAAAAGACAGATACCCTTTTGAGCGAATTAGCAAGGACTACCCTGTCAATAATAGCCTGAAACGGGCTTTCCGGAGGAATGACAGCGTCATAACTCGGGTATTTCCCTTCTGTCAGACGGCAAATAACACTAAAGTTTGATAAATCAAAAATCGCATTTTTTTCGTTGAATCTTAGCTTAACCTCATTTTCCTGCTTTGGAAGGACATTCTTTAACAAAGATGCCGGTTTTTTAGGCAACACAAAGTTTGAATCTATGTTACTTTCTAAATCTGATCGTCTGTAACGGACAAGTTTGTGCGAATCGGATGCAACAAATGTAATCTCATTACTTGCTATTTCGATGTAAATACCATTCATAACTGGTCTGAGTTCGTCTTCAGCCGTCGCAAAAAGGGTTTTCCCAACGCCATTAAGAAGCATATCCGGTTTTAGCAATAAATCTTGTGCTTCTCCTTCTTCCTCTATCTTTGGTAACTCGGGAAAATCTTCAGCATCCTGGCCCATGATGTTGAATTCCCCGTTTTCTGAAGTTATTGCAATGCTGTATGTTTCTGCATTGACATTAAAAGATAATGGTTGTTCGGGAAATTCTTTTAATGTATCATTGAGAATTCTTGCCGGAATAGCAATAGAACCGTCTTCACTTGCATTTTCAAGTTCAAGCCGGGTTATAAATGTGGTTTCAAGATCAGAAGCTGTTATTTCCAGCGTATTTCCTTCAAGTTTAAACAGGAAATTATCTAAAATAGGGAGTGTATTTTTTGA
>CAZVTW010000088.1:13383-15460 GCA_964629805.1 uncultured Bacteroidales bacterium | reverse complement strand
TTAAGTGAGATCGAAAGAGTGTATAATGCTCCTTTGGAAAGTTGGGACCGGATGTATTAAAATACCGCATTTTTAAATTTTTAATATATAACTCTATCAGGCAAAGGTAGGAATAAATAGTATTACCTCAAATATCCATTGCATTCTAACTAAAAAGGTGCAATAAAAAGTAGTTCAAATACGCTATTTTTAATACTCATTCAGCATCTGAATTCAGTGATTTTCGAAATCTATGCGTTGCAAGGCATCGTTTAACTCCTCATCCCGACATGAAGTATGTCGGGACTCCGGGAAAAAACAATGCCTTGCACCTTTATCTTTCGAATTTACTGAGTTCAGAGCATAAAATACATTTTGAGAATAAGTCAATTTCTCACATACACTAGCAAAGTGTAAATGATTGTTTTTAATGATTATAAAAGTAGCTTAATGCCACTAATTACACTACTGTCCGAATAAAAATTTAAACTATATACAGATTCTTCGCTTCGCCCAGAATGACAAAGTGTTACTATTGAAGAAGCTTTCCTATAAAGTCATATATTAGCGCTGATACCAAAAAAAATTTAATATTTATATAGCTTGTTCCTGTAAACAAAATCACCTGCTTTGATTTCAACAATATAAATTCCTGGTTTTAAGTTCGGCAGGCTTATCGGTTGGTTTATATGTATTTCATTTTCAATGAAAACAAGCATACCTGGAATGGTGTAAATTTTCAGGCAATTAATATTCCTGTTTGATTTTATTGAAATGGATTTGCTGAATGGATTTGGGAATATGCTTATGTTTGTTTTCACAAAAGTATTGAATATGTTTGTTGAGCCGGATATATCATTAAATACGGCATCAAGAAACCGGTTTGAATTTGCTTTGAAAGTGAAAACACTATCTTTAAAAATGATGTTTGAGTTTTCCTCCCAATGAGAAAAAACATAATTGTTAGATGGTATTGCCGTTAACCTGACTGTTTGTCCATATTCATAATCGCCTGTTCCATAAATTTTACCCGCACCTGCAGGTATTGGATTTGCGTTCACATTATATTTTTGGGGGATAAAACTGGCAGTTAAGTGTAAATTTTTCGTTACATCAAATGAAAAGACCTGCTCTGTAGAAATGGTTTCTCCTTCTTCCTCCCATCCTTCAAATTCATATCCTTTGTTTGAGACAGCAATAATTTTTGCAGTATCCCCGAATAAGTAGGTGCCATCTCCAAATGTATTTCCGGCGCCAACAGGAACATGATCGGTCTCCAGGGTAAAACTTTTTTGTTCAAAATATGCTGTTATTTCTGCATCTGAATCAATAATGTATTGAAAAGATGAATCTTCGCTTATTATAATTTGAGTATCTTTCCAATGTAGAAACGAAAAACCCCTGAAAGGGATTGCCGCAACTAAAACGGTATCTCCGTATTCATAAAAGCCTGAACCTGTTACTGTGCCAAAATTTTCGGGCTTTGTATTAATGATCAGTGCAAAAGTATTTTTGTCAAACACCGCCACGAGGTTACGGTTCTTACCTGCTCTAAATGTATATGGATTATTCATTGAAACAATCTCACCGTCTTCTTCCCAGTGTTTGAAAGCAAAGCCACTTGCTACTTCCGCACTTAAATGAACCATTTCTCCGTGCAAATAATTTCCGCTTCCGGCGATGGATGCAGCGCTTGCAGGAGACAAGTCTACATGTATCTCATATTGCTTACTGCTGAAATTTGCTGTCAGGCTCCTTTCTGCTGTTGCAATGAAGCTGAATGATTGTTCTGTGGACTGAACCTCATCATTCTCCGTCCAGTTAACAAAAGTGAATCCGGTTTGCGGGGTGGCAGAAAGTTCAACTTTTTGCCCGTGTTGATATGTCCAGCTTCCTGAAACCATTCCTCCTGTATCCGGTATGGCTGCGATTTCAATATCATAATTGTTCAACTGAAAATTGGCCGTCAGGTTTCTGTCAGCTGTTGCAATAAAGCTCAATGTTTGTTCTGTGGACTGAACCTCATCATTCTCTGTCCAGTTGACAAAAGTGAATCCGGTTTGCGGGGTGGCAGAAAGTTCAACTTTTTGCCCGTGTT
>CAZVTW010000088.1:0-13283 GCA_964629805.1 uncultured Bacteroidales bacterium | reverse complement strand
ATTTCAATATCATAATTGTTCAACTGAAAATTGGCCGTCAGGTTTCTGTCGGCAGTTGCAATAAAGCTCAATGTTTGTTCTGTGGATTGAACCTCATCATTCTCCGTCCAGTTAACAAAATGGTATCCTTCTGCCGGCGTAGCTGTTAACGAAACTGTCTGTCCAAGAACATAAGCGCCATTTCCGGTCAATATTCCGCCTTCTGTGATATTTTGAGTAATTTGTACATTAAAAAATGTTTCTTCAACAGAAAAAGTAACATGATGGTCTGAAATCAGACCTCCTTCATCCTTTGCAAAAAAAAGTATTTCTTCGCTTCCGGTCCATTTGTCATCCTGTATTGAAATGTAGGCAATATTATCCTGAATTGTCGCTTTTATTTTTTGTCCGTCATTGACAGACCATTCGATATTTTGCTTTAAAGTGTGATCATCAATGATGTGGTTATCAAGAACAATGGGTTCGAAATTTTCACCTCTTGCAACAGACCGGTTAGATAAATGATGGAAAACAGGCGGCTCGTTTTGTTGCTTAACAATTGTAAATGATGCACTTGTGCTTTGACTCAAACCATTTTCATCAGTAGCAACAAATATCACTTGTTCTGTACCTGTCCATTCATTGCTGACCGAAAAAATTTCACACAATGCACTGCTAAGTTGTGTATCTAAATTAGAACCGGAGGATATGCTCCATTGAATTTTTTCAGAAGGAGTATTGTCATCATAGACAAAATCATTTAGGCTTATTATTTGAAACGTTGCTCCTATAGAAATAGTTTGATCGGGTATTCTTGTCAGAACAGGAGCTTCATTGATATCGACAACAAACATGGTAACTTTTGCTTTGGCAAGATTGTTATGTCCGTCTGTAATCCTGTATTCAAAACTGTCTATACCGAGGTATCCGGCATTCGGGGTATATATAATATATTTGTTGTCGGAACTCACAACTGATTGGCCGTGCACAGGTTGCAGGGCAGAAATTATTAATAGCTCATCCCCGTCAAGATCACTGTCATTATCAAGAACATCCAATTGTATGCCCGTATTTATTGTGGTATATCCGTTGTCATTTATAGCTACCGGGCTAAAATCTTCCTGGATTTGGGTTTCATCACTATCAAAAGATAGTTTTGCAACCATGATTGCATCGCTGCTTCCATTTGTATTCACTTCGATT
Organism: uncultured Bacteroidales bacterium; assembly: GCA_964629805.1. Classification (GTDB taxonomy): domain Bacteria; phylum Bacteroidota; class Bacteroidia; order Bacteroidales; family CAZVTW01; genus CAZVTW01. The sequence goes on along the minus strand of CAZVTW010000088.1, from coordinate 12,101 downwards.
TTGCTATTTCCGTTATTAAATTCATATTCACCTGAAACACTTCCGGTTACATAGATTCCCCCTTCCGGACCAGCGACAATTCCCTTGCCCACATCACCGCCCGGGCCTCCAAAAGAAAGGGAATGAACAAACCTTCCTGTCTGATTATCAAGTTCAGCAACAAGAATATCGTTTTTTCCATTGCTGTTTATTACTTTTTCATCAGCGCCTCTTCCTAAGGTAGTAAGCGTGTTGTAATAGGCAATTAAAACAGGGTTGTTATTTGTTAAGCTTATATCAAAACTCAACTCATGATGTATATCTCCAACATGCTGTGCCCATTGAAAAATGCCGGAATTACTGTATTTTACAATAAAAATATCCCAACTTGAATTTTTGCCCTGCAGGCTTCTCCTAAATGTATTTCCATCATAAAACCCGATTAATTCTTCAAAAGCGCCAACGGTAAATATATTGTCTTCATTGTCGCTTACAAGAGCCCAGCCTTTGTTTCCGTTGCTCCCTTCAGATTTTTGTGCCCAAATAACATCTCCGGTAGCGCCTTCAAAAACCGCTGTAAAGTGGTAATCGTCCTCATTATTGGTAATTTTTATGTCCGGATTTCCGGAAAAAATAGCTTCTGTATCAAAACGACCGGTAATAGCAACATTTTTTGAATGTGTGAAAGTTATCCCATATCCAATGCTGGATTGTGCAGAACCTGCTTTTTTTGCCCATAAAGGGACTGCATGTGTATTGAATTTAGCGATAAATGCGTGTATTGAATTATCCTGAACTGTTAATGAAGTAGAGCTGCTTCCTGAGCCAAATGTAATATCATCATTAAAGTAGCCTGTAATACAAAAATCTCCCTTATCTTTATCTACAGAAATTCCGTAAGCTATATCATCAAACCATCCAACAGCATTTTTTGCCCAGATAATGTTACCGAGTGGGCTGTACTTGGCATAGAAAACTTCAGCGCCATGAAAATCCTCAAATGTTTGTTTTAATGTATTACCTTCGTATAGGTTTAACTGGTCCCCATAGTCGCTTGTAATATAAATATTTCCGGCATTGTCAACATCAATGTCACCCGGTAGTTCTGACGATGGGCCGGAAATTTTATTAGCCCACTGACAAATCCCTTTTGAATTGTACTTTGCAATAAATGCACTAACCCCGTCCAGTTTTACAGGCCCAAAGTCTACATTATTTTGCCATCCGTAAATATAGGCATTCCCGTTTTTATCTATGGCAATTTTATTTCCCACACCTCCCGAACCAGCGGATGAAGTTAACCAATTTTCGGGTATTACATAATCTTCTGGTATATCAACATAAACAGAAGCTGTATAATTGTTCCCGTCAGGGTTTATCGTATAAGAAAAAACATCTGTTCCGACAAAATCATTATCCGGTTGGTATTTTATACTTTTTTTATCTGCACTGATGGTTGCAGCGCCGTTTTGGGGAACAGTAACAGACTGAATAGTTACAGAAGGAAAGGAGCTCAGGTTATCATTTTGAAGAACAAAAACATCAATTACTGTGTTTTTTGCAGTCTTTGTGACATCATCAATGGCAAAAGCAGTTGATTGACTTGCCTCAATAATCGAAAATTCCGGACTGATTCCAAAAGTTGCCGGATCGGATGAACTGACAATTTTGACAGTATAATCATTGCCCGGCTCTATATCTTTATTAACATTCCACTCGTAGATATTTTCCGCTGCTTTCCTTACTGATACAAGATTGTCTATTTGCTGACAGAATTTTCCGCTTTTATGAAGTTCAATATCAACATTATCAACGCCGCCCAGAGCTGCTGTTTTCCACTTGATAATACGTGAAGTACCGGTCCCAAATTCAGCATTTGACAATGGTTCTAAAACATTAATAAAATCTTCATAGACAATCTCAAAATATTCTGAAAAATCATATTTGGCTGAATTTGAATTTGACGTAATTTTAATGCGGTAATCATCTTTAGGGTAGAGATCACCAGGGAAATCCCAAATATATGAACCTGTGTTAAGTGCTGATGAATTGATTAGTTCTTTCACTGCTACGCCTTTATACAGTTCAATTTTCACTGTTCCGCCCAAATCGCTTGCCCAGGTTATTTCATGTTTGCGTGTCCTGGACCATACAGATTCATTGTTTGGTGAAAAAACAGTCATTTCTTTCGAGTAGCTTATTGTAAGAGGTTCTATGTAGGCATTATTTCCTTTTTCTGATTCCTGTACTTTATGTTGGTAATCAATCAGCAACAATACATAAATCGTTCCCTGTGAGAGGCCGGATGGCAAACTGAAGGTACGTTCAACCGGATAAGTTTGCCCTGGAAGGATTGAGCCAAAGTATGTTGAAGCAATAAGCTCATCACTGTTATCCAACAGATTATCTTCTGAAATGTAATATCCGACACGGGAGGCAGCAATTGTGCCCAGGTCGCCAATATTTTTAATGTTGTATGTCGCTGTTACACCAGAACCCGGAAAAGCCGTTGTAGTATTTAATGTCATATTTTCAAACACTAAATCAGCATATGTTCCCAGTTCGCCGGCGCTGACATAGTCCCGCACTTTGAAGAGGCGGGCAACATAGTTATTGGCATCATTTGTTTCGGAAACGGCATTGGCCTGGTCCAGGACAAACAGAATGTAGTATTGGCCTTCGTTAAGCAAAGGTAAAGTCACTTCTGTTTCGGTGATATTGGTGTATCCACCGTACATGGGTTTTATTTGATCAGCGGCAAGAAACTGATCTTCAGCATCCAGGGCGCTGCCATTTTTTGAAAGGTAATACTCTATCTGGCAACCAGAAGATTTTGAATTCCCGATATTTCTGACCCTGGTTCGCACCTGTGTTTTTGTATCTCCCAATTTAACAATTACGGGACGTATTTCAGCAATTTCAAGGTGAAGATCAATAAAGTCAGGTTCCTGCTCTCTGATAGTTATTTGAACAGACTGATAATTATTTGTTTCATTGCTTTCTGTGATTTCATTGTGAATGTCAGCATCAAAAATGATATAATAAGCGCCTCCCTGCAAATCAGCAGGCAAAGTAATATCTGCAGACCTGTGCACAGAAAAGCCCGGCGCAAGCGTAGCGCCATTTATGGTCTTAAGCACAATATCATTATCATCAGGAATGCGATCAGTTGAAAGGAGAAACTGCATTGTAAATGATTTTGTGTTTGATGTTGTTCCCTGGTTCTCAACTACGCAAGCCGGCGAAATTGTGCCGCCTGCTTTTGCTATTGAAATCACAGACGGACTTTTTATGGTGAGGTCGGGAAGGTCTGTTGAAGACCCATTAATAGTAATTTGACTAATATGAAAGTTGTTATCTTCATTACTTTCAGGGATAATATTATTTGGATCAAGCTCAGAAATTATGTACCAGTATCCCGCCGCAAGATTTTCAGGCATATCAAAATTTTTAGAAAGATCGTAAGAAGCATTTGCCTGAACAGAATTCACAATTTCATTGCCTAAATAAATGTCATTTACATCCTGTACAGGATCCCCGGAAAGATAGTAGTTGACTGTCGAATTGCCCGATGAGGCAACCCCCTGGTTTGCTAAAGTGGATGAAGTTTGGATAAAACTGGCAGAACTGCGATGGTTGGAATTTATCAGCGTAAAATCTGAGAGTTCTCCAATATTAGATGAGATGACTGTTATTTTTGTAAAAATATTTTTATTTTCCGGCATACTTATGCCTTGTTCTCCATGATAACGTGGAACTAACAAAATATAAAAGGTTCCATGGCTGTTGGCATTCACGAATAAATCTTTAGACATATTTTTACTTTGTCCCGGGAATAAAAACGGGAAATTTGATTGGCCTATTTTTCTGTCTTCACCACTGTAAATATTGTCATCTGATAAATAATACAAAATTTCTCCAGAGTATGAATCTAATGATGTATTTCCTGTGTTTGTAATGTCAAAATTAATGAAAACACTCTCATTGTTATTTATTGTTGAATTGCCAATGATTACATTTGATAGATTCAAGTCTTTATTTTCAGGCGCTTTGAGCACGCCAATGGCTTGTGGGATTGTACGAAAAGCATCAAATATATCAGAAAATGATGTTGCTACAGAATATTTGTTCTGATAGCCTAATAATAATTTATTCCCAACCAATAATTCTTCATCCTCAACGAGTAGCTTTGTTGAGCCACCTCCGTCTAATATCATTATGTGTCCGGATTTTGTGTTAAATTGTGTTGTTAAAATGTTTACCACATTTTCTATTGATATACTTTCACCATTTAACAACAGAACGATTTCATTTTTACCATCGCCGTCATAATCGGCAGTCCCAATGCAAGTTCGAAGATCAATCCCGTTTCTCCAAATTGGCGATCCCTGAGCATACCCGACAATAGCATCCTGTTTATATTCCGAAGGATTTATTGGATAAGCTTCCTGATTCGCATCCAGGAAAGGTTTAATACAGGCTTCATCATTTGCTATTGTAAGTATTGATAAAGGATTATCGGCATGATGTGGATCTGATCCTCCAGTCACGAAATTTCCATTGACTATAAGGGGAAATGAAAGATATGCCTGTCCTTCCCATCCTTCGCAAAGCGGAAGGTCCGTTTTATAATAATCAGAAAAGGAGACTTCATAACCGCAAGTAAAAAACGCTCCATTACTAACTGAGAACGCTTCATTATTATTATCCTTTAGATTCTCCCAATAATCGGTTATCGGCAACCTGTTAAATGCTTTACTTGCCCCTCCATAATTGCTTTCCTTTGCTGCAAGGTCTGCATATCCTCCATGCATCATTTCAATTTTCGCTCCGTTTTTCAGATTAATTACCTGGACATATACGTCCGGATTATCCTTTTTCCAAAGCTGTACACCCGGTCTGGCTTTTATTAGTTCAAATCCTGTCGGAGATAGATCATTTTGTGAAACGCTTCCTTCATTTATGACTTCAATGCTTATTGAGGATGTTGCACTTTCATTCCCATATTCGTCAAAACATGTGGCAAAGATTGTCTGTTCGCCTGGCTGATCGAAAATAAAATCAACTGTAAAAGTTTCCTGGTAGTATTTAAAAGGGGATTCAAACCTGGTAGATTCACCCGCTCTGTTTGAGTGCGTAGCTGTAGCATGTACTTTGGTTTTGTCCCCGTCTGCATCCCACCCAATTGTAATATGTACTTTCAAAGGTTTTCCTTTTTCAACACTTGTTTGGGCAATAGAGATTTTTGGCGCTTCAGGTGCATGATATACTCTATCTTTAACATACACATCCAGACTTGCAGGCTGACTAGCATGAGTTGTTGTGAAATTGTCATAAGTTGTTGCCCAAACAGTTTGTTTACCGATTTTATTGAATCTAAAATATACAGTATATGGGGTACTCCCGCTTTGAAAGCCATATAAGGCATCAGATTTATAGGGGTTTGCATCAGTATAGTTTGAATTTGGACTTGCAGCATGGATTTTAACCAAATCACCATCCGGATCAATTCCACTAATGATTTTGAATTTTACTCTTTCACCTACTTTTATTGAACCCGATGGTGCAATAATTGTTGGAGATGTTGGTGTATGTTCCTGAGAGAATAATTTTAGAGATATCAATACTATTAACAGGAGAATGAATATTTTTTTCATCTGTTTGAATTTTTGTCCGCGAAAATTTTTTTTTTTGTCCACGAATGACCCAAATTTCAGCCTGTGAAATATTTTATAATCGGAAGAGTTATTTCACAGGGTAAACCCCGTGAAATAATTATCTCTCATTTAGATATTTAACGGGGTAAACGAATTAATTCACTTTCAGTTATTTTTTTAATCATCGACATGTCCCGAAATCTTCGAATTCGAGGATGCCCGACTTAAAGTCGGTGTATCCCGAAATCTTCGGATTCGAGGTGCCCGACTTAAAGTCGGTGTATTTAAAAACCTTAATCATGAATGGTTCATCTCTTTAAAAATTATATTAATCCTCTACTGACTGGTTTGAAGCAAGCTATTGCCGTCTAAAAATATTCAATTTCGGGAATACTCCAACAATTGCGGGTATCTCATGATTAGATCAGTCATTAACTGTTTCATATAAATATTCAGGGGTATGGTTTCCCATACCCCTTTTAACAATAAAAACCCAGTCATGAAAAAAACTTAAAGCTTTTTATTGTCCAAGATCAACCAAATCTACGCCTTTTACGCCCCTGAGTTTTGTTACACGGCTCTTTACACGTCTCATCCAGCTATTACATTGTCTGTGATAACCCCAGAACCTGGCCATATTAGATGTTTTACACCGACCATATTCAACACAGTTAACTTTAATGGTCACATAACCGTTTGAAACAGCAACGGTCTGATCAGCGCTTTTGAGACAAGTTCGCATTTCAGAGGAGGCTGTGCTTCTCATCAGTCCCAAAACTTTCTTCTTAATCCCTGTATCTGACATTTCATATCGCAATACCTTCACCAAACTGTCAACCTTCCCCGAAAAAGGACTTTGAGGATATTGCTCCTGGTATGCTTCAAGTTTGGTTATGCTTCCGGCTTTTTTTGCCTCATCAAAAGCCAGTTCATAGATTCGGGCCTTTGCGCTGTCCGAATAAACACCACCAGGGTATTTCACCAGGAAGCTCTCATAGCCCTCTATCTTATTCAGAAAAGCCAGGTTTGTATATTCAATTCGCTGTATCTGCTGACTGGCTGAATCTGCATACGTATCGCTGCCAAATTCATTAACAAAAGCCTGATAGGCTTCAATGGTATTTTTTTCTTTTGCCTGTTTATACTCTTCTGAATGATCACCGCACCGTATCATTATCATGACAAGAGCGGTCACTCCAATAATCGTCATTTTGTTCTTCATATCCTCTAATTTTAAGATGATGAGGAAACCAGGGAAAAACTCCCCGGTTTCAGATTCCAATAATTAACCGATATCTGTTAGCTTATGAATAATGTAAGATGATAATCAGTCCTGTTTACCTGAAAATTTCTTTCAAATTATAATTGACATCAGGCTGTCCTTCGCCATAGGCCACACCAATATCGCGTATAGCCCTGATGCGTTGCTGTTCGATGTTGTCGTCGGCGTCATACCGTTTCATGACAAAGTCCCATTGGCGGTTTTCGTCAGCGAGGACTTTTTTCTTTATTGTTTCAACGAACCTCATTGCATCATCATAACAAGCTGCACCCGGTTCAATCCATGAAAGCCACTTGCCGGCTTCACTGGCGCCGGCATAATTCTGATTGGCAGCCCAGATGGTTTTGGCTTCTGTAAGATATTCAGTACATTGGTGATCGATGTATTTTTGATAAACAGGTTCTGCTTTTTCCATTGCCTTCGTATAACAATCCTTGCATACCTCTGGGATATTCGCCAGCTCAAAAAGAGCTTCGTGATATTTATTTTGACTTACTAATGCATCAACTTTAGAAAGTGTAATATCACATTTGTCATTATAATACTGTATAATCTTATTTTTAGCGCTACTAACAAATTCAGACATATCGGAATTGCTTGTTTTTATTTTTTTTATTGCATCCTTAAATGCCAGATCTTTTGTAGTACCTCCGCCATTTTTTTCCAGATTTATGGAACTTAGAATTGTTTTTTCCTTATAATCTGCTATGTAAAAATCTATTTCAAGCTCCAGGAAAAACATTCGAGGAGTTGTTGGGGTAATTTCTTCAAACATTACCTGAATATCAGGGAAAATAAAGAATCTCGGGTTACTTCCTGGTCCCCCTAACCCGTTCCTTGTAATAATCCTTCTCATCTTTGACTTGAGATATTTACTCACTGATTGCGAATAATTTTCGTTATCCGGAGAATAAACAGAAATACTGATTCTTGTATTATCATTTAATTTCCCGGATTGATTTTGTCCGAATATTGTAATATGTATCAGACAAAAGAATATAAAAGTTATTAGTCTCATATTTCATGGATTTTATTCAATATATTCTTCAAAAGTGATGATAGCAATGTTAACACCTTCTTTTTGAAGTTTAAGATCAAAACCAGCATCCCTTATTCTATCATAAAGAGGTTTAACAAACTTTCTGGCGTCAATCGGCTTGTCTCTTTCATCAAATACCGGGGCTTTAAAATTCCAGTTCTGTTCTCCACCTTCATCCAGATCGTTATTAAAGTCCCCGTTTTTAGCGTTTTCCTCAAGCCAGGCTTCTACATAGTCATATAACATTTCGCCTTCTATTTCAACATCATAAAAATCATCTTCAAACTCTTCCAATTTATCAATGATTAGAAGACATCCCCTTCCTTTCTCAAACATGTCTGTCATATAATTTGTAAAACCATCCAGCATTGGTTCCATAATCTGAATAAGGGCCTCTTCAACAAGGATAGGTATTGGTGTTTGACCATCGCCTTCACCATATCCGGTCGTAGGTGTTCCGGCCGGACTACCTGTGCCAACTTCCATTGGTTCAAGCGTAAGCTGAAATTGATTTAACCGTCCTTTGGCAATGTTCCTTGCTGTTACTTTAACTTGTATTTCAGCATTTGCAGCTTTTCCCAATTCATCACTAAAAGAAGTCGCCTTCCCTTTAGATTTTTTCTTGACATAATTGGTTTTTGCTTTTGCAAGTGTAGTTTCTAAATCCTTTATCCTGTCTTGAGGGTATCCACGGTCCATCAGCATACTAATAATTTTTGCATTCACAGCTTTCCAATCATCATCGGTTTTTACTTTTTCAAAATCAATTTCTTCATCACCTATTAAATATCCCTTATCTTCTGCCCAAGTAGATGAGGGGATAAACATGATAACAGGTTTTTTTATTGGTTGTGAATAGGAAAATATGCTGATACCAATGAATAATAATATTGTCGTTATTTTTTTCATAAGAACATGATTTTATGATTTATAAATTTTCAAGGCTGGTAATTATACCTGCTGCTTCTAATTCTTTTCTTAACGCTGTGTGTTCAACTGAGACAATAACTCCAATTTTGTAGCCTTTCCCGCTTTTTATCCTATCTCCTGGTCTTATGGTTCTGTCATTACTAATTGAGACAAATTTGAGGTATTTACCTTTTGGGGCAAAAAATGAATTAAAATAGTCCTTATGCTGCTGTTCAACTCCGGGCTTGGTAACTAATGGATTTTTTCTGCAACCGATTTTGCCGGTTTTTATACCTTTAAAAATGACAGCATGAACGGCATTTTTTTTAGCCTGTTCTATTGCATCAGGAGCTTTCCTGCCATATCCCCATACTTTCATTAATTGCGTACCATCCATACCGGTACCCATACATTCCACTTCATATTCATAATGTGCCGCAACATTTGAAGGCTGTTTTGTTGTTGAACATCCTATCATAAAAACAAGACCGAATAATAATAATATTTTGTATTTCATTTTATTATGTTTTTTTTGTTTTACTATAATTGAACCCTTAACATGACATCCCAGATTATTTTATTCCTTTCAAGTTCCGGCAAAGGTTGATAAGAAGGATAATTAAGACTACTTTCATATTGATAATTTCCAAGTGAGTACATAACAGAAGGTACTAATTGTATATTATGAAGTATATTAATTGGTGTACGAAGTCCAAGATTTACCATAAACAAACTTGCATAATCATCATCAGCAGAATATTCCTCCAAATCATAATAACTCTCTAAATCAGTATTAAAAAATGTAAAATCTTCTGAAAATTTAAGAGATTCAAATCCAAGTCCTATTAGCGGTGTTACCTGAATATTGCCTCTTAAAAAGTAAAAATCTTTACTGAATCCGAATGCCATCCTTGAATATTTCAAACTGATTGCATTTGGTTCCAGTGAAACTCCTTCTTCATTGAAATAATCCGAATATTCGCTATAATAATATTTCGTTTCACTTTTATATAGGTCTAACTCGGGTTTAGGCGACCATAAAGCAATTTCGCCAAACATTTTAAAAGAAGTAGGAAGCTTTATTTGTTTATTTTTTAAGAATTTAAATTTTGCAAGGGTTTTAGCCGCAAAAGTGGTAATATTATATTCCAGGCGAAGACTATTAAATCCATATCCGGCAGATATGCCAATACCGTAATCATTACGTTGCTGAATAAACATGCCATAATTATCTAAACGCTTTCCGCCAACCTGGTAAAATATTGTGGTATCAGATTCACCTGTTGCTACCTGCCTGTTATCAATAATATTATTGGTAACTCTGACAACGCCTTGCCTTGCAAAATTCATATTGCCTTCTTCATCTATGCCTGTCCCTTGCCATACATAATATCTTTGATCTGGTATCAATCCTTCTTTCAGACCAATTTTTGCTCCTGGAGGTAAAACTGATACCAAAGGGGCTTTTACACGAAAATCTTCATATTTTTTTGACAAAAGAAAAACCACGGTATTAAATCCTTTCTGTACTAGTTCATCAAACAATTCATCCTGTGATTTTTGGGTAATTAACTTTCCCATATCTGTATCAGGATTATATTGTGTAGATTCCAGTTTTGGGAAAGCTGCTTTGGTAACATATTTCACAGGAAAAGGATAATTATCAAATTCGCTCTTCGGTGCATCCCAAAGTTTAGTATCAAAGTCAGACCTCACTGTGTCATTATAATCTACAAGGAACAAATAGCATGTTACTTGTCCCCTGTATCCGTTTTTCTTTCTTTCTACCGGTTTTTTACTATCTTTATCCCTTTCGTCATATACCTCTTTCATGGTTTTAATATCATGGAAATCAAATACGAGTATATAACTTTTCTGAATCAATCTTTCTGCTGCCCTTTTTAGTGTGTATTCGCCTTTTTTTGTGGCCATTGCTGTTTTGATTTCTGAATCATCAGCATTGTAAAAACCTCTTTCATTAATCAAATTATAACCGAATTCTCCTGACGGTTTTCTGGACCACCATTTTGAAAGTATATCATTTGTAAATTTCTGATTCGTTAATTCCTGACTAATCCAATAATCATTCGTAATGTTTTCTTCTTTTTTTATTTTTTTCATTGGATTAACTTTACCTATCATTGCATCCTGTGATAACATGTCAATATGTTTTTGCACTGAATCAACACGGATTGAATGACGCATTAAGTTATGATCATTAAATTTATCACCGATCTCAAGTCCTGAAAAAGCATTTTTCAGCATTTTGTTATATTTATAATCAGGATAATCAAGCATTAATAAGGTTAATGAACTTCGATCGTAACTCGTTGCTGTCTTTTCTTTTCTTTTTACCTTTCTCCCTGATTCCTCAGCATCCTGCTGAGAATGACCGGTTATGGCCAGCAATACCATAATTAAAAATAAAATACACTTTCTCTTCATCTCTTTAAAATTTTATTGTTAAACATAAATTGGGTTATCTGAAATTATAACAGGCAATGTTTAAGGGTTGTGAAAACTTTTATCAACGTGTTTCAATTAACATCCTGTTTTTCAATTTTCTCACTGATGAAAAACTTATTTTCCTTTCACGTTTTTCATTACTTTATAGATTGTATTTGTATCACGTCTCAAAGATATTTGACATATAAAATCACATCAATCCCCTTTTTCCATGAAATTTCTGTCAGGGTTTTCCTTGTTTCATTGACCTGTAAAATACCGCACTGATAAGCATAATGCACAAGAGAAGGATTATTAACCGGGCTTGTTTTTTCAAAAAGCCTCCTCCTGTATGTCTCCACTGTACTTCTACTGATACACAATTTATCACTTATCTCATCGGTGGTTTTACTTTTGGCAGTAAATTTTGGTATTCCCTTTTCGCGATTTGTCAGTTTGCCATTTTGAGCATATATACCCTGCAGGCCTGAAGATATCAAACAGGCTGTTTTTATTTCCTCGCTGCAAAATATTTTTTTTCATGACAATATTCAATTGCTGTAAATAATTATGGGCTGTCGCTTTAAGAGTCCATGTCATGTTTGTAATTTCCGCAGGTTAAAAATTCCTGAATAAACTCATGCCAGCGAGAAAGAAGATAGGTCTCACATAAGATTATTTTGTTTTATTCAACAGTTTATATCGGTAAATGATATTTTCATTATATTTGCCTATATGAAAAAGAAACAGGATAGAAAAATCACTGACCCGCATGACTCATTCATCAAAA
>CAZVTW010000087.1:0-15542 GCA_964629805.1 uncultured Bacteroidales bacterium | reverse complement strand
GTCGGGACTCCGGGATTAAACGATGCCTTGCGCCTTTATCTTTCGAATTTACTGAACTCAGAAATTTTGTCAATAACAGGATTTTTCTCACCATATTTTTAATTTTAGCAACAATTATTCCTCACTAAAAAACATTGCCCCTGTTTCTTCTGAGAATAATTCCAGGGCATTCATCAAATCATCAACCCGTTCCGGTTGTTTTTCTGCTATATTGATTCTTTCACAGGGATCAACTGCAAGGTCAAATAATTCAGTTCCTTTTTGTTTTGTCATCCTTAGTTTCATAGTACCAATCCTGACAGCCTGCAATTTTTCCCCTTGTGCATAAAAAAATGTATCTCTAACCGGTACATCTTCACCTTTCATTAAAGCAAAAGCATTGTTGCCGTCAATTTTTACATTGTCCGGGAATTTTCCGCCTGCGATGCTAACCAGTGTAGTAAATAAGTCCATACTGGATACCATTTTATTGCAAACCTGCTTTCCGGGAATCTGCCCTGGCCATCTGACAATAGCAGGTACCCTGTATCCGCCATCATAGGTCGATGCTTTCGAACCGTTCAGTCCCCCGGTAAAACCAACATGCCAGGGTTTCACACCTCTTTGTAACATTCGTTCCGGCGGATTTTGCCAGGGGCCATTATCACTGGCAAAAGCAACAATGGTGTTTTTGTCCAGGCCAAGGCCCTGCAATGTGTTCAAAATGTCACCAACGCTCCGGTCTATTGTTTCAATAACATCTCCGTACAACCCGCCTTCAGATTGTCCCCTGAATTGTTCTGATGTGCTGACAGGCAGATGTGGCATGCTGTGGGCCAGATAAAGAAAGAATGGTTGTTCTTTGTTTTGCTGAATAAATTCAATGGCTTTTTGAGTATAGTTCATTGTCAAATCATCCTGCTCAAAACCAATTTCTTTGATGCGGGTTGTATCTTCGTACAGGTATAACTTGTGTGTTTCATTCAACCATGGGCAAAAAGGAAGAATCATGTCATTGCTGTAGGGTAATCCGTAAAATGAATCAAATCCCCTGGAGGTTGGCAAATATTCCGGTTGGTGTCCCAGGTGCCATTTACCTATGGCCATTGATGTGTATCCTTGTTTGTGCAAAACATCAGCCAATGTTACTTCAGAAAGTGGCATTCCGTCAGTTGATTTCGGTCCGAAATTATGGGGCGTGTGCCTGACCGGATACCTTCCTGTTAAAAGCGCTGCCCTTGAGGGTGTTGAGACAGAGGCTGCCACGTAAAATGATGTAAACCGGATACCTTCCCGGGCCATTTGATCAAGATGTGGCGTTTTGATATTTGGGTGCCCGTAACAGCTTAGATCACCATAGCCCATATCATCAGTAAAAATGACGACAATGTTAGGAGATTGTTTGTCAGTGGTTTTTTCATTCTGATTCATTGAACAGGATGCAAGTACTACCTGTGAGAGTGCGAAACAAGAATAGATTTTTATATTCATGATGATGTTTGTATAGATTATTCTTTCTTAAAAACCCTGGCCGGTTTTTCAATCAGATTTTGTTCATATCCGATATCCCTGGGCTCGCAAAACCAAACCAGTTTACCTTCAAGTGTTATTTGTTGAGGGCAATCAGCCGCATCGGGATGAGTGTCCATAAATTTTCTCAGCATCAATTGCTGCATTTTCAAAAGTATCTCTTTGTTTTCAGGCAATTCGGAAACATCAGTTGATTCCGTGGGATCATTTTCGAGGTCGTATAAGCGGTGAACAATGCCGGAAGGGCCGAGACCGGTTTGATAGCCTATGGTTAAATCCCGGCTGCCTGTTGTAAACATATATTTCCATTTTTTTGTACATACCATTGCCAGGTTATCCTGCAAATATTCAGAAAATGCATACTCCCTGAATTCATCCGTTTTTCCCTGAATAACATGTATAAAACTTTTACCCTGCGCCTCATTGATTTTACCTCTGCCAATCAGGTCAAGAATGGTGGGTACAACATCAATGTATTCAACAATGGCATCTGGTTGTTCACCGGAACGGTAATTTGTACCTAAGCTGAAAATCATGGGTTGATGTGTCGCTTCTTCCCACATGGTGTGTTTTTCAAACCGCTTGTGTTCATTTAACAGATAACCATTGTCGGAAAGATAAACCACCAGCGTGTTTTCTTCTAATCCAAGTTTTTCCAATGCATCAAGCACAAGTCCGGTGTTTTTATCCATGTATTCGGTTGATGTGTAATAAGACGCAATGATACCGCGTTTTTCATCATCTGTCAGATTTTTAAACCGGGCCGGAATCCAGCGATCATCTTCAGGACTCCCTTCAGGCAAAGGCATATCTTCCGGCTTGTATTTACCTGTATATTCGACCGGGAAATAATAGGGATGGTGTGGCTCTTTAAAAGCCAGCCAGACAAAAAACGGATTATCTTTGTGTTGTTTGATAAAATTGATGGCCTGATTGGCATAGTATGTTCCCATACTGTGTTCATCATCAATTGGCTGGGGTAAAACGCGGCAATTCATCCATTCAGCCACATCCTTTTCAGGATGTAATGATTTCTTGTTGTAAAAATCCATGTCATCAGGAAGTTTTGCAGGAGGATTATGTTTTAAAAATTGCCTGTATTCTTCTGACTGAATGACTTCATCAAATCCGTGAGTTGGCATTCCGTCCTGGTACAAAGAACTCCAAACCCAGTTATTCCAGTGTGTTTTACCAATCATGGCAGTCTGATAATCAGATTTTTTCAGATGTTCGGCAATTGTCACGTTTCCTTCATCAGGGAAAGGTGTAAATAAAAGATTCACACCTGTTGCATGGGGATATTTCCCGGTCAGTATGGATTGTCTGGAAGCGCTGCAAATCGGTGCATTACAATAGGCCCTGTTAAATGTGATTCCTTCCCTGGAAAGCCTGTCAATATGAGGTGTGTTGATAATATCATTTCCATACGCCCCGGTCACCTTCAAAGCGTGGTCATCAGCAATAATAACAACAACATTTTTCATATCCGGCATCTCCTGACCATGCGAGCCGACACTTAACAACTGGAGAACAGGTAAAAATAAATATTTTTTCATCTGTTTATTTTTTAGAGATCGTTTATTATTAACACAGGAAAATAATCATTTCGGTGCCTGCCTGTAGCAGACAGGTTAGTCCCGAAATGTTCAATTTCGAGGATACTCTACCAAAGGTCCGTATCTTACGATCAGATCAGTCATTGACTGTTTCGTCATTTTATTTTTGTCTGTAATATGTCTTTTTTTTTATTTTTCCACTTTAAGGAGCATTGTGCTGTTTTACTCATTTAGTTGTTGGGCCGGACTTCTAAGGATCACTGCAACGGTTATTCAGAAGGAAACAAAAGTATGAAAACTTGTGAATAAAAAGAAAAATCAATACAAAAAACTGATTTCAGTTAAGGGATAGAAATAAAAAGTCATTATATTCGGCCAAAATTTGAACTAAAAAAATGTAAATCTATGAAACGAATTGCTTTTGTCAAGGTATTTTTATTGTATCTCATATATCAAATACAAGCCCAAAAGACTAATTTTGTCATTTTCATTGCAGATGATGTGAGTTGGAATGATTTAGGCTGTTATGGCAACAGGGATGTGAAGACCCCACAGATAGATGCCCTGGCCGAACAGGGATTAAAATTCAACAACGCTTACCTGACAGCCAGTTCGTGCAGCCCAAGCCGTAACAGCATACTCACAGGCAGGTACCCCCACAACACAGGTGCGGCTGAATTGCACACAAAACCACCAATCCATTTGATGTCTTTGCCTGAGATGCTCAAAAACAACGGATATCACACAGTACATTCCGGGAAATACCACCAGGGTGACTATTCTAAAAAAGCTTTTTCTGAAATCCACAAGGAGTATAAAGCTATTACCAACAGCGGTGAAGGCATGTGGCTGGAGAATGTGAAAAACAGGCCAAAAAACAAACCTTTTTTTATGTGGTTTGCTGCTTTGGATGCACACCGGGGTTGGGGCAAAAATAAATTCTCAGGGACACATAAGCCTGAAGACATCAAACCACCGTTTTACCTTGCCCGGGGGGAAGAAACAAAAAAAGACATGGCGCAGTATTATGACGAAATATACCGTTTTGACTACCATATTGGCCTTGTGAAGGATGAACTGGAAAAACAAGGTGTTCTTAAAAACACCCTTATTCTTGTTATGGCAGATAATGGCAGGCCTTTCCCTCACAGCAAAACAAGGGTAAATGACAGGGGCATGAAAACGCCTTTTATAATTTACTGGCCGGAAAAAATCACCAGAAAAGCAGAAACCGATGCATTGGTGAGTGTAATAGACATTGCACCTACTTTTCTTGATGTTGCTGGTATTGACCCGCCTAAATCGTTTCAGGGAAAAAGTTTTGCAAAGCTCTTTGAAAACCCGTACCAGGATTTCCGCAACTATGTGTTTGCAGAACACAACTGGCATGATTACGAAGCACATGAACGCATGGTCAGGAACAAGGACTATATGTACATCCTGAATTCAAGGCCAGACAAACCGCAAATGGGCCCGGCAGATGCTGTTGAAAGCCCTTCTTTTCAGGAATTGGTGGAAATCAAGGAAAAAGGGAAGCTGACTGAAATACAAACGGATGTATTCATAACACCACGGCCCAATGAAGAATTATATTATTATCCTGATGATCCTTTGCAGTTGTTGAATGTTGCATCAATACCTGAACAACAGGATGAGCTCGAAAAACTGAGGAACATATTACAAAAATGGATGGAGGAAACAGATGATAATATCCCTGAAAACCTCACCAAAGATTGGTTTGAACATGTCCCGGGATATGTCAAGACTGAACATCACAAACAAAGAGGCGAAATGCCCGGTGAAAAACTGGATGCTGTGCATAACAACAACAAAGGCCCTTTTTAAGTGACTCTTAGAAAACTCCAATTTATTCATAATATTTTATAATGAAAACTAAAATATTGAGTTATATCGTCAGTTAAATTGGTTTTTCTGCTTTACTGGATGCATGTAAACCACCTGAAAAAAAACCAAAGCAAGGCACGGATAAACCCAATATCATTGTTTTGTTTACAGATGATCAGGGATATGGTGATGTTGGGTGTTTTGGCAGTGAAATACCAACGCCAAATCTCGACCAAATGGCTGCTGAGGGAATGAAATTGACAGATTTTTATGTCCCTGCACCATCATGCGCACCATCAAGAAATGCTTTGATGACAGGGTGTTATCCGGCAAGGAACTATGTTTCAAAAGGAAAACCTGAAAACGCCATTGAAAATGCAACGGCAATGAAAGACATTGATTTGGAAACACTGCAGCCTGTTGATCGTGAATTTGTGGAAAACACCCTCTGATTCAATTGGTTTGTCGCTGTTTAACCTGCATGATGATATTGGTGAACGGCAAAACCTTGCCGGTGAATACCCGGAGATTGTTGAAGAATTAAAAAAAATGGGCATTGAATTCCAGTCATTTATTGAAGGCAACCAGAGGGGGGTTGACTGGATTACAAAGGATGATTTATAAAAATATAACTACCAACTAAAAAATTTAAAATTCAGGTCAATGAAAAAATTTACAGGATTTTTGTTTTTGTTATTTGTTTTTGGGAATGTAGTTTGCCAAAACCCTTTTATTACCCATATGTACACAGCAGACCCTTCTGCTCGTGTGTTCAATGATACATTATATGTATATCCAAGTCATGACCCTGACAAAGCTGAGTGGTTCGACATGGTAGACTATCATGTGTTTAGCACTGTTGACATGAAAAACTGGACAGATCATGGCAGGGCTTTGCATATTGATGAAGTTAAATGGGCAAAAAAATATGCATGGGCCCCTGATTGCGTTGAAAAAGATGGGAAATATTACTTTTATTACCCAACAGACCAGTTTCACATTGGTGTAGCTGTAGGTGACAAGCCAACCGGGCCTTTTAAAGATCCTTTGGGAAAACCTTTGATTTCAAAGGATACTGAAGGTGTTGTCTGCAACCGTGATTTTATTGACCCGGCAGTGTTTATCGATGATGATGGTGTAGCTTATATGTTTGTAGGACAGAATACAGTGAATGCAATCCGTTTGAATGATGATATGATCTCATACGATGGAAAAGTACACATTATTGAAGGTACAGATCATTTTTTCGAGGCTGCATGGGTACATAAATACAATGGCAAATACTATTTGTCATATTCAGGGAATGGTGAAATACTGTATTGTATGTCTGATTATATTTTAGGGCCTTACGAATTCAAAGGTTCTGTCCTAGATAAGGTAAACAGTGGCACAAACCACCATTCAATTGTTGAATATAAAGGGAAGTGGTACCTGTTTTACCACACTGCAGATTTAGCATTGAGCAAAGGCACTGAAGCTGATAAAAAACATAAGGCATTTCGACGCTCAATTTGTGTTGATGAATTGCACTATAACGAGGATGGCACAATACAAAAGGTAGTTCCTACAAAAGAAGGTGTACCGGCCCTCAAATGGAGTAAAGAAAAGGCTAACAACTGGTATGAAACAATTGACTGGCCTGTTGGGTGCAACTTTTATCCGAGTACGGCCATAAACCAACTTGAAATGTGGCAGCAGGAAACATTTGATACAGAAACCATGGACAGGGAACTGGGTTGGGCCGAAGATATCGGGTTTAATATGTTGAGGGTATACCTGCATTACCTGCCCTGGCAAGAGGATGCAGAGGGATTTAAAAAGAGGATTGATACCTACCTTGATTTAGCTGACAAGCATGGAATGAAAACCATGTTTGTGTTGTTTGATGATTGTTGGTATGGCAATGCAGAATTGGGCAAACAGCCGGAGCCAGTCCCGGGTCTGCACAATTCGGGCTGGCTGCAGTGCCCAAGGTATGCCGAGGTGTTTGACACATCTGTCTGGCCTGTGTTGGAAGCATATACCAAAGATATCATTTCAAGCTACAAGGACGACAAACGGGTCGCAGTCTGGGATTTATACAATGAACCTGGCAATACTCATTTTCCGCACGAGACAATGCCATTACTGAAAGAAGTGTTTAAGTGGGCAAGGCAGATAAACCCTTCCCAGCCAATTACGACATCTATCTGGAATTTTAACAAGGCAGCTTTTAGTGCACAGAATAACTGGATACTCAAAAATTCGGATATTATAACATATCACAATTATGGGGATTTCGAAGATCAGAAAAAAGATATTGCTGAGTTTAAATCTTTTGGAAGGCCGGTCATATGCACAGAATACCTGGCACGGACTTTTGGGAGTAAGTTTGAAACATGCCTGCCTTTGATGAAACAGGAAAATGTCGGGGCAATCAATTGGGGGCTTGTCTTTGGCAAAACGCAAACAGTCTATCCGTGGAATTCCCCAATAAATGCCCCTGTGCCTGAAACATGGCACCATGATATTTTTTACAGGGACGGAAAGCCATTTAGTAAAGATGAAATAAAGCTGATCAAAAAATTTACGAGATAAAAGTCGCAAAAATGAAGATTCTCCATTTTATAATTATAAAACGACAAAACATGAAAAAAAAATTTTCTTTTCTCTGTTTGATAATTGTAGCACTTTATTCGTGTCAACAAAAGAATTTTAATGACGAACAATTTCAATTTACCCGAAAAAACGGAGTGATTACAATAACTAACCAGGAAATAACCTATCTTATAGAACCGTACCGGGCCGATATGGTTAAAACTGTTTTTATTCCGGGAAATGACAGCCTTAGCGAAGAGAATCCCTATTTTGTTGTTCTTGAAAAGGATAAAGACATAAATTTTTCAGTTGAAGAATTTCAGGACAAGCTACTCGTAAAAACCACTGAACTTATAGTGGAAATTACCAAATTGCCTTTTGTTGTCAATTACTATGACATTCATAATAAACTGCTGCTAAAATCCTCACGAATGCCTTCGGATTCATCCGGTTATAAAACCATGTATTTTAATTCGCCCGCGAACGAACAATATTATGGCATGGGGCAAAAGAGTATACCTGTCAATCGGCGGGGATATGCTTTTATCACACGAAATTTTCATGTTGGCGGCTATTCCAAAGAATATGCGACAATGCAGGTTAATATCCCGTACATTTATTCTTCGGGAAATTATGGTATGTTTTTCGACAATACCTATACCGGTCATTTTGACTTAGCTAAATCTGATCCGCAAGAATGGTCGTACAGGGCAGATGGCGGCAATTATACTTTTTATTTCACAGCCGGAAAAGACTTACAGGCGCTACAAAACAATTATTACGATTTAACAGGTTATCCTACCATTCCACCCAAATGGACACTTGGCCTTTTGCAAAGCAAATGTGGTTATGTGGATGAAAATGAGGTTTTTGATGTTATTGAGAAATTCAGGAAGCATCATTTACCTTTGGATGCCATTATACTGGATGCTTTTTGGTTTGGCGGTTACGGCGAGGATTATCCACAGCTTATGGGAAATTTCACCTGGCTGAAAGACCATTTCCCTGACCCTGAAGCTTATATGTCGCATTTGAAAGACCAGGGAATTAAAACAATCACCATCAATGAACCCCAGATAAATACTAATTCTGAAAATCATGCCATGCTGTTGGAAAAAGATTTATTGATGAAAGTAAATGGCGAACCTTATATTCAAAATTCATTCTGGGCAGGAAGCGCTTCCCTGCTCGATCTGACACATCCTGAGGCACAGGACTGGCTTTGGAAAAAGCAAAAGGCAAATGTTGAACTGGGTCTGGATGGTTTCTGGGTAGATTTAACCGAACCGGATGTTTCTACACCTGAGGGTGAATTTTATGCCGGAGAAGAACCTAAAATTCATAATATTTACAGCCTTCTTTTTGCAAAAACATTGTGGGACGGTTTTCAGAAAGACTATCCTGACAGACGATTATTCAATATTACACGGGCAGGCACAGCCGGAATGCACAGGATGGGAGCAGTGCATTGGTCTGGTGACGCCGCAAAAACTTTTTCAGCGTTGAAATATCAGATTCCTATGCTTATTGGATGTTCAATGTCCGGAATGCCGCATTATTCATCTGATATTGGCGGTTTTACAAATGCCTGGGATACCATATCAGTGCCCTGGACAGAATACAAAGGCGGGAAAGGCGTAACCACGCCAGAGCTCTATACACGTTGGTTTCAGTTTGGAGTGTTTTCACCCATGCTGCGGCCACACAGTGGCGAGGATCAATCTTGCGAACCTTTTGCTTTTAATGAACAAACCCTTGACATAACTTCTAAATATCTTAACCTTCGTTACAAGCTTATTCCATATCTCTACTCCTATGCCTACAAAACTGCTACTACAGGTGAACAGCTTATAAAGCCCTTGTTTATGTGTTTTGATGATGAAAAAGCAAAAAACAGGAATTTTGAGTATATGTTTGGCGATATGTTGGTAGCGCCGGTATTTGAAAGCGGACAAACAGAACGTGAAGTCTATCTTCCTAAATTAAAAAACGATCGTAAGTGGATAGATTTTTGGGATAATACCGAATACGAATCCGGTAAAACGCATACTGTAAAAGCTCCTCTTAGTAAAATCCCGGTATTTGTAAAAGGTGGCAGCATTATAGTTTCAGGAAAGAAAAAGAAATACGTTGGAGAAAAGCCGGATGATACCTTATATGTTGACTTGTATCCAGGTGGTGGCGGTGAATTTTTACTGTATGAAGATGATGGAGAAACAAAAGCTTACGAAAATGGAGCATACAAAACAACAAAAATAAGCTCAACCCGCCACAATAAAAAATTAACCATCGTTTTTGAACCGTCAAACGGTAAATATCAAGGTATGGTAGATAGTCGAATATGGATGATGCGAATGAATCAAATCAGTGAGGTTGGTAAAGTTATCCTCAACGGAAAACAAATCGAATATAAAGAAGACAACAAAAAGAAATTGGTTGAGTTTAGCACGCTGCAAAGCATCAATGACACTGTTGAGGTGGAAGTTTTTTATTAGAAGGTACCCGCCAGTACAGGTGCACTACTTTCATCTTCATTTATAGACTGGTTTGCTTTTGGTTTTAATTTTTTAGTTTTTAGTGATTTAAATATATTTGCTAACCCAATTTGCAAGCATATTGAGAATGCCCCTCGAACCGATTTTCAAATCAAAGATTTGCCAAAATGAACAACCCTTCGAAGAGAGTTCATATCATACCCCGCTTTGCCGGAAAAAACACAGAAAAAGGATACTTTTTTTAGCCAAACACCGGAAAAAATTTTTAGAATCTAAATCAGAGATCAAGAAAATATATTCACCACGCATTAAAAAAAAGAAAGTTTATTTTTGTCAAAATCTTTTCGCATATTGCCGGTCAAAATCCTTTTTATAGTGAACAGACAAAAGTAATCTAAATAGTGACTAATTTTTCGAATTTTTAAAAATCAAAACAGAATGAAAACCAGCATTTACCTTTTGTGTTTTTTAATCCTTTTATCCTGCACCGAAAAAAAGGATGTTCCCACTGTAACAATAAATAATAAAGTATTGCATCAAATTGATGATAAAATTTTTGGCCATTTTCTTGAAAAATGTTCATGGCATGGGGAAATAGGGGGTGATTTGGCAATTAACCCCAGTACCGGTGAATTTGATGCTACTGTGCTGAAACACCTGAAATCAATGGATATCCCTATTATCAGATATCCCGGAGGATCGGATGTTGATTATTATAGCTGGACAGACCTTATTGATCATGCACCGGGGCAAACAGAACGGAAACCATACAAAGCTTACAGGCATGAAGACGGTGACTCTGTGGTTTCTGACAACCGTTTGGGTTTGAACGAATTTGTCCACCTTTGCCGGGAATTGGGCGCTGAACCATTGTATGTGTTGAATATTGGCGATGCTTTCTATAAAAAGATAACAATTCAACAGGCAAAGGAAAATGCTGCTGCTGTTTTGGCATATTGCAATCTGGTAAATGGGACTTCAGAAACCGATTGGCCAGGGTACAGGAAAATGAATGGCGATGAAAAACCCCTGAACATTAAATATTGGCAAATCGGGAATGAAACCTGGGGATTTAAAGGTATTGACTGGAAATATGCAGACAGGGACCCGGAATTGATCCAACATTTGTATGATTGTGTTATTGCTGTTGCCGATACTCTGAAATCATTGGACCCTTCAATCAAAATCATTGCAGATGGTCCTTTTGAACAAATGGTTTCTATGCACGAGAAAAACTCAAAATCTTTGATTGACTATCTTGTATTTCATGCCTATATGCCATGGTCTATAAACAAGGTCTATAAAAATGATACTGTGCTTGTTGATACCTCAGAACTGAATAATGAACTCACCTGGAATGCCTGGGTGTCAACACCGGCAATTGACACAGCTACCGGCATGGCAACACTTTGGATGGACAATGCAGCAAAATTTGCCACAAGCACATCATTTGATGTGGCTGTTACCGAATGGAACTGGAATGGATGGTATGGTGGCCCCTATGCAAAATCCGGACTAATACAATCTGATCTTGCCAAGGGAATCGGTGCAGCCGGTTTTTTGCATGCTTTTATGCGCAAAGGTGACAAAATAAAAATTGCATGTCAAAGCATGACTGTTGGAAAAGGTTGGGGAATTACAGGGATCAGGGTTGATCCTGACTATAAGCAACAAGCTGTGATGCTGCCAACAGGGCAGGTAACAGGCTTGTATGCATCGCATCATGGGAATGAGCTTTTAGACATTGATTATCAAAATATCCCTTGCTTTGAACAACCTTATAAAATGAATGCCATTGTCCCTCAAAAAAAAGTTGCTGAACTGGATGTATTGGCTACAAAATCAGACGATAGACTCTTTATACATGTCATTAACCGGAGTTATAAGAATGATCATGTCCTAAACCTTAAGCTCAAGGACCTAGACATAGAAAAGCAATACAAAGTATTTACTTTAACCGGTGATCCCACAGCAAAAATTAATAATACCTCATTGAAACAAAATGCAAAGATAAAAGAATCAGTGTTTGAAAATGGAAAGAACAATTTGCTTTTGAAAATCCCACATGGAACAGTTTCAGTGTATGTGTTTGATATGAAATAAATTATATATTTTATTGCTCAAAATAAAACCATAATTTTATGTTTTGTTCCTGATCTCCCTGGTGCCCAAAGTATCCCTGTTCCTGAGAGGCAGGACCAAGATGTTCTGCCTTCTTAAACTTTGTGCCAATTGCCGGGATATCATACAAAAATGACAATTCTGTTTCGGGAAAAGGAGGATATGTCCCGCCTTTTACATGTTGGGGCTCATCAGGGGTGAATAGTTGAAAATACAACTGTGGTGTTTCTGATATAACACTTATAGTCCCTTCAGTTGTTTTTAGACTCATCCAAAAGAGATCGGCATGATAGCCTTTAAATTCAGGGTAAATAAGATTGATAAAACTCTCACCGGTTATGGTGTTATTATATGCTTTGCTCCACAATCCAACAGGATTGCCACGCAAACGGTTTTTCCATACCCTGTAAGGCCCTGAGCCCATCCATTTAACAGACATGCATTTCTCTTCAGGATAATTGAATCCAATTCCTATGAAACTGAGTTGTTTCATCCAATCAAGGGACCCTGATTCAAAACCTAATAACCCATTTTTCCTGACTGTCCATTGAATGTGATATGGATAATCCTCAAATTTCAACTCCAGTAAAAAATCGCCTGCATCACTCATACCCCAACCTATGTTTGTTAATGAGTCCTTATTCCCGTTTATTGATTTGACAGCCTTTCCGCCCGTTAATGATATTTTTTTTTCATTTTTCCTGATAAGTGACAATTCCCCGGTTTTTTTGTCGAATTGATATACCATGTTTTTTGCTTTGACCTCCAGTGTACTTTCTTTTTCGCTTACTTCAACCTGTGTTTTTTTTTCCTCTTCAAAACCCTGTAGAACGACAGCCGCTTTCTCCTTTGGTTGCAGGATATTCCAACTCCATGTGTTCAAGGCATTTTCATGATGGTCAATTGCCGTTACGGTAAATAATTCCCCTTTAACTATAGCATCTTTACAATCGATATGCACAGCAGAAACCTCCTTTGGCCGTGTATCCGGAAGTTTTATTTCCCCTTCGGCAATTATTTCTGCTTTAGCTTTTGGTCCAAAGCCAATTTTTTCAATTTTCCATTGCAGTTTACATTTGTCAAGATTTGTATAAATAAATTTGTTTTCAACATATAACCTGCCGTCCCAATGAGCATTAATTGTCGTAGGTTTTATTTGTACCGGGGACCATATTTCGCGGATAGTATAATACGATCCTTCCTTTTCCCTGTGTGGCCCAACAATGCCATCAGGTGCATGGTTCCCATCTGAATCATAAACCTTCCCGGGCATATCTGTCCGTAATACAGCCTCATCAGCTAGCACCCAAAGGAACCCACCTGCATGCACCGGGTTATTTTGGTATAACTGCCAAAAATCAAATAAACCTGCACCATGGCCGCCATCATAAAGTCCATGCAAAAATTCAGTAGGCATGAAAGGGTGTGAGCCGGATGATAATCGCCCGATTGCAGGTTGGTAGCCTGAATAATGATATGTATCCACACCATTTTTAAGCAACCAGGGGTAAATCACTTGCCTGTTTTGAATATCGTAAGCATGAAACCATTTTTCATTTTCAAACATCCAGCCACCTTCATTACCATTGTCCCAAATAACGACACAAGGATGATTATGATCGCGTTTTACAGCTTCAGGAATAACTTTTGCCCCAATTATCGTATCGTAACCATCCTGCCATCCGGTAATTTCGTTCAGAACAAATAATCCCAGAGAATCACATAATTCCAAAAAACGTTTGTCAGGTATGTAATGTGACATACGCACTGCGTTCATATTCATTCCTTTCATAATTTCTATGTCCTTCAGATGGTGTTCTTCAGCCAGGCATCGGCCGGTTTCCGGCCAAAACGAGTGACGGTTTACACCTTTGAAAACAACTTTTTCACCATTTACATAAAAACCATCATGTTCTCGAAATTCTACTGTCCTAAAGCCTATTCGTTCTATGATTTCATGCACTGTTTTTTTACCCTTTTTTAGAGATATCTTCAGGTCGTACAAATACGGAGATTCGGGGTTCCAGCTATCAACATTGTCAAATTTTGTGAATATATTAATTTTTGTTGCTTTTTCCGGAATGTCTTTTTCTGTGTAGGTTTGAATAATTCTCCCATTTAAGTCAGACAATTCCAATGTAATGGAAGCATTTTTTATTGGTTCATTTAAAACCACCAAAGCCTTGGTTTTTCCATTGGCTTTTGGGTCCAGAGCAGCCCTTTTTATATGTATTTCAGGAAGAACCTCCAGAAATACCGGTCTGAATATGCCCCCAAAAATCCAAAAATCAGCTTGCCTTTCTGCTTTGTTAACAGATTCATTTGAAGAATGTTTGGCAACATCAACTTCGAGTATATTTTTTCCGCCAAACTTCAATAGTTTTGTTATGTCATATTTGAACCTGTAAAACGCACCCTGGTGCACCGGACCGGCAAGCTGTCCATTGATCTTCACTTGTGTATCTGTCATGGAGCCGTCAAAAATAATGTTGATCGTATGATCTTTCCATTGTGATGGTATCTCGAAGGAATATTTATATAAACCGTGTTCCTTTGCCGGGTCTTCTTTTTTCCAGTCATGACCATAATTGTAAGTTCCAAATCCTTGAAGTTCCCAGTTTGAGGGCACCGGAATGGTATTCCATTTGCCCGAATTTTGCCCATTTGTGCAAAAAAATTGCCACTCTACTGTGTTATTTGCATCTATTCCGGAAAGGTATTTAATAATAGTTTCCTGCGAAAAAAGATTGGAAACCAAAATACTCATTGTTGATATGATAAAAATTACTTGCTTCATAATAGTTGTTTTTGATTTTGAAAAACGAATATAAAAATAATTTTTATTAAACTCGCCATTTAATCGTCATTTAATGGTAAAATACGGGGTTTATTCCCGGCTTTAATAGAATAATTAGTTGTCCGCATATAACTTTTGCTCAAGTGCAATGTATTGACAAGATAATGGGATGTTCCTAAAACATCAAACATGTGGGATGTGACGAAAACAAGAAGCTGGAAAGAAGAATGCTGAAAGTTGAAAGGAAGCTGGAAGCACATAGCTATACAGATATGACACGGGCTATAGGATGCTTATGTGAAAATTTTTGGAAAAAGTGTTTGTCTTGAAAAAAGTCAGGACCTTTAACAATATTTTGGGTAAAGGCAGGAGTTTTTACCCATCCCGGGCAGGTCGTAAATTTTTTTCTATAAACATATGATGCCTTCAATTGAATCGAGGCACAGCCTTCGTCATCAAGATGCAAAAAGGCATGATTATATTCTCTTTGCACCGGGCACACTATCATTTTTCAGTTTCTGTTCGCCCCTATCCTGGATATAAGCTGTGATTAGAAAAACAATTCCCAGTAATATAAATCCTTTTTCCATCTGTTTATTTTATAGAGATCGCTTATTATTAACGCAGGAAAATAATCATTTC
>CAZVTW010000086.1:0-15765 GCA_964629805.1 uncultured Bacteroidales bacterium | reverse complement strand
CCAATGATCCATGGGCAGTAGATAATATTGAATTCTTTGTAGACCTGGATAACTCAGACAGTGAAACCAAAGACGGTATAAACGACTTCCAGATACGTATGCCGCGGCAGGTTTCAGTTATACCCGGAGCAGAAGGTTGGCCAAACGGGTTGGGCGACTTCCCTACAATGGTAAATTCTCCCGGAGCAACATCAGATTTCGACCACCAAAAAGGATGGGTTGAAGGCTTTGGTTTTGAAATTACCAAAACAGAAACCGAAACAGGTTGGATACTGGAAGCTGCCTTCCCTTGGGATGTATTGTCGAAAGTAGATGAAAACCTTTCTGCTGCCGATATGGTTGATGGAAAAGAAATAGGCATTATGGTACAATATGCAGACAGGGATGCTTTTGATGAGAACGACCGAACCAAATTCTTTAATGTAGAAGACGGAAACCACAACAAACCTTTTGGTTGGGGTACCATGACATTGAAAGGAGAACCGGTTTCAGGCCCTGTATTTAAACCGGATTTTGATGCACAGGCTCTTACTTCTGAAATTGCCATTGATGGCAACAAAGCCGACTGGGATGCAATTGAAGAGCTACCTATGAACCCGGTAAGCGGACAAGATTTCTTAAATGGTGAAGAAGACTGCAATGTATCGTACAAAGTAACATGGGATGCTGAAAAATTGTATCTTCTTGTTGATATTACCGATCCGGAAGCAGTGATTTTAGATGATGAAAACATCACGGTTGCCAATGATCCATGGGCAGTAGATAATATTGAATTCTTTGTAGACCTGGATAACTCGGACGGAAGCAGCCTGGATGACAAAAATGATTTCCAGATACGAATGCTTAGACAAATTGAAATTGTCCCAGGCGAAACCGGGTGGCCTAATAGTTTGGGAACCTTCCCTTCTTTGGTAAACTCCCCGGGAGCAACTTCGCAGTTCGATCATATGAATGGTTGGGTTAAGGGATTTGGATTTGAAATTATCAAAACAGAAACCGGCACAGGGTGGATATTAGAAGCCGCCTTCCCATGGGATACCATAGCAAAAGTAGATGAGAACCTTTCAGCCGCCGATATGGTTGACGGAAAAGAAATAGGCATCATGGTACAGTACCAGGACCGTGATGCACCCGATGAGAACGACCGCACCAAATTCCTGTCGGTTGAAGGCGGAAAATGGAATGATCCTTCAGGATGGGGTACTATGACATTAAAAGGTGGAGGTCAGACTCCTACAGAGGGTTTAATTACAATTGACGGCGAAATTGATGAGAAATGGGTTGATGTCAGGCAATTTGATATTGCGACCGTTGTTGATCCTGAAAATCTGGCACCACATGATGTTACTGATGAAAATGATCTGAGCGGCTACTTTAAAGTTCTTTGGGATGAGGATAATCTCTATGTTTTGGGTGTAGTAAAAGATGATATTCTTATAAAAACAGATAACGGAAATGAAACCGATCATCTGAATATTTATCTTGATCCGGAAAACAGTAAAGTTGCAGCACCTGAAGACGAACCTGGTCTTATTTCTGTTGGCGCTGCTTATGATACGGAAGAAATAAAAGGTAGAATTGCTCCTGGCTGGGGTAATCCGCCAGGGTATGATTTTAAGTTAAAAACCACAGAGGATGGATATGTTGTTGAATTCAAAATTGAATCGGATTCAATAAGACTTAATAAACTGGAAGCAGGCATGATGATAGGCCTTGATGTAAAAATAAATGATGTGGATGATACCACTGAGGTCAACAGAGATCAACTAGCCTGGATTGACAAGGATGACCTTATTTACCGCGATGTCTGGCGCTATGGAACAATCGAACTTCTTGACGGCGGTCAGGTAAAGGGATATACAAAACCCGGAATGCCGGCTAACTTCAGTTACACCACTGATGGAAATAGTATTACTTTTTCATGGGATGAAGCACAGGGTGCACTCGGTTATTATATTTTTCAAAATGGTGAATTGATTAAAGAGGTAACCGAAAACTCTGCCACAATTGGGGAACTTAATTTTTTGAAATTGTATTCTTTTGAATTACAGGCTTATGGAGAAGGTGATGTCCGTTCATACTTCACCGAACCACTTGACATCCTTTTGCCAGTCCCGGAACTTGATGCGCCGGAGATAACAAGCGAAACAGAGGGCAATACAATAACTTTGTCCTGGCAATCTGTTGAATACGCTGATGGATATAAAATTTACAAAGATGGTGAAGAAGTGGCTGATATTACTGATACAAAATACCTCGTAAACGATTTAGCTGATGGTACCCATAATTACTCGGTGAAAGCGTATGCCGGAGATGTTGTTTCCGGTGAAAGTAATATTGTCCCGGTGGTGTTCTCAGGTATTGATGGCATAAAAGGCATTAGTGTGACAATTGGTCCCAATCCGGCAGAACATTTCATTTCGGTTAATTGTAGTCAAAATATTCATGAAATAGGAATATACGATGTATATGGACAAAAAGTAAGTCATATCAGCAATGTGAATAATAAACAAAAAATAAATGTATCTCAGCTTCGGACTGGTATTTATATCATATCGCTGAAGACAGATTACGGGCTTTATAAACAAAAGATAATTCGGAAGTAGTAGTTTGTTTTTTCATAGGGAAGAGAACCGGTTTGACAGAACCGGTTCTTCTTTTTCTACTTTTTGGTGAATACGATAGTGTACATTCCAAACATATGAAACAATTGTGTGGCACAAACGTGGAAGATTAAAAAATCTACTGAAGTTAATTAATTCGTGTTAATTCTTGTAATTCGCGTAATTCGTGAACAAATTTTAAACATATGAAACATTCTTTAAATTACCTGTTTATTTATTTTTTTATTGCTGCTAATTTTATTTTTTTAACAAATGCAGCAAGTCAGGATTTTGTTGTACATCAGGAATCTGATATTGGACCTCTTGCTGTAAGCAACATTGACGGGGTTTCCTGGAGTTCGGCAATTGCCACAAACGAGGAGAACGGCAATATTTACTGGGCATATATAAGCCCTGATATGAAAGCTGTTATTGCACGAAAAGATGCGCAAACAGGAGAAGTCACCACACATGTAATTCATGAAAAGGTAAAGGACGATGATAACCATGCCGAATTATCAATTGGATTGGATAGTGATGGGTATATTCATTATCTTGGTAATCACCATAATTCATCTCCGAATTATTATATTTCAGATAATCCTGATGATATATCATCCTGGACTTTTAAAGGAAATGATTTTGAAAATGGTGGTTTACAAGGCATTGGTATTACGTATCAAAGTTTTTACCGGAGCCTGACCGGAACATTGTTTGTTGCTTACCGCTCGCAGGTACATAATTCAGCAGCAAAAGGTACCAGATCCATTGCTTTAGGCAAATATGACACATCAACAAAAAAATGGATAATGATTGGTTCCCTGGATTACTGCTTTGACGGACTTGACTGTAAAGAGCATTGCGGTTCTGACCTCGGTATAACTGCTTTTGTCTGGGATAATTCAGGTTCCGGTGGTGGTTCTTGTCTGTCTTATGGTAATTATGGCTTTTACCAGGGATATAAATTAATAGTTGCTTTTGATGAAAACAATGTGATGCATTGCACGTGGAACCTGTCAAAAAATGTGTTTACAACCAGTAATCCTGCTGAATTTCACACCCATGTTATGTATGCCTGTTCACCCGATGAAGGCGATACCTGGTTCAGGGCTGATGGTTCGCAAATCAAAAAACTCCCCATTACATGCGATACCGGGGATGACGAACAGGATGGCGATGTGGTATTTACAAAATTACCACAAGGGTACCCTAATACATGCGATACGCCAACCGAAGAATGGACCATGACAAACCAGGGCAATATTTTTCCGGATAGCGATGGCAAACCAATTATAAGTTGTACTGTATTGACCAGGACAGGCAATTTTAATGCAACCGAATCTCATTACCTACAATGGAACGGCGCTGAATGGCAGGATATAACCAAAGATTTTAATTTGAGAGGAAATATTTTTTCAAATCATGATGGAATAATGTTTGCCTTTTTAGAAGGTCAATCATCCAGTTTTGAATTATATGAGGATGATGGAATTAGCCAGGATTACAAAAAGGGAAAAAATGCACTGACCAAACTGGAATACAGTCGAAAAAAAGATATGCATACAATCATAATCAATCCAACAAAAGGTTCTTATGAAGGCCGGTTAGAAAAACAATCATATAAGATTGAGCTGGCTGCATCCCAAAAAGCAAAATTAGCAAAAATTAATGGTAAGAAAGTTTCAGTTGTTTACGATAAAGTTAAAAAAACAAATACCATTACGATTCCCGAAAGTGATATAAATTCAAAAATCACAGTAATGTATTATGTCAGGTAATTATCAATAATTTTAAAGAATATGGAACGTAGATCATTTTTTAGTAAAAGTGCTTTTGGAGCAATGCTGTTTGGTATGTCATCACCTTTATTCTCTGCGGTAAAATCAGAAAATGATTCCAAAGAGTTGAATATTGATGTAAAAGAAAATCATCAATTTGATGTCATTGTTTGTGGTGGAGGCCCTGCCGGAATAGCAGCAGCATTATCTGCTGCAGGAAGCGGCGCAAAAACAGCCCTGATCGAATTACAGGGATGTCTTGGAGGTACATGGACAGCAGGGTTGCTTTGCAATATTATTGATTATGAGAACAAGCAAGGGATTATGAAGGAGATTATGAATAATCTGGATAAAAAAAATACGCAAAAAATCCCAAAAAGATATGATCCGGAGGCTATGAAACTTGTACTGGATGAGATGGCAATAGAAAGCGGAGTGCACATTCGTTTGCACACTCGTGTAACCAATGCCAATGTTGAAAAAAAAAACAGGATAACCCACATAACAACCCACAGCAAATCAGGACAGGAGAAATGGAATGCAAAAGTGTTTATCGACTGTACGGGAGACGGCGATATGGCTGCTTTGGCCGGAGCCGGTTATGCTATCGGGCATCCGGTTTCCGGAAAAACCCAACCCATGAGCTATGTCGTCATGCTTGCCGGAGTAAACTCTTATGAACTGCACAAAAGAAATCTAATTATTACCTATCCTTCATCGGAAACCCACGCAACAGCTAAGAAAAACTTTCTGGCAGAAATCAGAAGCACAGGTTTGGATCCTTCATACTCCAAACAAACTTTATTTGACATCAGTAATAATTTAGTGGCCATGATGGCTAATCATCAGTATAATGTATCAGCATTAAATGCAAACGATATAACGAAAGCAACTATTGAAGCGCGAAAGGAAGTAAATGCCATTGTAGATGGCCTGAGAAAACTCGGCGGTGTTTGGAAAGATGTCTTTATCTCCCAAACTCCCGAAAATATAGGTGTTAGGGAAGGAAGAAGAATAGCAGGCAGGTATACTCTTACTGCTGATGATTTGATCCGTGGTGCTACATTTGAGGATGCGGTTTGCAGGGTAACATTTTGTGTGGATATTCATTCACTTGATCCAAGTAAACACAAAGCATATTCCAGCGATGGTGTGGAAGCCAAACCTTATGATATTCCTTTACGATCGCTCATTGCAAAAGATATTGACGGATTAATGATGGCAGGGCGTTGCATAAGCGGCGACTTTTATGCTCACGGTAGCTACAGGGTTACCGGTAATGCGGTTCCAATGGGCGAAGCAGCCGGAAAATGTGCAGCTTATGCTGTTAAAAAGAATTTGTTGCCTCATGAAGTAAAATTCTCAGATATAGGTTAATATGATAGTGCATTAAATGGTAAGATGATGAAACAAAGTATTTTTATTTCTATATGTTTTGCTTTTCTCGTAATTAGTTCATGCACTAATACAGAGACAAAAACTGAAAAATTCAAGGATGATTTCAATACTATACCTGATAGGGTATGGGTAGGTAAAAACTACCGGGCAGTTCCAATGGAAGACTGGAAAGTAGAAAACGGGCGTCTGGAATGCAATGGTGAACGACCAGAGCAAAGGGTGAATATCTTAACTCATTTACTAACCGGTAAAGGCAATTTGGAATTGTCAATTAAATCCGGATTGATTCATAAAGATTCTGTTGAGGGAAGTGCCGGTTTTTGGATTGGTATGCAAGACCATACAGATAATAATTATAAGTCGCTTGCTTATTTTGGCAGGGGAATAAATGTTGGTATTCATACCAGGGGATATATTTTCATTGATAGTGTATTGACTGATTTACCGAAAAATTTTGGAATTGAAGATTTTACTTTAAAGGTCACTATTTCAGAAAACAATGGTTTTCATAATTTGAAACTGATCGCCGAAGATGCTTCTCATAAGATTGCTGAAGTTACAAAAACAAAATTACCACGAGTAAAAGGAATGGTAGCCATTGTTAATAATCATTATTGGATAGTTAAAAAAGACAATGGAGAGGAAGTTGTTTTGAACACAGCAGATGACATGAGTAATTTTTGGTGCAATTATGAAGCAGGTGGCCCTTCGTTTTGGTTTGACGATATGGAAATGAAAGGTTCCATGTTGGAATATAAACCTGAAAATAAATTCGGTCCTATACTTTGGTCGATGTACACCCTGAGTAAAGGTACACTAAAAATGACCGCCCAGATGCCGCCCGTTGGCGATGACGATGTGCAGGATGTTGTATTACAGATTAAAAAAAACAAAGACTGGAAGACAATTGCTACAGAAACAATTCAACCAGATGCCTGCATTGTTGCTTTTAAAATAGAAAACTGGGATGCCACAAAGGATGTAGTGTACCAGCTTGTTTATACCGAAAAGTTTACTGATGGGAAAGAAGTTCAAAATTATTACAATGGAACCATACAGCACGATCCGGTAGAGCGTCCGTTGGTAATGGGTGCAATGACCTGTCAGGAATATCGTGGTTTTCCATACCGACCGGTAGTAGAAAACCTGGAGAAAATAAATCCTGATATTCTTTATTTTTCAGGTGATAATATATACGAACAAAACGGCGGATATTGTTGGATACGTTACCCTGCCGACAGGGCCACGTTAAATTACCTGGGCAAGTGGTACATGTTTGGTTGGGCGTTTGGTGATTTAATGCGCGATCGGCCAACGATTTGCATCCCCGATGACCACGACGTGATACAGGGTAATTTTTGGGGAGCAGGAGGAAAAAAAATAACAAAACAAGAATGGGAACAAAATAAAAATTGTGCCTCAGGTTTTGTTCAGCCTGCTGAAATGGTCAATGTTGTCATAAAAACCAATACTTCCCACTTACCGGATTGTTACGACACAATTCAAATGATTCAGGGTATTCTGCCTTATCATACAGAGCTGGTATATGGAAGGGTTAGTTTTGCTATTGTTGGCGACCGCCATTTTAAAAGCGGTCCTGAAAGCGTTTCATGGTGGGAAGGAAGAAAAGATCATATTAAATTTAAAATTGATCCTTCAAAATTGGAAAGACCAGACTTGAAGTTTTTAGGAGATCGGCAATTAGATTTTTTAAACCACTGGGTTACTCAATGGAAAGGGTCGGATATGAAAGTGTTGCTTTCTCAGACAATTTTTGCCGGAGCAGCTACGCACATGGGACCAAAAAAAATGTTTCTATTTGGCGATTTGGATTCCGGAGGATGGCCCAAAACAGCTCGCGACAAAGCGCTCAAAGTTGCCAGGAAGGCATTTGCTTTTCATATTTGTGGCGATCAGCACTTGCCCATGCTGGCACAATATGGTGTCGACCAGCCAGGAGATGCCGGTTGGGTGATATGTACCCCCGCTATTGCATCTTGTTACGAGCGGCGTTTTTTTCCGGATAAGTTGGGATGGGAAGTTAAAAACAGACCCAGGCACGGAAATCCGAATACAGGTGATTATCGGGATTTCTTTGGTAATTATTTTTATGTGTATGCCGTAGGAAACCCGGCAGACAGTACAGCATACTATAATCGCTACATCCGCATGAACAAGCGTTCATCAGGATTTTCTATTGTTACTTTTGATAATTCAGAGCGAAGCATAAAAAACGAATCGTACAAATTTTTGGCCGACCTGTGCAATGAAAAACCAGATAATCAGCATGAAGGTTTTCCGCATTCCATCAGTCAGTTTGATAATTACGGCAGGGAAGCCGTTGCCTGGTTACCAAAAATTAAGGTTGAAGGCATGAAAAATCCAGTCGTTATAATAACAAACAGCAAAATCAAAGAAGTGGAATATGCTGTAAGAATAAAAGGAGATACGTTTTCGCCCAAAGTATTTACAAACAGCAATTATACAATCAGAATTGGCAATCCTGATAAAAACAATTGGAAGGAATATAATAACATAAAACCTTCCGATATAAAAGATGATGGTGAAATATCTGTAAAAGTATTTTAACAGAAATAATTTAATTGAAAAATAATAATTCATAATTCATAATTCTAACAATATGAAAATACATAATTTTTTTTACGGATGTCTTATACTGTTCACATCCATGTTTTTTTTAAACGCTAAAGCACAGAATAGTACAAAACAGAAATTAATATGTCTGGATATTCATTTTGGGAAAGATTCCTCAGCAACATGGGACGGAAAATTATTTTTTGCAGATAAAAACGATGCTAACAAATGTTTGTACGCGGGAATAAATATGGGATATGGCAAACAAGGCTATGCAAAGCAAACCGATACCATGATTACCTGGCAGGGAGAAGCAAAAGCAAGAATGGTATGGGACTGGGTGCTCAAATACAATAAAATTGTGGAGGGATACACACCCGAAAAAGACAAAATGCCTTATAAACCGTTCTACCTGAACGTAGGTTTGAAAGCAGTTCCCGGAGCAGGAGTTACCATATCAACAGTTCATGGGGAGTTTACATTTGTTCCGGATAAGTTAGAATTTGGCAAACCGGAATTGTTTTTGGAAGAACAGGTTTCGATTACACGGATATATCCTGCACAACGCATTACAGATGAGGAATATATTGCCGACCGCAAAAAATATCACGGCTATCCGGCAATAAGCTCTACAAAAGACGGCACAACATATATTACCTATTCTTCATATTATGAAGGCATTTCACCGTATCGCTATTTTCCTTTTACCGAAGATATGCCCGACAATTTTGATTTCCTGGCTCAAAAGGCCGATGGGGACAGAATAAATATAATAATTGAGAAGGACGGAAATATTCTTGAAAAAATTCCTGTCACAATAAAAGGAAAAGATATAACTAATATCGCTACGGTTCTTGACAGGGATAACACGCTTTGGATTGCCTGGTCAGAAAATGTTGACAGCAATAAGGATATTTACTATACGACTTTTAAAAATAACAAAACCGCTACAATAAAGCGGCTTACTTCATCTCCCGGTCCCGATATTCATCCGGTTCTTGCAGCAAACAATAAGGGGGTATGGATTGCCTGGCAGGGTTTCAGGAATAATTCCTATAATATTCTTTATACCATGCTTTCCGGATCCGACATTCAGGAGAAAAGTATTGGCGATCCTGCTTCCAACCAGTGGCAACCTGCAATTGCTTCCGATAGTAAAGAAAATATAGCAATAGCATGGGATACCTATCAAAATAAAAATTATGATGTGTATTACACCATTCTTTCGGATATAGAAGCACCTGTAAAACAAATGCCGGTTGCAACAACACTTGACTATGAAGTTCGTCCTTCGCTTGTTTTTGATAATAACGACCGACTTTGGATAGCTTACGAAAAAGCCGGCGAAAATTGGGGGAAAGATTATGGCGTTCATTATTTTATTAAAGCCAAAAATACGGAGGGGCTTTATAAAACCCGTTCATTAAGGGTTGTTTGTATTGATAACGGGAAGTTTTACACAACGCCTGTACCTGTAGATAAAATAATTCCCAAAGTTACACGGTATACTTTATTTTATAATATCGTTCGTTCACCGGAAAAATACAAAACAGCTTTTGAGCCTCATCATTACCTGAATGCTCCCACTCTGGCAAAAACACCACATGGACATATTTTATTAGTGTATAAAACCAACGCAGAAATTGATTATACCATTAAGTGGCAAAATTGTTTTACTTGTTTCAATGGTAAAAGCTGGAGCAAACCGGTAAAAATAGGGGGCTCTTTTGGGCAGATGCATGAAATACCGGCAATCGCCACTTCCGAAGCTTTTGATGCCAAGGTAGCACAAGCATCGGATTATGAAGCAGGCAATGGAGAAATAAACACGGATGATCTTTTTCGACAAAATATTTGGCTGGCCGAATTACAAGTCCCTGACGAGCTTTTTGATTTTGAATTAAAGAGCATAGAACCGCCTCAACTATCAAAAATTCCAAAACATCTTATACAGGAAAGCAAAGATGTGGAAACAATACAGAACTACCGGACCACAGTGAACGGAAAAACATACAGGATATTAAAAGGTGATACCCACAGACATTCTTCATTTTCCGGGGATGGTGCAGGTGACAGCGAAATTGAGGATTCATACCGTTATGCTCTGGATGCTGCCAAATTAGACTGGATGAACAATGGCGACCACGATAACGGATACAATGAGTACCATTGGAACCTTACGCAAAAATATACCGATGTATTTAACCTTAACAATTCATTTATCGGACTGTTTGGTTATGAGCGAAGTTGCGGGTATCCCGATGGACATCGAAATGTTGTTTTTGCCCAAAGAGGCATACGAATGCTGCCCCGT
Organism: uncultured Bacteroidales bacterium; assembly: GCA_964629805.1. GTDB lineage: Bacteria > Bacteroidota > Bacteroidia > Bacteroidales > CAZVTW01 > CAZVTW01. The sequence continues at coordinate 5,077 of CAZVTW010000086.1, read as the reverse complement.
GTACGATATAAAAAATCTGATTTTGCCAATACAAACATATCACCTGACACACGACTATTATACAGATATTTGGAGCAATTCGACGGGATTTGCATCTCTCATACCTCAGCCACTAAAGCCGCCGGGACAGACTGGCGCGAACTTAACACCGAGCATGAACCGGTAATGGAAATATACCAGGGAGAACGCATGAGTGCCGAATGCCGCACCTGCCCGCGTTTCAGAGACGACCTCCCGTGGTTTGGTATGAATAAATCGGGTTTTTTTCGCGATGCTTTGGCAAAAGGTCATCATCTTGGCGTTATTTCAAGCTCCGACCATAAATCTACCCATGTGTCTTTTGCTATGGTGTATGTGGAAGAATTCACCCGCGAAGGTATTATGGACGGACTGAAAAAACGGCATACCTACGGTGCAACCGATAATATTGTTTTGGATGTAAAGATGAACGGACATTTAATGGGTGATGTTATTCAAAGCAAAGAACGTAAGTTAGATATACATGTAACAGGCACCGATAAAATAAAAGAAATAGTGGTTGTAAAAGACAATAAGGAGTATAAAATAAAGCACAATGGCAAAAAGGAAGTAACCGTAAGTTGGGAAGATAAAAAGATCACAGACGGCGAAAGCTATTATTATGTAAGGGTACTTCAGGAAAACGGTGAATTGGCCTGGTCATCACCTGTATGGGTGAGTAAATAAAAGAAAGAATGTTCAATCTTCAATACAAAATTATGAATTTTAATATTTACATTTCTCTATTTTTAATCCTAATTACTTCGTGTAATTCTACAACAGAAAAGAACAGTAATGTGAAGTTAACACAAATAGTAATGACCTGCGATCTGAAAAACGATTCGGTTGTAAAGGAGTATATAAAATATCATAGCGATAAGTATATCTGGCCGGAAGTACAGGAAGCGGCGAAGGTGAGTGGTTATGAGTCTATTGAAATTTATCAATTTGATAAAAGGCTGGTAATGATTTTAAAGTATCCGGAAAATATGAATATTGATTCAATTAATGCCTGTTATGCAAATTCTCATCCCGAAACATTGGCTAAATGGTCAAAAATAATGGGAGCCTTACAGACTGCACCTCCCGGAGCAGATAGCTCCAAAACGTGGATTGCAATGGAGAAAATTTATAATTTTAAAAAAACTGAATAGACGTTAACTATCTAAAAAAACATTTTAAATTTAATATTAAAAAATATGGTTATTCTAAAAAGAAGGATTTTGTTGTTCGTGGTTTTTAGTTTTTTTATGATGCATGTTAATGCAACAAAGTATTATCTGTCGGCTTCAGGTAATGACAGCAATAAAGGAACTGGTGTTAATTCTCCATGGCAAACAATTGAAAGACTGAACAAACAAAAGCTCAAACCCGGAGATGTAATTCATTTTAAAAGAGGGGATGTGTTCAGGGGGCAAATTAATGTGAATGTTTCCGGAACTCTTAAAAAACCGATTGTGTTTACTGCTTATGGAGAGGGAGATCTGCCTGTAATTTCCGGCGCCGAAGTAATTTCCGGCTGGAAAAAGTATAAAGCAAATATATATATGGCTGAATTTAGCACAAGAATTAGAAATTTGTATGCGGATAATACCATTCAAACTCTTGCGCGATACCCGAATTCCGGATTTTTGGTTATTGATTATAACGGGGATTCTATTCATTTTAAAGATAGAGATTTAAGGCAACCAGACGGCTACTGGGAAGGTGCAAACGTGAGAATGAGAACAATCAATTGGGTATACGAAACCCGTATAGTGGATAAGTATAAGAATTCGTCTGTTTACTTCAGAAAACATCCTGATCATCCTATTGAAAAAGGTTTTGAATACAGACACTCTCCTGACGGAAATTCAACCATTTATAAATTAAAGCTTGGCTCTGGATACTTTTTTGACAATAAATTTGAGCTTCTTGATTCTTTGGGTGAGTGGTTTCAGGATGAAAAAAAATCAATCCTTTATTATAACACAAATAAGGATATTAAAAATCTGACGATTGAATCCTGTGTTTATCATTACGGAGTATTACTGAATAATGCTAATAACATTATAATTAGCAACTTACATCTTGATAAGTTTTCTAAAGGCTGTATACATGTAGAAGGAAAAAGCAATAATTTAGAAATCAGAAATAATTTGGTAACCAATTCCTCACGATTTGGAATAAACCTTGGCTACGGATCGGATAATTGTAAAATATCGGATAATATTGTCAGAAACACCAATGCCCGTGGAATTACGGCCGGTGTGCTATCAAACTCAGAAATTTCAGGCAACGATATAAAACGAGTAGGCCTGATACCTGGTTATGGATGGAGCGGTAATTTTAGCCCCATTGGTATATTAATTTGCAACAAGGAAGACGAAGCGCAAATTCCACCATACTCCCATCATAATATCATAAAAAACAATAGAATTGATAGTTGTGGATACAGTGGCATTCGTATGGATGGAAATAACAGTATATGCGAATATAATTTCATTAACAATTGTATGCTTACTTTAAATGATGGTGGCGCTTTTTATTGTTTTGCAAGGCATCCGGATGTTACATTTAAAAACATTATCAGAAACAATATTATTATGAATACCAGGGGCAACACCGAGAGTACCCCTGACCATCATAATATAGGACTTGCTTTGTATATTGATAATAATTGTCATGACCTTACAATTGAAAACAATACGATAATAAACAATGCTTCTTCCGGCTTATTCATTAATGACGCTGTTTTTAATTGTACTATCCTGAATAATAATCTATATAATAATTCTCAGGGAATTGCTTTTGCAGAGTGGAATAAGATAGGTGGAAATTTTGGACATATTGTTGAGAATAATACGGTGTATTGCAAATATAAGGAACAAAAAGCAGTGAGTATTGCTAACCATAAAATTGGAGTTTTCACTCCGGCAAGGATGCAAAATAATTTCTATTGTAATATGCTTGAAAAATTCTATTTTAGATATCAGACTTATCATAATAGTTTTAAAAATAGTAAGGAACTTACATTGGAGGGATGGCAGCAAGAACTTGGAATAGATTTGAACAGTATTTCAATAGATATTACAAAGGTTGACATTTATAAAGAAGGGGCAAAGGTGTTTTATAATGATACATTTGAAGACAAAATAATTGATTTGAGCCATGGTGAGTATTACAATTTTAACGAAGAAAAGGTATCGGGTAGTATAAATCTTAAACCTTTTAGCTCCATTATTTTGTTAATTGCAGACAAAAAGTTAAAATAAAAAAATGGAGAATATTCACGAGCATTTACATTATTTTGACTTTACTGTCGTAATTCTATACCTGATTGTATTGCTGGGTATTGGCTATTGGATAAGTTTTGTGAAAAAGAAAAAAGAAGGCGAGAACCTTTTTTTGGCGGGGAAAACACTAAAATGGCCGGCAATTGGCCTGACAATGTGGGGTACAAATGTAGGACCTACAATGCTCGTGGCTTCTGCTGCATCGGGTTTTGCGCAGGGCATAGCAGCAGCAAACTTCTCATGGTATGCTTTTGTTTTTATATTCTTTCTGGCAATGGTATTTGCACCTTTATACATAAAAATGAAGGTCAGTACTTTACCCGAGTTTGTTGGCAAAAGGTACAATGGTTTTACGCGTGAATTGCTTGCCGGTTATTCTATTATTACTATTATAATTTCGTGGTTGGGGATGACTCTTTTTGCAGGAGGCATATTAACAAGTCAGATTATGGGCTGGCCCTTATGGGTTTCAATTGTTGTATTGGTTGCTATTTCAGCTTTCTTTGCAATGGCTGGCGGACTGGAGGCAATAGCTTATACGAATGTTTTTCAAATGGGGCTTCTTATTGTTGTTTCCTTAGTACTCACATTTGTCGGTATAGCCAAAGCAGGAGGTATTTCTGAGGTTTTTAATTCAGTTCCGGAAGGGTATTGGAAATTATTTCAGCCCAATGATCATCCTGATTATCCGTGGTTAGCCATTATTCTCGGTTATCCTGTAATGGGAATATGGTTTTGGTGTACCGATCAATCAATGGTGCAGTCGGTTTTGGGTGCAAAGAATTTAAGGCAGGGGCAATTGGGAACTAACTTTATTGGTTGGCTTAAAATCCTGGATATGTTTATGTTTGTTCTGCCCGGAGTATTGTGTTTCTTACTTTTTCCAAATATTTCTAAACCAGAAGAGGCCTATGCCACCATGGTCACAAGTCTTTTACCTATAGGCATGATTGGTCTTGTAATGGCTGTTTTAATAGCTGCTTTGATAAGTACCATTGATTCGGCATTAAATTCATTAAGCACTATTTTTACACTTGATTTCTATGTTAAGAAATTCAATCCCGGAGCTTCTTCTAAGAAAGTGATAGCCATAGGAAGATTAACAACATTAGCCGGCGCTGTTATTGGAATAGTAGTAGCAATTGGACTTTCAGGTTTGCAGGGTACAGACTTGTTTATGTATTTTCAGTCCATACTTGGATTTCTTGCTCCGCCAATGGCTGCTGTTTTTTTAATGGGAGTATTATGGAAAAGAATTACCTCCCTGGCTGCTAACATTGTATTATCTGTTGGCTCTGCAATGAGTATTTTAATTGGTTTCCTCATTCTGAACAAATGGCCGGCTGGCTTTAAATGGGTGCATCCCTTTCACCCGTTAGAGATTTCGTTTTATATTTTCGTGTCTTTGTGTTTGATTATGATACTCATTTCAATGTTTTCAACAAAGAAAAGCCGGAATGATGATATGCCAGGTCTGAAAGAAGCCTATAGGGAAAATGGTAAAACCAGTATGCTGGTATGGGCCATATGGGCTATTTTAGCTTTCGTTATGATTGTTTTATATTTTTATTTTAACTAATGAGTCCATTCATGAAAGAATAATATTTACCTCATCTTAGTCAGGGACTAGCCTGCCCTGCAGATAAAATATCGGCGGCATTTGGATTTTTTGAATAAAACATAAGGTATTCTTTGGCATTTTTCATTTATCACTTAACACTTTTTCACACCAAATAATGTCCGGATATTTTAGACTCTTCGCTACCCGGACAATTACATGTCTC
>CAZVTW010000085.1:0-15779 GCA_964629805.1 uncultured Bacteroidales bacterium | reverse complement strand
AATTGCCGTCTTCAAGGTCGATGGTAGCCACACCTTCTGAGCCAGTTGTTAAGGTTTGGCTGTTTATGTTTATTTCAGCGCCCTGAACAGGACCTGCATCGTCATTGACATAAAAAGTGATTGTATTGGCAGATGATTCAACAGTTATATAATGACTTATTGTATCCCAGCTCTTCACGGAATTTTCAACATATAAATCTACCTGATATGTACCAGCCAATGAATAGGAATAAACTGGATTTTCATCAATACTGCTATTCCCGTCACCAAAATTCCATAATTGGTAATTTATCTCTTTCTGACTTGTATTCTCAAAAGAAACATCTAAGTTATTAGTCTCATAAGTAAAACCAGCCCTTGGTTTATGCTGCTGATAAAAAAAATTAACAGACTTATCCACCACAATACCCCAGTAAGCATTACCTCCTGTACCATTGCTCCACATGCCATTTGACACCCCATAAAATTCATGTCCCTCTCCGTCCACAAAATATGTTTTCTTTTCTGTCAAACCTAAATTATCAAGTTTATCGTTAATCACTTTGCTTCCATAGGTTGGTGGAAATGTCGATAAATTAAAAGGAGAACCAATACCAAAGGGGACAATTTCATCAGCTTTACCATGAACTAAAAAAACCGGTGTTGAATCTTCCTGTGTAATAAGGTCCGAATGTTTTATTGCCCCCCAAAAACTAACAACCGCATCAGGTTTGCCTTTTTTATCCGTAAAACTACCAATATCATAATCCCCCAGGTTTGGGGCAGTAATTTGAGCATACGGCGGGAATAAATCAGTCGGATCATTATATTGATAAGTTCCGGCAGCAGAAGGTTTCTCAGAAACGTCGTCCATATACACACTTTGCAAAGCGATATATCCACCGGCACTACTTCCGGCCATGTAAATGCTGTTTGGGTCTATACCATATTCTGCTGCATTTTCACGTAAATACCTCACAGCAGACCTTCCATCCTGGAGTCCCCTGTAAACAGCCCTTGTAGCGCTTGTAGCATCAAGAACATTCATCCCAAGTCGATATTGAATTGTAGCAGTTACATAGCCTCTTAATGCAAAGGTATCGCAAAACCCTTTCATGTCATCATGATTCTTATTGCCGGATACGAATGCACCACCATGAATAAAAATTATGGCAGGTCTGTTTGTAAAGGAATCTCCGAGGGGTTGATGAATATCCAGCTTTAAATCAATATTTGTGGTATTGCTTTCATCATGATATGTCCCGTAAGGTCCTGCATTTAAAGCAGGTGCATTAGCATAGATGATGTTTTTGGTGACATCAATTTCTTCAAATATTCTGTTTGTATAACGGCAATTTTGACTTAATAAAAGTACAGGTGCGGAAATAAACAATAAGAAAGTAATAATTTTCCTCATATGGCTTTTTTCTAAAATGCATAAATAAATTCATATCAATTGTATATAACAAAACAGTACTTTGTATATCAAGGGCATACAAACAATTTTCTTATTTGCTTAAAACACGTTTTATGCATATCTTTTGGACATATAAAAATAAATAAATTTTCTTTTTTTACAACAAAAAAATAAAATGAGTAAAGATGATATTCCTCCCGCCAACCGGCTGAAGGAATTACAGATGCTCCTGATAATGACATATGAAGATTTAAAATAGATTAGAGGAATTTTCATCGTTAATTACTTATAAACAGATTTTAGACATTATATTCAACCTCTAACCATACCTTTAGTAATTTCTATATCCAATTTACTATCTCAGAATTACGAACAAGCACATCACATAGCATTAAAAATAAGCAGATTAAACACACTCTATTGTCATAATCTTTTAATTTGGTGTATCTGTTTATTTATCCATGTTAATATGAATTTAACAAATAAATTGCAACCTTCAGTTTTTTCTCATGTCCTTATGGAAAATTTCAAACATGATGTTATGAGAAAGATTATTATTTGTTTTTTGATGGTATTCTTTTTTTTATCCGGTAAAATATATTCCGGTCCAAACCCCGAAGGCTTTGTTGTGAGTGGGTATGTCAGGGATGTAAAAAATGGAGAGGAACTTTTTGGGGCAACAGTATTTGTGGAAGAACTTAAGTCTGGGACAATTACGAACCACTATGGTTTTTATTCAGTCAACCTCAGCCCTGGAACTTATACGTTTGTATATTCCTTTATTGGTTATCAACCGGTGGCCAAAAAAATTGAGGTTACAGGAGATCACACGTATAATATTGAGCTGTCCGAAAAAGAAGAACAGCTTGATGAAGTTGTTGTTCAGGCACAAAAAATGAATGCCAACGTGGTTAATGCAGAAATGAGTGTTGCAAAGATGGAAATGAAACAAATTAAAAAAATCCCCGCGCTCATGGGTGAAGTTGATGTTATAAAAGCAATTCAGCTACTACCGGGTGTACAAAGCACAAGTGAGGGTAGTTCCGGATTCAGTGTGCGGGGTGGCGGAAGAGACCAAAACCTCATCTTACTTGACGAAGCAACATTGTATAATGCATCTCACCTGATGGGTTTTTTCTCTGTATTTAATAACGATGCAATCAACGAAATCAAACTCTACAAGGGAGATATTCCTGCATATGCCGGAGGTCGTCTTTCATCACTGTTAGATGTACGAATGAAAAACGGAAACTCGAAAAAATTCAGCGGGACTGGCGGAATTGGTACAATTTCGAGCAGATTAACCCTTGAAGGGCCGATTATGAACGAAAACACTTCATTTATCATTTCGGGAAGGCGGTCTTATGCTGATCTTCTCCTTATGTTCTCAAAAAAGGAGGAACTGAAGGACAATACCCTGTATTTTTATGACGGAAATGTCAAAGTGAATCATAAAATCAATGACAACAACCGCATTTTTCTGTCAGGATATTTCGGAAAAGATAAGTTTGAGAGTAAATATTTTATGTTTGGATTTGGAAACAGGACATTAACAGCACGTTGGAACCATTTGTTTTCCAAATCTTTATTTGCAAATTTTTCAGCCATCTACAGTCTCTATGACTATCACCTGGGCGCTCCCGGGGGAGAAGCAAATTCATTTATCTGGACATCAAACCTGCATGATTATTCGGTCAAATCAGATTTTGACTATTTTTTAAGCAACAACAATCACATGAAGTTTGGTGTGCAAGTCACCAGGCACAAATTTGAACCGGTTCACGCCAAAGGCCTGGGAGACAAATCTATCTTCAATGAAATGAAACTCCATGACAATCAGGCATTCGAAAGTGGTATTTATGTGTCAAACGAACAACAGGTTTTTGATAACCTGACAGTAAAATACGGCTTGCGATATTCACTGTTCCAGAATATCGGGAGCGCAAAAATTTATAAATATGATGACGAACATAATGCCACAGATCAAATAAAATATGACCGCTGGGAGGTTTTTAACACTTATAGTGGCCTGGAACCGCGTCTGGGCTTTAATTATGTACTAAACGACATTTCTTCGGTGAAAGGAAGTTATTCTCGGACAAATCAATATATCCATCTTGCTTCTAATTCGATATCAGGTTCTCCGCTTGATCTCTGGTTTCCATCCTCTCCACATGTAAAACCGCAGGTATGTGACCAGTTTGCCCTGGGATATTTCAGAAATTTTGCAGGGCATAAAATTGAAACTTCTCTCGAACTTTTTTACAAGGATATGGATAATGTCATTGATTTCAAAGACCATGCTGAAATTTTTTTTAATGAAGAAATGGAGGGTGAACTGAGATTTGGACAGGCTAAAGCCTGGGGCGCCGAATTCCTAACCAGGTTAAACTTTGACAAATTGAGCGGTTGGTTCGGGTATACTTATACAAAAACTCAAAGGGAAATTCCGGAGATAAACAACGGAAACCCCTACCCTGCTCCTTATGACAAGCCGCATGATTTGAGCCTGGTGCTGTCATATGAACTGAATCAGCGGTGGAGTATCTCCTCAACCTTTGTGTATGCAACCGGAACACCACTGACAATTCCGGCAAACCGCTGGGAATACAAGGGCAGTGTTATGGCGTATTATACAGAACGAAACTCAGCCAGGATGCCTGATTACCACAGAATGGACCTCTCCCTGTCGTTTAAAAACAAGGACAAACCGGAAAAAAGATGGAAAAGTGAGTGGAATTTATCCGTATATAATGTATACAATCGAAAAACCCCCTGGATAATCAATTTTGTACAGGACAGAGGAAACCCAAGAGAAACGTATGCTGAAAAAACATACTTATTTCCCATTTTACCAACAATAACGTATAATTTCAAATTCTAATAGCAATGAAATCAATCAACGAAAACATATTTATTATCATTTTCATCGTTTTTGCAGCTTCCTGTACGGAAAAAATTGAAATGAAGGTTGACGAAATGCCCCCACGTTTAATTGTTGAGGGTGAAATAACAACAGATACAATTGCGCATCGCGTCAAACTGACCAAATCGCAGAATTATTATTACAATGATTATTTACCGCCGGTCAGGAATGCACGGGTTGAACTGAATGACGAATATTCGACAATTACACTTAAAGAGTCAGATTCACTACCCGGGGTATATGAAACACCGGTTGACTATTTTGGGCTGCCGGGAAGAACCTATACACTTGAAATATCGGATGTGGATGTGAATTCAGATGGCCAGCCGGAAGAGTATACTGCTGTTGACCGGTTAAATCCAATTGCTCAAATGGACTCTATCAAACTCAATTATAACAAGCTGTGGGAGGCCTGGGAAATTAATGTGTATGCCCTGGACCCGCCTACAACCGAATTCTATCTGTTTAAAGCTCTGATAAACAACAGGTATGTAACTGACAGTATTCGTGAGTACTGGTATGAAAAAGATGAATACTTTAACGGGCGGTATACAAATGGCATAGTTGCTCAGGATCTGCAGGATGAAAAACCGGACGAACGGGTGAAAGTCGGTGATGTGGTTACTTTCGAATTAAATAGTATTAGCGAACAATATTATAATTTCCTGATGGAAACCATTGATGAGCTATATGTTTATGACCCATTGTTCAGCGGGCCGCCTTCAAATATCAAATCAAATATCAGCAACGGTGCCCTGGGTTTCTTTGCTGCTTACGCAGTTTCAAGATCCTCAACTGTTGTGAAGGAATTACCTGAAGGGTATGAATTTGAGGACTCAAAATAATGAACAGGTTAAAAAAGGATGAAAGTTAAAAATATAATCAAATTTTGAAAGTATGAAAACAAAAAAATTATTTCTTTATCTTGGTATTACAATGCTGATTGCATCATGCAATAATACACAGGACACACCTGAAAAAATTCTTGACGGGTATTGTTTTACCGAAGGTCCGGCAGTGAATAAAGAAGGCATTCTTTTCTTTTCTGATGTTCCTGAAAGAAAAATATACCAATATCCTTTGACAAAAAAAGAAGCAAGCCTTTTTCTTGATAACACGGGAGGCGCAAACGGATTATATTTTGACAGCAAAGGAAACATGATTGCCTGTGCCGGAAAAGCCCGCATGGTCATTTCAATTTCGCCATAAGGAGAAACAACACTCATTGTTGATGAATATCAGGGTAAAAAACTGAACAGCCCGAATGATTTGTGGATTGATGATGAGGATGGTATTTACTTTACAGACCCACGATATGGAAACAAAGAAGAACTGGAACAGAACGGGATGCATGTTTCAGTGGAAGCATTTTTGAAGCAAGAGCCTTTCCTAAAAATGCAGATATTGGTTATCAAAAGAAATACGAGCTTAAGAGTAGAAATGCGATAATAAGCGGATCGTTAAAAACAGTACCTAACAAAGGTGTGTTCTTTAAGTATTTAATAGATAGATTAACAAACAACAAAAACCCATACCTGTCTGCATCAGAACTATTTCAGTCTATTGAAATACCAGTTGGAAACAATCGTCCAAACACGCCTCAATTTGAAGACATACAGAATGTGGGAGATGAAGGTGGAGACTTTATTTTTATTAAAAAATAGACAGATATACAATGCAATATAAGATTTAACAAAATTTACATGCTTTATTTATAAATCGATATTAATTTAATGCATACCTTTGTATTCAGACGTTATTATATTATGAATTATGAGCAAAATAAATCCAAAAATCGACCTGGTTTTTAAAAAACTATTCGGTACAGAAAAAAATATAGAATTATTGAAATCTTTGGTAAACTCTGTTCTTCCAGAAGACGAACAAGTCGTTGAACTTGAATTGAAAAATCCGTATAACCCTTCAGATTATATAAGTGGAAAAATAAGCTATTTGGATATAAAAGCAAAAGATGAAAATGACCGCCTTTATGACATTGAAGTACAGGTTGCACCTTATGACTTCTTTGGCATACGATTGTTATTCTATTGGTCAAAACTATATGCTTCGCAACTTACAAGCGGACAAACGTATGAAGATTTACGAAAAACAATAGTAATAAGTCTGATTGATTTTAACTATTTCATAGACCCTGAGAAAGAAGAACGTCATCATCGCAGAATAGGTTTATGTGATTTGGAAACCAAAGAGTTTTATGAGCAGGTTGACGGAATAGAATTACACTTTGTAGAACTAAAAAAGTTTAAAAAAGAATTGCCTGACATTCATTCAAACCTAGAGCGTTGGATTACTTTTATGAACAAAGCACACGAATACACAAAAGACACTTTACCAAAAGAACTTGCGACTGAAGAACTAATAAAAGCCTTAGCAGAACTTGAAGTAATGTCGTTCAACGAGGCTGAGCGAGAACATTATGAAAATCAGGAAAAAAAGTATCTTGACAAAATAGCTTTAGAACGGCAGGCGAAAAGAGATAAGGAAAAACAAGAGCAAGAAATAAAAGAGGCAAAACAAAAAGGGGAATTACATAAAGTATTTGAAGTTGCCAAAGCTTTTAAGAAAGATGGCATACCAACTGATATAATCGCTAAAAATACTGGTTTAACAAAAGAGCAGATAGACGAATTATAAAAAAACAAGCATTATTTGAAGTCGAGGGATTTGTATACAAGTTCTCGGGCGAACAACCCATTGGTTCCACAATTGCCCCAAAAGTATACATCCCTTATCAATACCAGGATTTAACAGGCCTCATCAGGTTTGGAAGCAGGGTGAACTTTCAGCATTTTTACAAAATTCCTGATAAAAATACAGTCAAAAAAATATTGGAAGAATACAATGACTCAATTGAAGAGGAAGGCATCAGGGTAAGTACTGTTGAAAATGCAAAAGGGCGGATTGGAGACCAATTTGAGCGTCTGGCCGGTTTTATGTACCTTGTCGCATTCATCGCATTACTACTGGGGGCAATTGGTGTGGCAAGTACCATTCATGTTTATATGAAAGAAAAAATTTCACCTATTGCAATTCTCAGATGTTTAGGCGCAAAAAGTAAAAGCATTTTTAAGATATACCTCATTCAGATTTCCTTCCTTGGTTTCATTGGCAGTACAATTGGTTCATTCCTTGGCGTTTTAGTTCAATACCTGCTACCCCTGGTTTTCCGGGATTTTTTTACGAATTGATATATCTGTAACAATATCCTGTTTTTCTATTCTGGGAAGAATGTTATTCTGAAAATTATCACCTTTGAATACCTGTTTCTCCGAACACTTTCGGCCCTTGTCGGAATTATTTTGTCACTCTTCGGTAGCTGGATTTTATCAACTTTTGTGTTTCAGACACCTTTTAAACCTGATTTTTTGTCTGTGCTGGCTTTTATTATTATCATCCCCTTGTTAACATTATTAATTGGCTATTTAAACAGTAAAGAGGTCATTCGGAAACCACCACTGGAAATTTTGAGAAAGGAAGGGTAATATATATTTATTATCAGTATTGTCCGGTAAAATTCTGAACTCAGTAAATTCGAAAGATAAAGGCGCAAGGCATCCTTTAATCCCGGAGTCCCAACATACTTGATGTCGGGATGAGGAGTTAAACGATGCCTTGTAACGCATAGTTTTCGAAAATTACTGAGTTCAGAAATTAAACTGATCGAATCATTTGTGTTAAGGGCTTTCATTTTCCCTTTCTAAAAGCCCCAAAAAAAAGGATACCTCCCCTGATGGTGATATCCTTTTTGATAAATCATAATGAATCAGCAATTATACTTCGTCTGGGCATAACTTACGTTTTTTAAAAAAACATAAAAAACTGTAAATAAGTACTTTACTTCGTTTTGAATAGTTATGTTATGCCCGCTCAGCATATATCTATTCTCCAACTTTTTCCAGCTCTTTCCATGCCAGGGCACTTCCTCCGACAATGGCAGCATCGCCTGAGTCAAGCTCTGAAGGTAATAATTTAACTTTATTCCTGAAGATTGGCAGAATATGTTTTTCCATGCTTTCCCTGGTCGGGGTAAATATCAGATCACCGGCAGCACTTGGTCCGCCAAAAAGGAAAATGGCTTCCGGGCTCAGATGATTTACTGTGATTGAAAGACCTATTCCAAGTAATTTGCCGGTAATTTCAAACACCTGTCTGGCAATTTCATCACCCTGTATAGCAGCCTCATAAATCATCCGTGAATCGAGTTCACTAAATGATTTATCTGCCAGGGGAGAATCTGTATTGTTGTATTCAGCTAATAATTCAAAAGCTGTTCTTTTCATGCCCGGGGCAGAGCAATAAGCCTCGAGATGACCACGTCCGCCACATCCACAAATCCTGCCGTCAGGAACGATGACCATATGACCGCATTCGCCCGCAAAACCATCGTGTCCGTAAACAAGATCACCGTTCACAACCAAGCCACTGCCAACACCTGTGCCAAGGGTAAACATGGCAAAGTTTTCCATACCCCGGGCGCCGCCATAAACCATTTCGCCGATGGCTGCAGCATTGGCATCATTTGTCAATGCTATAGCTTTCATATCGAAATGATTTCGCAGTAGTTCAACAAAAGGGGTAATCCCTTTGAAGGATAGATTTGGCGGTTGTTCAATGGTTCCGTTATGATAATTCCCATTTGGCGCTCCTATTCCAATACCAGCTAACTCGATGTTGCCGTTTTGTTCAGAAGCTTTATTTTCAAGGGCTTTGATTGAACCAACAATGTCATTAATAAACTGATCGACTTGTCCGTGTTTGGGTGTGTTGATAGTATTCTTGGCCATCACTTTTCCATCCTGATCAACTACACCGATGGCTGTATTCGTCCCTCCAATGTCTATTCCGACTGTAACTTTTTTCATTGTAAATATGGTTTTATAATATTAAACAACATTGATTATTCTGTTCTTATCTGACTTCCTTTTGCTGCATAAAAGAAAATATACAAATAACAAACTGCCGGAACAATAAATGCCCATGTATAGCCTGCGGCATCAGCAATAGAACCCATTACAGGGGGGATAATTGCTCCGCCAATAATAAGCGCATTAATAACGCCGGAAGCAGAGCTTAATTCTCCCTTATCCAAATCTTTAACTGCCAGAGAGAAAATATTTGGAAACATGATAGAATTGAACAAACCAATTGAAATAACTGTCCATAAGGCTACTTTACCGCTGGTAAACGTTGTTGTAAGGTCTAAGAGGGCTGTAATGAGGGCAAAAATAGCCAGTGTTCTGGCTGCTTTGCTGCGACCAACCAACATCAAAAGGAAATTAACAAGAGCAACACCCATAAAGGTAGCTCCGATGTCCCACTGCCATCCTGTAACGAAAGAGCCGGCAACAAGTGCAAGGATGAGTACAGGAATCAGGTAAATAAATTTTTTAGCCAGTTTCATATCCGAAAACATAAATGAGCCAAAGAATCGACCAACCATTGCACCTCCCCAGTAAATTGCAGCATAAGTTGAGGCTTGTTCTTTATTAATACCTTTAATGGAATTTTGCAGGTAGTTTACAATAAGACCGGCATTACCTACTTCAGCCCCGACATATGCGAATATAGCAACAGCTCCGAGCACAACATGGGGATATTTCCAAATACTTTTTTTCTCCCTGTCTTCTATCTGAAGCGGTGGTAATTTGATGGTAAAAATAGCAACTGCAACGACCAGAATGATGACACCCATGATAATGAAGGGCATAGGCACCCTGTCAGCCGCAGCAAGACCTTGTTCAGGTGTGATAAGGCTGTCGTCATTGGGTAAATTCAGACCTTTAAAAATAGCCACAGAAATAAGCCAGGGAGCTATCATTGTAGCGATAGAGTTGAGAGCCTGTGTCAGATTCAGGCGGCTTGATGCTGTGTCTTCCGGTCCAATTGCTGTTACATAAGGATTAGCAGCGACCTGCAGTAAAACAACGCCGGTGGCAATAACGAATGTTCCAAACAGGAATAGAGGAAATGAAGGGATTTGAGCAGCGGGTGTATAAATAAAACTGCCAATCGCCATGAAAATCAAACCTGTTATCACTGTCCATTTGTAGCCTATCCTGTCTATCAGTTTTCCACTTGGTATAGACATAATCGGATAAGCCAGAAAAAATGAAGAAGACAGTAACTGGGCCTCAAATTCAGATAATTGAAAAATTGCCTTGACAGGGGCGCTTAATGTTATGATAAATGTGGTTGCAAAACCAAAAATGAAAAAGATGGCGCCAAAAACCGTCATCCCTAAACTTGTATTTGCTTTTTGTTCCATGAGTGTAGCTTTTTAATTGTTTTTCGTTGTTAATTTATTTTTATTAAAATACTTTTCAAGGATTAAAATGTATCTTTTTTTAAAGTTTTTATAAAAGCGTGCTAAGATATAATTTTTCATGAATTTACCGGACATTTACATCTAATTTTTTGCTATTATCAATGTATTAAACCATTTTTGATGTTATTTTTATACTTATAATAAAAAAATTGTCAAATGCCCCGGATTTTTTTTTATCTTTAAAACATAATATCTTTTCAGAAAAAATCCTCTAAATTATACATTATGAATAAAATAAAATTATCTTTCATTGCCATTGTTTTCTTATTTTTATGGCAATCATGCGATGTATTAAAAGAAGTTGTCTCGTTTTCGAAATGTGAATTTCGGGTTACAACACTTGAAAAGCCGCGCCTGGCAGGGATAGATATCAGCTCGAAAAATAAGCTGTCTGACTTCAGACTCACCGATGCGGCAAAATTGACACAAGCCTTTTTAGCAGGCAGACTGCCTCTTACATTTACTTTAAATGTAGAAGCCAAAAATCCCAATCCAACCACAGCAGCGATAAGCAGACTGGATTGGATTGCATACATCGATGATGTCAAAGTGGTTGAAGGAACAACTGATAAAAGGATTGTTATTCCGGCCAATAATGGGGTGAAAGAAATTCCCCTTTATATTTCAACTGATCTCCGTGATTTACTTTCAGGGAAATCAAAAGATGCTGTCATAAATTTCGGATTAAACCTGGCCAATGCCAGCAAAAAACCAACAAGAGTCAGCCTGAAAGTAAAACCCTCTGTGGAGGTAAGTGGTGTCATGATGACATATCCTGGCTATTTTACATTAAACCAGGAATTTAGTTCCAATTAGGGGAATTCATTCACAATTTCAAAACAGAAAAATCAATCTGTTCATTTTCTGTAGGCATGTATGAATTGTTCTATCTGGCTTTTATCTCTGTTTTTGTAAATATTAATTTTATCAAATACAGAAGTGGCCTGAGAACTGTCAACCCCTGTTATAATATTTTGATAGTCAGTATTTTTATCAATCAATGAGCTTAAAACATGAATGTTTGGTTTTAAATCCATTTCCGTACTGAATTCAACACGCGGGAAATTGTCTGTATTGGAATCTGAACCGGATATATACCTTTGTATCTGTTGACTGTCCATCAGGAGTTTTGAAAGAAAAACCTCCGGATTTTCCAAATCAACATCATACAATTTCATTCTTAAACTGTTATCCAGAAATTTGTTTTTAATTCTCGTATAATTGAGAGTAAAAGGTTTCTGAGAACCCAGCATCCTGTGTACACGAATATCTTCTGTATTGGCAAATGCTGTTTTAGCTCCGTTAATGGCAAGGGATTTATATCCGTCGCGGGTTTTATGAACTGTCACCGTGGCTGCAACACCCTCATCATAAGATAATATCTTTTCGTCAGGATAGTAGCCAATTCTGTGCTGATAATAAGCTTCAGAAGGAAACATTATTATCCCGGCAATAATCAATATGACCGGTATGGCGATATAAATAAAACGTTTATGCACAGAAAGAGACGTCTCGTAATAAATGAGAATGATGGCCGAAATAATATTCAGGACCACCACAAAAAGCATTGAATAATAGATACCCAGCAAAGGGATCAGCAAAAAACCAGCAGCAAAAGAGCCAAAAATGGAACCGATTGTATCCAGGAAACCCAGGATGCCAATCTTTTTACCTATATTCCGGATATGATGTGTATATATTTTTCCGACAAGCGGAAATGTCATACCCATCAATGTTGTTGGAATTGAAAGCAAAATAAAAATCAAAAGATATTCATTAAGCATAAGCAGGAAAAAATTCTCATACATTACCCTGTGATTGATGAGATAAGGAGAAAAACCTGAAAAAAGTAAAAAGAGCAAAAACGAACTAATACCAATTAGTCCTTCTACAACAGCAAGGTATACGATATAGTTACGAATCCGGTCAACCCTCTTTCTGATAAGAAAAGCGCCAAAGGAAAGGCCGAAAAGGAAACTGACGATGACAATTGTATAAAAATATACTGTTTTGTCAAAAGAAAATTCCAATAGTACCCGTGTCCAGATCACTTCATAAGCAAGTGTTGTAAATCCTTCCAAAGCAAAAACCCAAAGAGATATTTTAATAAGTAAGGTATCAAGAGGTTTCTGGTCTTTTCTGATAATTGTATTCGCAGGTTCACTTTTTGCTAAAGACTTCCCGGGCAGAAATTGAGGGTTGTTTTTTTCTCTTTTGTACAGAAAATATATTAGCCCGGCATTCAAAAGGTTCAGGAAGGCTGCAATAAATGTTGTATTGCGTAAACCGACAGACCGGATGAGTAAAAACCCGGCAATGAGACAACCAATAACAGCACCGATATTATTAGCAGAATATAATTTGCTGATTTTGTATCCAAGTTCCTGTAATGATAAAACAAAATATTTTGAAATAACAGGTATTGTCCCTCCCATGAGTGAGGTGGGTATGATAAGCAGTAAAAAAGCAAGCATAAACCGTATCAGCTGAAGTGTCCCTATTGAAAGTTCAAAAGCATTGTTGAGAAAAGAATATATTTCTATGACTCCATTGAAAAACAGAGGAAAAGTCAAAGCAAAAACCAAAATACCAGCTTCAATGAAAAGTAAAATGAGAAGCGGTTTTTTGTTTTTGTCAATTAATTTGCCAAAAAAATAACTCCCCAATGCCAGTCCTGCCATGAAAGAACTTAAGACAGCGCTTGTAGAAAAAACATGAACACCAAAAACCAGTTTAAATTCCCGAATCCAGGTAATTTGGTAAATCAGGGCAGATATGCCCGAAATACAGATAAAGAGGATTACAAGTGAACTTCTTTTTTGTATGATTTGGTTCATATCTGCATGTTAAAAAAACATAAATCTACTCAAAAAGCCAATTTGCCGGGTAAATGAGTCCGCTACTAAAAGGTTTTCGCTATGATTACAGGCATAATTTACAACCTTTCTAAAAGGATATTCTCCAGTTCCTCCGGCTGAAATTTAACCGGATTATTTTTATTACCGGATTTTGCAGCAATACCGGGAATATCATTTTTGGTGACACCAAACTCACTCAAGCGGGGTATTTGAAGACTATCAACGATGTTTGAAATAGAATGAGCAAGAGATTCTGCATAATACCTGTTTGACTTATGCGTATCAGGGACAAACAGTTTTCCTGTATTGGCATATTTCTCAAGTGCCGGATGGTCTTCCCCTGACTCAAGAAGTTTTTCAATGGTATACTGCGTTGAAACACCCATGAGCGTACCACAAACCACACCGTGCGGGATGCTAAAAAGTCCGCCTATTGGGGATGCAAAACCGTGTACAACCCCTAAACCTGCATTAGCTAAACATATACCTGACATGAGAGCTGCAAAGGACATATTCGATCTGTGGTGATAGTCTTTACCAGCTGTTGTTGCTAAGGGGACAAGGGATTCTGCAACACATTCAAGTCCTTTGAAAGCAAGTGAATCTGTCATGGGTGATGCTTTGTCCGAGACATACGATTCAAGTAACTGGGTGAAGGCATCCAGTCCGCATGCAGCAGTGAGATGAGCCGGACAGGATAATGTGAGAGCAGGATCAATAATGGCATAATCAGGTACAAAATTGTCATGCCGGAGTGATTTTTTAAAGCCGTACCTTCCAATTTCACTCATAACAGCATTCTTTGTTGCCTCGCTTCCGGTTCCTGAAGTTGTGGGTACAGCGATGAAAGGAATTTTCGATCCATCAGGTTTTTTGGTACCAATGCCTTCAAGGTAGATTTTTACAGATTCTTTCCTGCCGAGCATGGCAGAAATCGCTTTGCCTGCATCAATCACACTTCCGCCTCCGATTGAAACAACCACTTCTATCTTTGTTCCGGCATAATCTTTTACCACACCATCGATAAATGCGGGGGATGGTTCATGTTCAAGATTCACCTGCTGGTAGGTAATACCTTCCTTTTTCAGCGACTCCGTGGTATCCTGCCACCATCCTGTATTTTTATATGAACTGCCCCCAAGCACTATCAAAACATGATGACCAAGACCGGAGATAATGCCGGGCAATTGTTTAATCTTGTCTCTTCCGAAAATAATATGTGGAGTCGGTGCAAAAAGGAAATCATTTACCATAATTCTTTATCTAACGGTTGAATAACATGATATCGAATACCTGCGCGTGGTTGCGCCATCCAATCAGCCACAGCCTGACGCCAGACTTTATAATGGTTTGTTTCTTTGTGGGCTTTGGCATAATCTTCAGATTCATAAGCTTCGTAAATGAGAAATTTATTCGGTTGTTGCTCATCCTGTAAAAAATCAAAACGCAAATTACCCGGTTCTTTGATTGATTCATTATGATTTTTTACTGTCTCAGTGATAAAATCCTGAATAAATTGTTCTTTCACCCAAACATGTACACAAGTTACTATCATGATTACAAATTTTTTAGGTTCAATATACGGTCATTTTATAAAAAATAAAAATATCCTCTCCTGAGAATACTATTTTGGGGTTGTCCATATAAGATATGAAGCAACCAAAGAAAACAAAATATTAGGCAGCCAGACTGCAAAACGAGGATGAAGATTGCCTTCAATACCGTATGTGACAGAGACTTTATTTAATAATATATAAGTAAAACTCAAAATGATGCCAAACCCGACATAAGCGCCTGTACCTCCGCGCATATCCCGGAGTGAAACAGTCACACCTATGATAGTCAGGATAATGATAGAAAACGGTATCGCTTCCCGTTTGTATTTTTCAACCAGGTATTTATCAACTTTATATCCTCTGAATAATAGCGTTTCAATATGCTGGTTCAATTCCCTGAAATCCATTGTTTCAGCCACGAAATTCGGACGCCGGCTAAGTTCTGTCGGCTCAAAATTAAGAATCGTATCCATTTGAGCGCCACTTGTAACAACAGATGAATCTTCATATAAAGTGCGGGCATAATAATTTTTCACATCCCATTCACGCGTTATTGAATCACACATAGCTGAATCACTCAAAAGTTTATATATCAATTTGTTATCATCAAATTTCTCAAGTGAAAACTTATAACCTGTGCGAGTCATATTATTATAGCGTTCCATATATAAATACTCATCCCTTGATATTTGACGAT
>CAZVTW010000084.1:0-15784 GCA_964629805.1 uncultured Bacteroidales bacterium | reverse complement strand
AGTACCATAGAAGAAATTTTTTGTGCAAGGCCCATCCGTTCTTCCAGATCAAGATCAATTGACTGCTCTTCATATTCAGGGAAATCGGAGAGATGAACAGATTCAAATTCCTCTCTGCCGGTAGCCGAAACCAGGTCTGTATATACTTTATCAGCATAGAAAGGAGCAATCGGAGACATCAGCTTTGAAACAGTCAATAAGCAATGATACAAGGTTTGATAAGCTGCAATTTTTTCGTCATTATACTCTCCGCCCCAAAATCTTTTCCTGTTAAGGCGAACATACCAGTTACTCAGGTTTTCGATAACAAAATCCTGTATTTCGCGGGCAGCTTTTGTTGGCTCATAATTTTCATATGCCTGTCCGGTATTTTTAATCAGTGAGTTAAGCAAAGAAATAATCCAGCGGTCGATTTCAGGACGCTGTTCTATTGGTATTTCATCCTCCTTAAAAACAAATCCGTCAACATTTGCATAAAGAGCAAAAAATGAATAGGTATTGTAAAGGGTTCCGAAAAATTTTCTTTTAACTTCATCAACACCCTCAACATCAAATTTCAGGTTATCCCATGGCTGTGCATTGGAAATCATATACCAACGGAGTGGGTCTGAACCGTATTTTTCGATTGTTTCTATCGGATCAACAGCATTACCAAGGCGTTTTGACATCTTGTTCCCGTTTTTATCCAAAACAAGTCCGTTCGAAATAATGTTTTTAAATGCGACGGAGTCAAAAAGCATGACAGCAATGGCATGTAGTGTAAAAAACCATCCTCTGGTCTGATCGACACCCTCTGCAATAAAATCAGCAGGGAAAAATTTCCTGAATTCCGGGTTCTGTATCCTGAGAGGATAATGCATTTGTGCATAAGGCATTGAGCCTGAATCGAACCAGACATCTATGAGGTCTTCTTCCCTGTACATTTTTTTTCCGCAAGGAGACACTAATATTATATTATCTACAAATGGTCTGTGAAGATCAAATTTTTGATAATTGTCATCACTTAAATCATTTTCTATAAAATCTTCGAGCGGATTGCTATCCATAAAACCTTTTTCCACAGCTTTATCAATTTCCGATTTAAGCTCTGCAACAGTTCCTATGCAAATTTTTTCCGATTTATCTTCTGTCATCCAGACGGGCAGAGGTGTACCCCAAAAACGTGATCTGGAGAGATTCCAGTCAACCAGGTTCTCCAGCCATTTGCCGAAACGGCCTGTACCTGTTGAAGGTGGTTTCCAGTTAATGGTGTTGTTCAGTTCAATGAGTCTGTCTTTCATCGCAGTTGTCCTGATAAACCAGGAATCAAGGGGGTAGTATAAAACCGGCATATCCGTCCGCCAGCAATGCGGGTAATTATGGACATGTTTTTCAATTTTAAATGCCTTGTTTTGTTTCTTCAGCATCACAGCTATGTCAACATCAACAGTAGGAGCATCTTCCGGGATAGATTCATCGTATTCATTTTTGACATACCTGCCTGAAAATTCCCGGTATGTTTTAGTATTGACATTACTATTCACGAAATTTTCATTCATTTTGTCAATGATGAAAAAGCGTCCTTTTTTGTCAACCAAAGGAGAATCTATTCCGTTCCTGTCTTCAACCAGAAGGGCTGAAACATCATGTTTTTGGGCAACGCGAAGGTCATCGGCTCCAAAGGTAGGTGCTATGTGAACAATTCCGGTTCCTTCATCTGTGGTTACAAAATCGCCGGTCAGAACCCGAAAAGCATCTCCTTTTAGCCTGACCCAGTCAATCAGTTGTTCGTAGCGTATACCTTCCAGTTGCGACCCTGAATATCTGTCCAGAATCTCATATGGAATTTTTTTGTCGCCTGTTTTATAATCCGAAAGCGCTACATCTTTCAGTTTAGGATCAAAATAAGTGTTAAAAAGGTCATTGGCCAGTATCAAAGTTACCGGTTGCCCTGAATATGGGTTGTAAGTTTTAACCTTCACATAAGTAATATCAGGACCGACAGCTAGCGCTGTGTTTGAGGGAAGGGTCCAGGGCGTTGTTGTCCAGGCCAGGAAGAAGATATCTGTATCAGTATTTTGAAATAAAAAATCCGAATTGTTATCCCTGATAGCTTTAAACTGGGCAACGCAGGTTGTATCTTTCACATCACGGTAACAACCGGGCTGGTTCAGTTCATGTGTACTCAGACCGGTTCCGGCAGCCGGGGAATAGGGCTGAATGGTATAACCCTTGTATAACAATCCCTTTTCAAAAAACTGTTTTAACAGGTACCATAATGTTTCAATATATCTGTTGTCATAAGTGATATAAGGATCGTCCATATTAACCCAATACCCCATATGTTTTGTTAGTTCTTCCCATTCACGGGTATATTGCATGACATCATGCCTGCAATGTTTGTTGTATTCTTCAACACTTACACTGGCGCCAATATCTTCTTTTGTAATACCAAGACTTTTTTCCACACTCAATTCTACTGGCAAGCCATGAGTATCCCATCCGGCTTTTCTCTCAACTTTAAATCCTTTGAGGGTTTTGTACCGGCAAAAAATATCTTTAATCGTTCTGGCAATAACATGGTGAATACCGGGTTTACCATTGGCAGAAGGGGGGCCTTCATAAAAAATAAACTCAGGCCGGCCTTCCCTGTTTTCCAGGCTTTTTTCAAAAGTTTTGTTGTCTAACCAACGTTCCAGTAATTGCTTATTTATCTGCGATAAATCAAATTTTTTATACTCAGAAAACTTTTTCATCATTCAATATCCTTTCTTTCAAAAGTGTACAGAATACATACATCCAATTCAAAAAATAAAATTCCGCAAATTTACTGCCTATTTCTTAAAAAAAAAATTTTCATGCGAAAAAGAAAATAATCAGCTGAGGAAAGATATTTTGATTATTAGCATCAGGAGAAATGAAGACATGACCCGGAATAAATCTACCGGCCCTGGCGGGTACTGGACAAAAAAACCGGGATTAATGATTTTACTTGTGAATAGCTTTTGTTAATTCTCTTAAAAATATATTGTAAATATCTGTCTTACCTTCCGGTGGATTACCATCAAGACCCATTCTGATAAAAATCATTTTCCACTCCGGAATAATAAAACATAAATTATTATTATATCCACTGGTGAAAAAACATATTCAGGAACGCTAACAAATAAGAAAAACAGGATTCGTTCAGTTAAGCCTGTTTTTTTATTTTTTGAATGAGCTGATATCCAGGTTATCAAGGTATCGTTTAACAATTTTGAAAATATATTTTCCAATGACATCAAATTCCAGGTTGACAATTGTTCCCTCACTAAATTCATGAAAATTGGTTATTTCATAGGTGTATGGTATGATAGCTACCTGGAAAGATTTTTCGCGGGAATTTACCACAGTCAGACTGACACCGTTCACAGATACAGACCCCTTTTCAACAGTCATATATTCTTCATCCGGCTCGTATTCGAAGGTGTAATACCAGCTCCCTTCGCTTTCTTCTAACTTTGTGCAGATAGCCGTTTTATCAACATGTCCCTGCACCAGGTGACCGTCTAAAAGGCTTTCGGGTTTCATACTCCGTTCAAGGTTAACTTTACTGCCAATTTTTAAGAAACCCAGGTTGGATTTGAGTAAAGTTTCCTTTATAGCTGTTACTGTATAGCTATCTTCAGTTTTATCTACGACGGTTAAGCACACCCCGTTGTGGGATATACTCTGGTCTATTTTTAATTCGTTAACGAATGAACAGGAGATGATGAAATGTATATTTTCCTGCTCTTTTTGGATGTCTTTGACAATGCCTGTTTCTTCTACGATACCTGAAAACATATTTTGAAGTATTAAATTTCCAGGCGAAAATAAGCATTTTCCCTTAGAAATAAAACCGGAAGACCCTATAATATTAAATGGTGATATTTATATCAACTTTACCACCCAGCCCGTTTTCAATTATTTTAATAAGTGTTGAGAGTTTAACTGAACTGGCGTCACGTTCAATCCTTGAAATGTAAGACCGCTTGGAACCGATTCTGAATGCCAGTTCTTCCTGTGTAAGATTGGCTTTTTTACGGGCTTCTTTAAGAATTTCGCCCATTTTTAACACATTGGCTGTGTTTTCCACCTCTAAGTCTATTTGCTCCATCTTCAGATTAATTTGCTGAAAACTAATTTTTTATAAATTTTTTCCAGATATATCCTTTATCTGTTTTCAATCTCAGGTAATACAATCCTGCTTCAATGTTTTTTACGGTTATTTCGAATAATTGTTGCTTTTTTATACCCGGATATTTATGAGCAATACGACCTCCGGAACTGATTATTTCAATTTCATGAATTACAAAGAGACTTTCAAGCCGGCAGGTAAGCATATTTCTGACCGGATTAGGATAAATATAAACATTGTCCTGATTACGTAAGGTAGATTCTTTTTTTAATATGACATCTTTCGTCAGAATTGAAAATTCAGGATCAAAAGTAATGCTGTCCACATCAAAAGAAATTTTAGTCTGAAATGGCTGACCGGAGTATGTATGTCTAAATTGTATCAGGGAATCCTGGTTTTTGCCGTGCAATAAAAGCGGTATTTTCACCTCAAAAAAACTGACTGAGGAATGTGAAGACCTTTGATAAGCAATGATGTCAAGTGTTTCGTCTTCCTCCTGTGCCCATTTTATTGTGAAATAGGGAAATCCTTCACCATACACCCAGTCATTAAAAAATTCGTCCAGGTCAGTTCCGGATACCATTTCAAAATGTTTCTGTAAATCCTTTGTCCTGGCATAACCATTGATCAAAGCAGTGTCCTGCAAATAATTTTTTATGCTCTGAAAAAAATGTTCGCTGCCTATGGCTTGTCTTAACATATGTAGAACAAAACCGGCTTTCAGGTATGTTAACCTGTAGTTAAAAATTCTTTCAACAGAGGTAGTATCATAAACAAAGACAGACCCATCATCTTTTTGGGTAACATATTCGATGAGATATTCTCTCCAGTTGTCCCAGCTCTCCTGAGATGACAGGTTTTCACGTACAATTCCTTCGCAATAAACTGCAAAACCTTCATTCAGCCAGATATCCTGCCACGATCCACAGGTAATATAATCCCCAAACCACTGATGTGCGAGTTCATGAGCCATAAGAGAACGTCCGAATCCTGACATAAAACTCATGGTTTGATGTTCCATTGCCCCGGTGCCCCAGCTGAATTGTGCATGACCATATTTTTCACGCGAAAAAGGATAGTCAATAAATAAATGATTAAACAATTCCATAACCGGGATTATGTTTTGTGTTTTTTCACGTGATTCTTCCAGGTCTTCCGGATACACATAATTTAAAATCTGTAATTGTTCACCGCTGGTAAGTTGAGCATAATCAGAGTATTCTTCATAATTTGTAACGGCAATGGCAACCAGGTAGGCTGCAATTGGGTAACGGTGTTTCCAGAACGTTTTATTCCACTGACCCTCAGTAATTTCATATTGCAATAAACCATTAGAAGCAACCCGGTATTGAGAGGGGCATGTCACAATGATATCAACCGAATCAATTTTATCATTGAGGTCCTGCTTGCATGGCCACCATTCTTTGGCTCCATATGGTTCAGAAAGCGTCCAAAGTACAGGCGTACCATCATGTTGGTCGATAACAAAGGCATCGGTATTTTCTATATCCGGAATTCCCTGGTAGTAGACTGAAATAGAATCATACCCTGAAAAAACTTTGTCATGCGGCGGGTAAATAACGAGCTGCTCAGATTGATGTCTAAAGTCAAGTGATTCTTCATGATAAATGACTGAATCAACATGTAGTGACATTGTGAGATCAAAACTGATAGATTCAGCCTGAGGGTTTTTAACAAAGAAATATGAAGTTACAGTCCCGTTGATATATTTTTCAGCAGGATCAACCCTCCATTCAAACCGGTGATAAACCAGGTCGTAATTCTGCCCAGTGTTATTCTCTTTTTCGAAATATAGGTTATGATGACCGTATTTATGAAAAGAACAGTGAACTGGTAACTCCCCACATTCAACCTGTGCAAAAGTCCAGGTTGATATATTTAATATGCATGCCAGAAATAAAAAAAAACGTTTTGTCATAGGCTGATGATTTGAAACAAATGTATATTATTTTCGGGTAATATCCGATCTATTCAAAAACAATAACAATTTCGATTCCTTATCGTTTTACTTTTTTCTTGGAAAATCAACCAGATAAATTGATGAATAATCAGGGTAAATTGATTTATCCGGAGTATACCGAAGATGGAAATTGAAATTAGTTATAAAATATACATTTAAGTCATACAAAACCATTATTTTTGTATAAAGAAATCTAAAAATTCTTGTTTTCTTATGAATATCATATCAATTACAGACCTTCACGGACGTTTTGAAATAAGCGGACTCCTGGAAGAAAAAATGAAGACAGCAAATCTGGTATTGATTACCGGTGATATTACTCACTTTGGAAAAGAAGATGAAATTCATCATCTGATAGAAAAAATAAAAAGTTTTAATCCCAATATTTTGGCTGTACCGGGAAATTGCGATTATCCGGAGGTAGACTCTTACCTGAAAAAACATTCAGTTTCGCTCAACAGGAAGGTGCTGGGATTTAACGGACTACAATTTGCCGGTCTGGGTGGTTCACTCCCCTGCCCTGTTGATACACCTCTTGAATTTTCAGACAATAAATTACAGGAATTTATTGAAAAAGACATCATACCGTTTCTCAGTGGCAAACCATTTATATTTGTTACACACCAGCCACCCTACAATACAATTACTGACATAGTTAGTGGCGGAAATCACGTTGGAAGCAAAACAATCAGGAATTTTATAGAAGAACACAAACCGGTAGCGGTTTTTTGCGGTCATATTCATGAAGCTACCGGGATTGGTGATATCGCCGGCACAAAAATTGCTAATCCCGGCCCTCTGGCTACAAAATCGTATACAGAAGCTGTTATAACAGATAAACTTGAAAAAATGACCATACAATCTTTTTGATGATACTCAAATCATGAGTTCATTCATGATAAGTTGTTTTCAAACAAAAATATATAATTATGAGGCATTATTTTTGTTTTAAACTATATTTGAGCTGAAATTTCGAATAACACAAGAAATAAAATGATAGATTTTCTTAGGAATATAAAGATTCGCACCAAATTAATCAGCGGATTTACCATTATTTTTCTTCTACTGCTCATTATTGGTGTTAAGGATTATAATGATTTGCGTAATTATGAAGAAAAAAAGCAGCGGGTTATTCATAACATTTCATCTGCTGAAAAAATAAAAGATGCCGCCTATTATGTCAGGACAGAAATGTTTACAGCCCTAAAGATGCTTCATGCCAGTGAACTTCGTGAAATTGAACAAAACTGGGACTTTCATTTAAGAACAGCAGAACAGTTTAATTCCACAATTCAGGAATTAAAGGATTATTCGCGAATGGTTGAAGACAGGAACCTTAATATACACAAAAAACAATTACAATCTATATTCACCTCTATTAATGAGGATTATGAAAACATTATTCTCAAATCTATTTCCAGGATAAGAAATCTGAAACAGGACGTTATTGACAAACCCTACATACCATCAGAGGAAGCTGAAGATATGCAGGAACAGGATATTATTACTGAATATCCGGAGTTTGAAGAAATTGAACCAACGGAAGAACCGGATGAAGAAGCAGAGGAGGAACCGGAAATCATATTTCAACTTGAAGAGTCTGCCACACAATCATTATTTTTCGGGGATAAACCGGAAGACCTCAGACTAATTACACTCAACGAAATAAACAACCACGTTCAGTCTACCGGAAACCGCATCATCAAACAACTCGAGAATGCAGATAAAGCCAGCAAATCAATCATTCGGAAAATTCAACAGGACCTTGAAGACCTCACCACCAAAACCTGGACTGAATCATTGATTTTTATTCTGTTGGGATTAATCCTCTCTATCCTGATCGGCTATTTTATTTCAAACCTGATTCTGAATCCAATATCCTCACTTAGTGACCTGATTGCACAACTTGCGAGGGGCGAACTACCTGAAAACATAGAGGTGAATTCGGAAGATGAAATTGGCGAGATGACAAAAGGATTGAACAGTCTCGTGAACGGACTGAAAAAAACAGCCAGGTTTTCGGTTGAAATCGGGAAAGGTAATTTCGAGAGCCAGTTTAAACCCATGAGCGACAAAGACGTCCTGGGTAATTCTTTACTGGATATGCGAACCAGTCTGCAAAAGGTAAAACAGGAAGAAGAAAAGAGAAAGATTGAAGACGAACGCCGTTCATGGGCTACTCAAGGGTTGGCCCGTTTTGGGGAGATACTCAGACACCGGACAGATGATATTAAAGAATTATCGAACAGGATCATCAATAACCTGGTAAAATATCTCAAAGCAAATCAGGGTGGTTTGTTTATATATGATGACAGTGATAAGGATCATCCTGTTTTAGAACTTGCCGCTGCTTATGCTTTTAACCGGAAAAAATATTTAGAGAAAAAAGTTGAAATCGGTGAAGGACTTGTTGGAATGTGTGCTTTGGAAAAATATACAATCCATCTGACTGAAATTCCGGACGATTATATAAACATTGAATCAGGCCTTGGTACATCAAATCCCAAAGCAATACTTATTGTGCCGGTCAAGATAGAAAAAGAAATCCTTGGTGTTATTGAATTGGCTTCATTTAACGATTTCCGGCAGTATGAAATAGACCTGGTTGAAAAAATTGCAGATAGTGTTGCTTCCACGTTCTCAACCCTGCGAATAAATGCCAGAACTGCAGAGTTGCTTGAACAATCTCAAAAACAAGCTGTTGAAATGCAGGAACAGGAGGAAGAGATGCGTCAGAACATGGAAGAGCTTCGTACTACACAGGAAGAAGCTGTGAAAAGAGAACAGGAACTAAAGCAAAAACTTGAACAGCTTTCAAATGATTATGATCAGCTGAAACAAAAAAGCATCAAGCAGCAGAATGTCATCATGAAATTAAAAGGGACGCTTGAAGAAAACAACATTGAAATAGCTACTGAGTAAGCTTATTATTTCATTCTACATAAAAACTTCATAATCAAACATCAGGCACCTTATCTTATTCCCGGATCCGATGGACTTGACTATAAAAAAATTAAGTCAAAAACAATTTTTGAATTTTTAAAATCTTATTTATAACTTTACATCATAAGTTAATTATAAATTTAATATTTTTGTGACATGAATAGAATATCGAGATTAATAACCGTTATAGGCATCGTAAGTATTTTATTCGGCCTCTCTTGCGCGCCTGAACAAAAAAAAGAACAAGAAGAAAAGGAATTGATGGATATTGAATCTGTTGACCAGCCACAAACCTTTGGTGAAACATATTATCAGATACCATCACCGGAAGAGCTGTTTGCCTTTGTTAAAGGAGGACAGTTATCTTATAAGTCAACCTTGCTAAATCCCATTGAGAATGCCGAAAAATACGTTGATGTAAAATCCAAGGAATTAAATTTTGGAATTTACACTGCTGATTTAGCCTATGCAGCTGCTTTTGGCAGATACCAGGAATCTCTCGACAATATCGAAACAGTCAGGGAATTAAGCGATGAAATTGGTATCTCATCTGTTTTTGATGAATCTTTGAACAGCCGGATCAGGAATATATTTGAAAATCCCGATTCTCTTCTCGATATTACCAATTCCTCTTATTACAAAATCGTTAATTATCTTGAAGCAAATGAACGGGAAAAAACCCTTGCCTTAATAGCTGCCGGTGGTTGGATTGAAAGTTTATACATTTTTTCACACCTTGTTGAATTATATGATGAAAATGACCCGACTATTCAGCGAATTGCAGATCAAAAGCTGACATACGAAAACCTGGTCAATTATCTTGAAAAATATAAGGATGATCCGGCTGTACTCAGTACACTGGAAACCATAAAACCAATAACAATTGCGTTCAGCAAACTAGAGATGGTTGAAGTGGAACAAAGAGCCCCAAAACCTGAAAATGAAAATGTTATTGTTGTTGGGGGTAGTAAAAAAATTAAGATGACCCAAAGCCAGTTTGAAAATCTAAAAACCGCACTTGCAAAAGTCAGGAATACGATTACAATGAATTCTTAACAATCAAAATATTTATATCATGAAAATAAAGATGAAAACATTTATACTGGCCGTTATCATATTGACTGGTTTTACAGGATTTTTATCTGCACAATCTTGTGCTAACTTTATTAATTACCAAAAAGTATTACCACCATACAAATATAACAGCCAGTCGAAAAGCGCTAAATGTTTAACAGGAAGAACATATAAATTATATGTTACACTTCTTGAGGGCAGGGACTACAAAATATCCTTTCATGCCTCGTCCGTTTTTGATAATAAAATACATTTCAAAATCATAGATGAGACAAATGGTACAAAAGTATTAGACGCGCCCGGGAAGACTGAAGACCCAAGCAATAAAAGTTCTGTGCTTGTTCCTCCGTTTACGGCAGAAGGACAAGGCGAATATCCTTATTTTGAGTTCTTTCCTGAAACATCCACAAAATTATTTATTGAAATTGCAGTTGCCCCGGTTCCGGATGAACAACGGGATAAAGTTGGCTGTATCGGCGTTCTTATTCAGGATAAACCGACAGAAATGACAGGTTTTGGTTTCGAATAACCTCAACTTGTTAAGGCAATTTCATAATAATCCTTATCAGTGTGTTTAACAGTGGTAAGGATTTTTTTATGTATTTTGTTTCTTACTCTTTTTTTTCCTCCGGATATCAGTGATTTAATCTGAACTCAGTAATTTTCGAAATTTATGCGTTGCAAGGCATCGTTTAACTCCTCATCCCGACATCAAGTATATCGGGACTCCGGGATTAAACGATGCCTTGCGCCTTTATCTATCGAATTTACTGAGTTCAGAAATTAATATTCTGGAAAGCTAAAGAAGCTTGGTTACTTTTTCAGGATGTTATTTTCTGAACTAAAAGACATTGAATTTAACATAGTAAAAAAAATTTTTCTTTCTTTGCGTTCTTGTTGATATTAAATAATAAATTATGATAATTCTCGGAATATCTGCATTTTACCATGATTCTGCAGCTGCTGTTATTAAAGACGGAAGCATACTGGCGGCTGCCCAGGAAGAAAGGTTTACAAGAAAAAAGCACGATCCGGCATTCCCGACCAATGCTATTGAGTATTGCATTGATCATTCAGGATTTACCATTGATGAGTTTGATGCAATAGTTTTTTATGATAAACCTTTGCTTAAGTTCGAACGTCTGCTTGAGACTTATTATGCTTTTGCTCCAAGAGGACTCACATCATTTATGACTGCTATACCTGTTTGGTTAAGGGAAAAGATGTTCCTGAAAAAAATCATATATGATGAGCTGAAAAAGATAGGACCATATAATAAAAAAAAAATAAAATTACTCTTTCCTGAGCATCATCTGTCACATGCAGCCAGCGCTTTTTATCCTTCACCTTATGAAGAGGCAGCCATTATTACTCTTGATGGTGTAGGTGAATGGGCAACAGCCTCCATTTGCCACGGAAAAGGAAATAATATTAACATTATCAAAGAATTACATTTTCCTCATTCTATTGGATTGCTCTACTCGGCATTTACTTATTGGTTGGGATTTAAGGTTAATTCAGGCGAATATAAACTCATGGGCCTGGCGCCATATGGTATTCCGGATTCCCAACAAGTGAAAGATTATGTTGATATTATTAAAAGACAGCTTGTACATATCCAGGAAGATGGCTCTATCTGGTTGAACCAGGCTTTTTTCAGGTATTCGACCGGATTGCGCATGGTTAAGGACCGGAAATGGGAAAAATTATTTGGTTTTCCCAGGAAAAAAAGTGGAGAAGAATTTACCCAACAGCATTGTGATTTGGCATTAGCCATTCAATTGGTTACTGAAGAAATAATTTATAAACTAGCCCATGAAGCCAAACGCATCACCGGCTCTGCAAATCTTTGCCTTGCCGGAGGTGTTGCGCTTAATTGTGTAGCAAACGGTAAATTATTACAAAAAAAAATTTTTGATAACATATTCATTCAACCAGCTGCCGGGGATGCCGGTGGCGCTTTAGGCGCTGCTTTTGCTGCGTATTACCTTTTTTTTCATAACAAAAGGACAATAAACAGGCAAAAAGACCTAATGCAAGGCGCTTTTCTTGGACCGGAATACAATGATCGGGAGATAGAAAAAATAGCAAGAAAGTACAAAGGGATATATGAAAAAATATCCGATGAAGATTCTCTGTATCACAAAATCGCTGATTTTATTGATGAAGGTAAGGTTGTCGGCTGGTTCCAGGGCAGAATGGAATTTGGTCCTCGTGCTCTTGGAAACAGAAGCATTATTGGAGATGCCAGAAACAAAGACATGCAGAAAAAACTCAACCTGAAAATTAAATACAGGGAGAGTTTCAGGCCGTTTGCTCCTTCTGTCTTAGCTGAAGAAGCCCCTGGCTTTTTTGATTTGGAGACAGAGTCACCATATATGTTGTTGGTTGCAAATGTTAAAAAAGACAGGCAGAACAGTATTCCCGGTGATTATTATCAACTTCCCCTGATGGATCGATTATATATCAACCGGAGTGACGTGCCGGCCATTACACATATTGATTTTTCAGCCCGTGTGCAGACTGTAAATAAAGATCTTAATCTACGGTATTACAATCTCATTAAAACTTTTCAAAAGAAAACAGGCTACGGTATTGTTGTCAATACAAGTTTTAATGTCAGGGGTGAACCAATTGTTTGTTCACCTGTTGATGCATATAAATGTTTTATGCGCACTGAAATGGATTATCTTGTCATGGGCAATTATGTATTTGATAAAACAAAGCAACCTGAATGGGATAAAAAGGAGCAATGGAAAGAATATTTTGAGCTGGATTAGGAGTCATAATTGAACTAAAAATATTACTTTTGTAATGAGAACCGATGTAATTTATAATTTTTATGCAAAATCTGACAAGGGAAAAAAACCTTGAAACTTGTTTGGTCATCTCATTGGGTTTCATTGGTTTATATATATTTTTTTCAATCAATCTTTTTATTTATATTTCCCTGGCTATCGGAATAATGGGACTCATATCAAATACGATGGCAAAAGGGATTACCTGGATATGGTATAAATTGGCTGAAGTGCTGGGTGCGGTAGTTTCCAGGATATTACTTACCATCCTGTATTTTTTGTTTCTTGTCCCGATAGCTTTTCTCTCGAGGATTTCCGGGAAAAATCCTTTAATACTGAAAAAACTTGACAAAAGTTACTTTATTAGAAGAGACCATAATTATGTGGCCAGGGACCTGGAAAATCCCTGGTAGTAAAGAAAAATATTCGTAGGTCTCACTGATAATTTCGAAACATGACAAATGCATCGTGTCGTAAATAGTGATTACTGATAATAAATGATGGCAGGAAATAATTACCTGACACCCTTTTAAAGGATTAGGACCCCAAAGGGTTAAGTGATAAAATTATAATTGATATGACCGGGAATAAGTGTTATTTGTGGCTTATGATGGTTAAAAAATGGCTTAGGGTTTTTATTTATAGTTATTTGACTTGAATCACCATAAAAAATTAGACTATTGGAAAAAAAGGAGATGAATAAATCCTGGTACGCTTTATACACCAGGTCAAGAGCAGAGAAGAAGGTACTTCAGGAATTCCGGGACACAGGCATTGAATGTTACCTTCCACTGAGAAAAACAATCAAACAGTGGAGCGACCGGAAGAAAAAAGTTGAGGAGCCGGTTATCAGGTCATATATTTTTGTCAGAATCAGACCGGTAGATAAAAATAATGTGTTTGTGAGTCCACACATTGTCAGGTACGTAACACATGAAGGAAAACCAGCAGTGATACCTGACAGGCAGATGGAAGCATTAAAATCTGTTGTGGAAAGCGGTGTTGATTATGAAGTGAACACGTCTCATCTGAAAAAGGGTGATAAAGTGAAGGTTACAACAGGCGCATTAAAAGATGTTGATGGTGAAATACTTGAAATAGGAAAAAATAAAAAGTTGGTTATCAGAATAGACCATGTAGGGTATTCCCTCACAATGAATATTCCTGCTAACTTTGTAAAATTATAACTGATTAATGAAAAATATAATGTCTGCTCTTTCTCAATATTTTAATGTGACTGAGGAGGCGAAGCTATGTTTAATAAAAAAAGAATAGAGCATGTCCAAATCAGCATCAGTGAGCAGTTATTCCGTTTCGGATACAAATGACTGGAATTTAATTAGTGTCTGTCCATAAAGTCCGATCTCTTCGTTGGATTAAAAACCCTAAATCCTCATGTACATTAGTACACTGCGGTTTATGATTTTTAATCCGCCTCGACCTCGAACTTTCTGGCCGAGACACTTACTTTATGGATGGACACTAATTAGTGTCTGTCCGCAAAGTGGACTTTTTGACTACGTCAAAATTTTTATCCACAAATTTCACCCCGTGAAATTGTTATAATCGTTAAAGTTATTTCTCATTTAGATATTTAACGGGGTAAACGAATTTATGAAATAATCATTCGTATTTGTTCGGGAAATTCATAGACTTTTCGACTTTATGCATGGAATTGAATTAAAAAAAAATGAAAACGGTGAAAGAATTCTGGAAATTAATCTGGATGATTTTGATTTGGAATTGCAAGATTCTATAAAACAAATGACCACAATTCTTAAAAAAAAAGAACCGAAATATGCAGAAATAATTCATAGAAATTTGTCCAATTATGAAGTACGCAGACAAATAGAAGATGAAATAACCAATAAACGTTTAGATGATTTAAAAAAGGAATATCACAGGTCACTGCAAAAAGAAATATGCCACCATTTTTTCTTTCACAACACGAATATTATAAAGACAAAACACTTTGAATTTATCATAGAAACAGTTACCGGTATTGATAATGATATTATTATTTACAAAAGCACAAATGATTGTATTGTAGTCGATTGTGATGACAAGTATACCTACTTATCAAATTTAGATAGTTTTATTAACAACTTAAAAGACAATAAATACGACAGATTGAACAGGTTTAAAAATATCTATGGTGGTATTGCAGGATTTACATTTACCCCGGAAATACAAGAAAAGGCATTAGAAAATGGTTTGTTCATCTTAACTCAAAACAAGGATAAAATAACATTATTAAACGATTCGGATTTTTCCCCGAAAAATTTTAATATCCTGTAACTTTCTCTAAGACAAATGATAATTTGATTACATGTGATTTGCAAACTTATCAGGCATTTTGAAGAAATGAATTAATATGGCTTACAAATACCGGATTTCGAACACCACCAGGGAACTTTTACTATTCGATTTTTCAAAAACAGAGATAAGGTCGCCGATAAAAAAAATATTGAGAGAAATACAAAAAAACAACATCCTAACAACAAATAAGTTAGCAGAAATTATCGGAATATTTCAAAAAAAAATAAAAAAAAACATCCGGTATTTAAAGAGAACCGCCATATGAGCCGCATAGTATTCCATAAGTCCGGCTACTGGTTAATACATGATTATAAGAAAAAAGAAAATAGTGACTGAAACGAATACAATATCTCAAAATATCATTTCAGAAGAATAAGACCTGATAATAAAACCCGGTGAAGTATTCTTAACTTTCGTTTATATGAATACGTCAACGATACCACAATAAAACAATAACCGAAATATGAAAAAATTATCCCTCAGCCGTCAGGATTTTAAGGAGCTAATCCTCGACAACTGTATTTATATTGA
>CAZVTW010000083.1:0-15850 GCA_964629805.1 uncultured Bacteroidales bacterium | reverse complement strand
TTATTCACATCACCGACTTATCATGGGGCCGGGTTAATCATCCGGAAGAAATTGTTCAGCTTGACCAAAAACTGAATGTTGCCATACTAGATTTTGATGATGAGAAAAAACGTATAGCTCTTGGTCTCAAACAATTGACAAAACATCCATGGGATTCACTCGATCCGAATCTCAAAGTTGGAGATAAAGTGAAAGGAAAAGTTGTTGTTATGGCGGATTATGGCGCTTTTGTTGAAATAGCGCCAGGAGTTGAAGGTCTGATTCATGTCTCCGAAATGTCCTGGTCACAGCATCTCAGAAGCGCCCAGGAATTCCTGAAAGTAGGTGACGAGGTTGAAGCCGTTATTTTAACCCTGGACAGGGAAGAAAGAAAAATGTCACTTGGCATGAAACAACTCAGACCTGATCCATGGGATAAAATAGAGGAAAAATACCCGGTGAATTCAAAACATACGGCAAAAGTCCGGAATTTCACCAATTTTGGTGTTTTTGTTGAAATAGAAGAAGGCGTTGATGGTCTCATTCATATTTCCGATTTGTCATGGACAAAGAAAATAAAACACCCGGCAGAATTTACAGCCATTGGTGAAGATATTGAGGTTGTTGTTCTTGAGATTGATAAAGAAAATCGTCGCCTCAGCCTTGGACATAAACAGCTTGAAGAAAATCCGTGGGATGTATTTGAAACAATATTTGGTGTTGATACGATACATGAGGGTACAATTATTACCATGCTGGATAAAGGAGCTGTTGTTTCTCTTCCATATGGTGTTGAGGGTTTCTGTGCTACACGTCATCTCCAGAAAGAAGATGGAACTATGGCAAAAGTTGATGAGAAATTGTCATTTAAAGTGATTGAATTTTCAAAATCGGCGAAACGTATTATTTTGTCGCACGCAAGAATTCATGAAGATAAGAGAAAAGCTGAAGAATTAGCCAGCAGAAAAGCAAAACAGGCAACTGCTTCACAACAACAAAAGAAATCACAAAAAAAAGTAAAACTTAACCTTGAAAAGACAACTCTTGGCGATATTACCGACCTGGCTGCATTAAAGTCTAAACTGGAAATAGGAGAAGAAGAGAAGGCTGCCGTTGAACCTGCAAAAGAGCAGAAAGAACAGAAAAAGCAGGAGAAGGAACAAAAACAGGTAAAAGAACAGAAAGAGGCAAAGAAAGAAGAACAGAAAGAGGCAAAGGAGGAAGAAAAAAAGAAAGAGGTAAAGGAGGAAGAAGAAAAAAAGGAGAAGCAGCAGGATACTACTGTCAAAGCTGAAAATAAAGAAAAAGACAAACAAGAAGAAAATAAAAGCGAAGAAAATAAGGAAGAGTCAAAATAATT
Source organism: uncultured Bacteroidales bacterium (assembly GCA_964629805.1). GTDB lineage: Bacteria > Bacteroidota > Bacteroidia > Bacteroidales > CAZVTW01 > CAZVTW01. Next base: position 14,511 of record CAZVTW010000083.1, on the reverse strand, counting down.
ATTTAATATTGTTAAAAATATCTCAGCAGATTATTTAACATTTTTTGGAATGTAACTTGATCTGCTTTATATTTGAATGTATTTTTAACGATTTAAAATCAACTCATATGGAATTTAAAGTCGATAAGAAGGATAACCATACTCTTATCAGCGTTCTGGAAGAAAAGCTTGATACTCATATTGCACCTGCAATAAAATCCGAACTGGTGCTTATTTCAGGTAATGGTGAAAAAAATATCATTCTTGATCTGTCAAAATGCAGGTACTGCGATTCTTCGGGGTTAAGCGCTATTCTTGTTGCCAACAGATTATGTAAAAACTCTAAAGGTACTTTTGTCCTGACAGGTTTAAACACTGCTGTTGAACGCCTTATTTCAATTTCACAGTTAGATACTGTCCTGAACATCACTTCAGATATTAATGAAGCTGAAGAACTTATAGAACGAGAGCAACAAAAAGAAGAAGAGTAGAAAGTCCCTTTTGCATTCTTTTACATGCCATTTCAATTAACAATTTTGGGGAGCAATTCTGCACTTCCTACAGCAAACAGGTTCTCAACCGCTCAGGTACTTAATGTACGTGAGCGGTTTTTTTTGATTGATTGCGCAGAAGGAACACAGATACAACTTCGCAGATATAAAATCCGTCTAGGTAAAATAAATCATATCTTCATCAGTCATCTTCACGGAGATCATTATTTTGGCTTATTCGGCTTGATTTCAACATTTAATCTTTTGAAACGAACAAATCCCCTGCATATTTTTGCCCATCCGAATCTTAAAAAAATCCTGAAGTGTCAGTTCCAATTCACTGAAAATCCCTGTTTTGAAGTTGTTTTCCACCCCATCAAGCCAGAAAATAAAACCATTATCTATGAGAATGACAAAGTCAGCGTATGGGCATTTCCTCTAAAACACAGGATTCATACATCAGGTTTTTTATTCCGGGAAAAGCAGGAACCATTGAATATAAAAAAAGACATGATCCGAAAATATAAGATTCCCATACGTGATATTGTGCGAATAAAAGAAGGCGCTGATTTCATTGACAGCCGGGGAAATACCATTCCAAACAGGGAACTGACTCTGCCACCTTACAAACCAAGGACATACTCATTTTGCTCTGATACGGCATATGATGAATCTATCATTCCTGTCATTGATAATTGTGATTTATTATATCACGAAGCCACTTTTTTACATGAAAAAGAAAAAGAGGCAGAACTGACCCATCATTCAACGAGCAAGCAGGCTGCCAGGATTGCATTTAAAGCCAATGTAGGTAAACTTATTATTGGTCATTTTTCTGCCAGGTATAAAGACATCAGGAAAAACCTGGATGAAGCAAAAAGTGTATTTCATAATACTGATGTTGCGGAAGATGGTAAGGTATTCAGGGTAGATCGGAAAAGAGAAAATGAAGATTATTAGTCAATTTTAATATCAATTGGTAAAAATTGAGTTTTTTTTAGCTAACATTAACTATCCTTTTTCAAGGATATTTTTAAACTTTTGCAGAAATAATAATTTAATACTTTAAAATCATTTATCAGATGGAATTACACAACAAATACACATCAGAGATCAAGACATTTATCAAAGTTTGTCACAAATTAGCTGCAAATATGTATGTAACAGGATATGGCGGAAATCTGGCCTGGAAACTTGAAGATGACCTGATCCTCATTACACCCACAATGATGAATAAAGGTGATATTCAGCCTGAGGATACTGTTTTTATCAACCTATCAGGTGACACAATTGAAGGTAAACGCCGGCCAACAGGAGAGCGATTAATGTATCTTAAATTTTTTAACGAACGAAAAGACATCGTCTCTGTTCTACATTGCCATGCTCCAAGTGTTTGCTCCTTTGCTATCTTAAGAGGAGAAAACTGGTTGATGCGCCCGTTTTACCCGGAAACAGTAACTGAAGTTGGTCCTGTGCCTCTGGTGCCGTATGCCCAACCTCTTACTGATGAACTTGCTGCTAAATTTTCACCGTATTTACAGAAATATAACAGTTTCATCATGCAAAACCACGGTCTGGTGACCATGAGTAATGATTCAATTGACTGGACCATGATGAATGTTGAATTGCTTGAGGCCACAGCAGATTCAATACTTAAAGCCTTAAGTACAGGACAGGAACTTAAAGAGTTAAGTAAAAAGGATGTCAGGGATTTAGGAAATGTCATGCATCAACGCGGGCTGGAGTTGTTTGGAGCGCCGGGTGTCAATAAAACATTAGAAGGCATGTTTTTTCCTGATGAGGAATAGGAAAATTATGTATTTAGAAAACAAATATTTTGGTGTCCGCTTCTAAAAATATTTTTTTAGAAGCGGATTTATGAGTCTACTCCTAAAACCCTCCTTGTTATTTGTGAAAATCATCCTTTTAGGAGCAGACTCAGAAATTTAGTTAGTTATTCTTAAAAAAAGATAATCTATCCCCACCCATTTTGTTTCATAATTTCAAGATTCTTCTTAATAAGCCCAATTCGTTGATTAACACAGGCAGATGAGATTAGTGGGTCCTCCGGTGTATTAATACAATAGTCAACTAATTTATCAAGAGTTGTGGTTGCCAGATGCATCCTTGTATCAGACGAAGCATAATAGATAAATACATCACCATTATCATCTTTTATCCATCCATTGACAAATAAAACATTCGAAACATCCCCTACCCTTTCTTCACCCATTGGAGCCATAAAATAGCCGCCCGGGCGATGAATTATTTTCGATGGGTCTTTGAGATCAGTCATAAACATGTAGAGCACATATCTTAATCCTGCAGCACATTCTCTCACACCATGAGCAAGATGCAGCCAGCCTTTGTCAGTTTTTATCGGTGTTGGGCCCTGACCGTTCTTCAATTCTTTAATGGTATGATATACCTTATCATCAATAATTGTTTCATCTTTCGCTTCAGCTTTCTCCATTGAGTCCACCAAAGCCCATCCTATACCACCGCCTGAACCGACACTGATGAAACCGTCCTGCGGACGGGTATATAAGGCATATTTACCATTGACAAATTCAGGATGGAGCACAACATTTCTCTGCTGACCGGAGTGAGAAATTAAATCAGGCAGGCGTTCCCATTTTACCAGGTCCTTTGTTCGGGCAATACCGCAAGATGCGATTGCTGCACTGGTAGCAGGATTATCAGGGTCTTTGCGTTCAGCACAAAACAGTCCGTAAATCCAACCGTCCTCATGTTCTGTCAGGCGCATGTCATAGACATTGGTATCAGGTTTATCGGTCTGCGGCATTTCTACCGGGTAGTCCCAAAATCGCCAGTTATCTATCCCATTAGGACTTTCTGCGACAGCAAAAAATGATTTTCTGTCAAGTCCTTCAGTCCGGACAACCATGCAATATTTATCGTTAAATTTGATGGCTCCCGCATTAAAAGCAACATTTATTCCTAATCTTTCAAGCAGGTTAGGATTGGATTCGTAATCCAAATCAAACCGCCAATGGACTGGTGCATGAGCCCCGGTGATAATGGGATATTTGTACCGGTTAATAATACCATTTTCAGAATCCAGCTTTTCATTTTTACTGGTAATGAGCTTTTCATAGTCTTTAAAGAGTTTTTGAACTCTTTTTTCAAATTTTTCCTTTTTCATCTTGTATCATTATTAAAATTTTGACCAAAATTATAAAATATCCGGATATAATCACAAGCAGAACAAAAAGACATTTACAAGTCAATGAATGTTAAAAAAAATCGCTAATTCTCTGATGAACAAATATTAACAATAACCTTAACAGCTTTTTCCATAGATTCTACCGGAATAAATTCATATTTACCGTGAAAATTCAGGCCACCTGCAAAGATGTTTGGAGTCGGGAGTCCTTTAAAAGACAATTTGGAGCCGTCAGTCCCTCCCCGAACCGGTTTAATCACAGGTTTAATATCTGCTCTGAGCATAGCCTGACGTGCTTTTTCAACAATTTCCCAACGGGGTTCAATCTTTTCACGCATATTGTAATACTGATCTTTCATGCTAACATGAACAAGTTCAGAAGCATATTTATCATTGATAAATGCTGCTGTTTTCTGCAGTAAGCTTTTCCTTTGTTCAAAATGGTCTTTTAAATGATCTCTGATAATATAGCGCAATTCGCTGTTCTCAACCTCGCCTTTCATGGAAATAAGATGAAAAAAACCCTCATACTGTTGTGTATGCTCAGGACGGTCTGGCTGTGGTAAAAGTGAATTGAACTCAGTGGCAATATGCATGGAATTGATCATCTTGTTTTTGGCATACCCGGGATGTACATTTCTTCCTTTTATTTCTATGGTAGCCATAGCAGCATTAAAAGTTTCGAATTGCAACTCACCGACATCGCCGCCGTCAATTGTGTAGGCAAAATCAGCGCCGAATTTTGGTACGTCAAATTTATCAGCGCCGCGTCCTATTTCCTCGTCAGGGGTAAAAGCAATTCTGATTGTTCCGTGCTTAATTTCCGGATGCTGCAATAGATATTCCATTGCTGTTAGTATCTCGGCTATGCCCGCTTTGTCATCTGCTCCAAGTAAAGTTGTACCGTCTGTCGTAATCAGGGTCTTCCCTTTTTGTTTCCTGAGTTCAGGAAAATTTTTTGGCGAAAGAAAAAGATTTTGTTCTTTGTTGAGAACAATATCATCTCCGTCATAATCTTCAATTATCTGTGGATTTACATCTTTGCCTGACATATCAGGGCTCGTATCAAGATGTGAGACAAAACCTATGGTTGGGATTTTAACATTTTCAAGGTTTGAAGGCAATGTGCCCATAAGATAGCAATTTTCATCAAGGGAGATATCTGTGAGGCCAATTTGTTGCATCTCCTCAACCAATACTTTTGCCAGATCAAATTGTTTCCGTGTACTCGGGCAGGATTTCGAGTTCTCATCTGACTGAGTATCAATTTTCACATACCTCAAAAATCTTTTGGCAACTTGTGGTAATTCTTTCATATTTATCTTTATTTGGTTGAAGCAGGATAAATTTTTTAATTTTGTCGAAAAATACGATTTTATACCTAAAATATAAAATTCCCAATAACAATATTTTTTTATGATAATTAAAAGACGTTCTTATCCCCGTGCTGCACTTATCGGGAACCCTTCCGACGGTTATTTCGGGAAAACCATTGCTTTTGTTTTTAAAAACTTTTCCGCTGATATTACCCTGTATCAGACACCAGAGCTTGAAATTGTCCATAATACAATGGACCATACAATATTTGACAGCATAGAGCAACTATATGAAGATGTCAGAATGCATGGCTACTATGGCGGAATAAGATTGTTAAAAGCAGCAGTGAAAAAATTTTATGAATACTGCCGGGAGAATGGCATCCAGCTTGATAAGCGAAATTTTACAATCCGCTATGATTCAAATATTCCGATACGTCTTGGCTTAGCAGGCTCAAGCGCTATCATTACAGCCTGTATGAAAGCCTTAATGGCCTTTTATAATATTTCAATCCCAAAGCCTGTACTGGCCAATATGGTTTTATCGGTAGAAACGGATGAGTTATGTATTCCCGCAGGTTTGCAGGACAGGGTTGCCCAGGCGTACGAAAAACCTGTTTTTATGGATTTTTCAAGAGATTTGATGGAAAAGCAGGGTTATGGCCATTACGAAGAACTTAATGCCAGTACCTTTCCGAATTTATATATTGGATACAGGATTGACTTGTCAGAAGGGACAGAGGTTGTACATAATGATTTTCGGGCCAGGTATATAGCCGGGGATAAAAACGTTACTGAGGCTATCAGAAGATGGGCTCAGCTAACAGTTGAATTCAAGGAATGCCTCGAAAGAAAAAATTATAATAAAATTGGAGATTTAATCAACGAAAACTTTGATATCCGCAAAAACGTCATGAATATCAGTCAAAAAAATATTGAAATGGTAGACCTTGCGCGTTCGGTTGGCGCTGCCGTCAAGTTTACAGGTTCAGGTGGCGCTATCATCGGGACTTATAAGGATGAAGCCATGTTTAACGAACTCTGCCGGAAATTACAGAAAATTTCTGTTGAGGTTATCAAACCGGAAATCGTTGTATAAAAAATTAAAACACCGCTGTGATCTCCTGAAGTGAAACCTGAAAGATTTTACGTGATATCATGTCAAGTTGGTGTTCCGGACCTTCAAAATGATATATTCGCTGAACATGTTGTTGAGATTCACCCGGTTCCAGGAAAGCAGCCGGTGAAGAGCTTTCCAGTTCATAAAACGGCCCCATCTGACTTCCGTCTTCCAACGGTCCGTCATTATATGAATTGATGATGTCTCCCGAAAACGGGTCATCATGAAGATCCCAGCTAGATTTTAAATATTTATTCTTTCCTTTCGGTTTCTCATATTCAAGCACAGTAAGTATTTTATTTCGTTTATCATAAGAGCCCAGAAATCTTCCGGCATTTTCAGGGGACAGACCGATTTTCCCCCTTTTTTTTCCATCCGCTTTGAAAAAAACAGTCCCGTTTTTGATAACAAGCCGGTCAGAGGGTACTTTACCAAAATACTCATCATTTACTATGGGCTGAGTAAGGTCGCTTGTTGTTTCCTGTAAAGGTATGACCACAGTTACTTCAGGCGAAGGATTAAACATACACAACATCCAGATACAAACCATTCCTGTTTTCTCATCCCAGGAAAAATCATTCAGATTTGTTATTGTATTATCCGATTGATATGCCACAGTCTTGATATTATCCGATAATGCAATATCAAGATAGGAATTTATTTTCTCCCTGTTGAGAATGTTGACTTTTCTGTTAACTTCAAGTAGCAAATACGTGCCAACATAATTCCTCAGTCTCATTTTTTTGCTGAATATCGCTTTCTGATTATTTTTTTGGATAATTTCGAATGGCTCAGTATCTATTTCTTTGGGAACCTGCCAGTTTTCAAAAACAAAATCTTCACCTTTTTGAAAATAAATTGAAAATTTTCCTCCCTCAGAACCAAGCCAAAACCGTTCTTCACCACCAAAAGCATTCATGTGTTTAAGAACCTTACCCGATTCAATAAGATCATAGTTTATCCAACCATAGCTAAAACCTTTCATTCCTCCGGCTGAACTGGTCATGACACGTCCCTGCCAGGCAGGTGAAAGAAGAACAAGTGACTGTTTTGTACTATCATGCAATAATATGGCATCCTGTTTCGAAGCAAGAAATTGATAATCATATCCAAAAGTGCCTTTTTCGTATGTTTCCATGTGTTTTATTTTATCTTGAGATTCCTTTTTTTGTGGAGAATTACATCCTGTCAACATAATAGTGATAAAAAGTAGTAAACTCCTGATTAATATTTGAATAGTGCCCATCCTGATAATTTTTATATAAACGTTTTAAGAATATACTTCGACTGGACATAACTTGCTTTTTTAAAAACAATAATCAACTGCAAATAAGCATTTTATTATGTTTTAAAAAGTCATCTTACGCCCGTTCAGCATATATATCACCCTGTTTATTTAATATCTGCTTCTTTGTTCATCGATGAATATTATTACAACTAATTTTATTAATTATTACCTGACTGAGCCCGGTTTAAAAGGTGACATTTTGAAGACATATGCTGCCTGCTGGTTAGCCGGAGAAAGGCAAGACAGGTTGATTTTAACAGCATCCCTGCCTTTTTTTACTTCAATGTCGCTTTCATCATTGCCAAGAAAACGGACTTTAGTCCTGTTGTCTATGGGGATATGATGAAAGACCAAATCATCTTCCGGCCATTCAAGGCAAATGGCATAAAGTGCATCTTCTTTTTGTGTGAATAAAATGGTTTCACCTGCTTCAGGATGTATTTTTTCAGGTTCGGATTTAATATTTAAAGGACGCGTTCCATAAATAGCCTCACCGTTCATTTCAAGCCACTTACCAATATCTATTAACCGTTCCTGCATGATGACAGGTATCCGCCCGTCAGCCGTAGGCCCGACATTCAGTAATAAGTTACCACCTTTGGAAACAATCCGGATAAGTGTGTGAATAAGCTGTTTTGAATCTTTATAGTGATGGATATTTTCGGCGCGGTTATACCCGAAAGAGTAGCCCATTCCCCGGCATTCTTCCCAGGGATGGTCTTTTTTTACATTTTCCGAACCATGTCCGTATTCTGTTGTATAATAACCACCGTGATTCCCGCGTGTTCCTTTAGCCCATCTGTCATTAACCGCAATTGAATCTTTATTTGGAGCATTGTTGTAAATCCAGGCAAGTAATTCTTTACTTTTCCAATAATCAGCATCATGGTCCCATTCTGCATCCGGCCAGATGATGTCCGGCTGATAATTGTTGACAAGTTCTTTTATGTGAAAATGAATTCGATCAACATATTTTCCTTCCGGAATATGATACTTTTTCCACACATCATAAGGAACATAATATCCGGTTCTTTCGGCGGGGTTTGCCGGCCAGCTATTGGTTTTTGTTGTCCAGTATTCCAGGAAGGAATAGTAATATCCCATTTTCAGTCCCTGTTTCCTGACCTCAGTTGTCAAATCGCCTAACAAGTCACGTTTCGGACCGACATCACCAACATTCCAGTCTTTAGAGTATTCTTCTTTTGAAGGCCACATGGCAAATCCTTCACAATGTTTTGAAGTGAGGATAACATATTTAGCGCCGGACTCCTTAAACAATTGAGCCCAATATTGAGGATCATATAATTCTGCGGTAAACATATCAGCAAAATCGAAATACTCAAAATCTTTGCCGTATATCCTGTAATGGAAACTGTCATTACGTGCCGGCTTGTACATCACATCCGGAGCATACCATTCAGCATATGTTCCGCTCATCACTATATCACCTTCATCATTTTTTTCGAATGGCCTGTATGCTGGTACTGAATAAACACCCCAGTGAATAAATATTCCGAATTTAGCATCGGTGAACCACTGTGGGGTTTCCCTGCTGTCAAGAGACTCCCATGCAGGTTGATATTTCTGGGCTAAAACAGAAAACGGAATAATGAATAATAAATAAAATATTGCTTTCATCTGTTAAAATTTTCGAGATCGTTTATTATTATCGCAAGAAAATAATCATTTTCTTCCCGAAATCTTCGATTACGAGGATGCCCGACTAAAAGTCGGTATATCCCGAAATCTTCGATTTCAGGTATCCACAACCAAAGGCCGGTATTATTTCAATATCACCTCAAATACCGTATCTATTTTATCAGGCAAAGAATAGGTTTTATATGTCGGTTTATTGACATTAATAAAGAAATTATCCTCGTCTTTATTGCCCCACCATGAGTTTGATGAAGGAGCTTCAGCCCCGTCAGCAAGAAAATATACAGCCTTTACTTTTTCACCATAGCCTTTGAGATTTATATGCCCGATTTTGGGATACATCCAATGCACATACATTTTTTCACCATTCTGTGTAATCCTGCCCCATTCGGGTTTTGGCATATCAGAGGTTCCGCAGTGATAGATACTTTTGCTGTTATCATTCATCCAATCGCCAACTTTAGCAAGGATATCCACAGATTCATCCGGTATTGTCCCCTTAGCATCAGGGCCGACATTTAACAGGAGATTACCATTTTTACTCACACACTCAATCAATGTATGCACAATGAGTTCGGGAGATTTCCAGTCGTTGTCAAATTTACTGTATCCCCAGTTATTATTAAGTGTTAAACAAGTTTCCCAGGGAAGAGGATTTCCGAACTTGTCAGCCAAACCTTTCTCCGGCACACCCTGTTCCGGAGTTTCAAAGTCACCAAAACCCAACATCCTTCCTTCTCCTGCTACCCCTTTGTTTATATCCAGACGGCTGTCGAGGATAATGTCCGGCTGATGCTTCCTGACCATTTCAACCAGTTGGGAAGCGCCCCACTTCTCACCATGATATTCACCAAAAGAGTAGTCAAACCACATAATATCAATCTTTCCATAATTTGTCACCAATTCCTCAACCTGTCCATGCATATAATTCAGGTAATTGCCCCAGTTGAACTTGCGTTTTCCATATTTCTCATCATCCCTTTGAGGATGATTGCCAACATTCGGGTAATCTTCATGATGCCAGTCAATAAGCGAGTAATACAGGCCTACTTTCAAACCTTCAGTCCTGAAGGCATCCAGGAACTCTCTGACTATATCCCTGCCGTCAAATTGATTGCTTATTTTATATTCAGTGAGTTTACTGTCAAACATACAAAATCCATCATGATGTTTTGCTGTAAGTACTGCGTATTTCATGCCCGCATTTTTTGCTATTTCAGCCCACTCTTTTGCATTATATTCACCCGGATAAAATGCATCCACGTATTTCTGATACTCCCCGGTGGTAAGTTTTTCATTTGATTTCACCCACTCTCCTCTTGCAGGCACAGCGTATGCACCGAAATGGATAAACATTCCAAACCTGTCCTGTCGCCACCATTCAGTACGTTGCATCACTTCATCATATTTTTTTTGATATTCTATTGATGGTTTATCCTGGCCATATCCTGAAAAGGCCAGTATTACAATTATTAATGTTACCAGTAATTTAGTCATTAGATTTTAGTTTTTTAGTTTATAGAATTATTTTGCATTTCGGGAAAAACACACGCTTTTATTAAATCATAAATTATCGCAGTTCAAGTTCATCTTTACCCGGTAATTCAGGAAACTTTTTGTGTGGTTCGGTCTGATACCAAAAAGCCACTGATGAGATATCATCCTTCAAAGGTAAATATCTTCCGCCACTTCTCCAGCCCAGGGCCTGGATTGTCACCTTCAAATCTTTTTCGAACCGTATTGGATCACTAATATGCCAGCGATACATTTTAAACCTTGTTTGTGCAAAATCCAACAGATTATCATCAGGTTCAACAACAGCAAAACCGGCATAAGGTGTTGAATAATCCACATAACCACTTTTCCCGTCTTCTTTTTTTGCGACGAAACCATAAGAACCGCAAAAATAATCTTCTGTTCCGGTACCACATATGGTTGGAAATTTTTTATCCCCGTCCATATAGAATTTAATTTCTCCTTCACCCCACCATCCCCTGCTGTTGGTTTGCCATAACATATAGGTGCCTGCATAATGTCCTTTACCCTTGATATCATCAACAATGGTAAAAGGTTTTTTATATTCAACAGGGTGTTCCCGTCTGAATTGGGCGTGAAAATAAGCTGCATCATCAGGGACCTCAGTCAGGGTGTAGTTGATTTGATAATAAACACTCATCTTTTTTTCTCCGATGTTTTCCATTGTTATCTTACACTTTTCGCGAAAGGGCATAATCCAATAACAGTTTAAAGCACTACCGGGGTTAACGCAGACAGCGAGAGATGAAACGGGTGTGAATTTTCCGCCTTCTGCCGCAAAAAAGTCACCAACAGGTACTTCAACTGAAGGATTTTTCTCATCATCCCAGTAAAACCTCAAAATTGAATGCCTCCAGTGACCAGCCGGGGTCATCCATATCTGCTGAATAGCTCCGGGGCCTTCAATTTCAGCAAGGGTGAATGTTTCATTTGGATTAATAAAAACATAGGGATTTACTTTCCATCCCTGACCTAAATCTCTTGCTGCTTTGGAAGCAACACCTTCCTCGAGTGTTGCCATACCTCCGCTGCCTTTTTGGCCGGAAAAATTCTCCGGACTTATTGATCGTGTTTTTGCATCAGACAACCGGTAGAGATTATGCATGTTCACATCAAGGCCATTCCACTTCTGACCATAAGTACAAATGAAAAGAAACAATAATACAAGTAAGGAAAATGATTTTTTCATAGCGCTATGTTTTTAAGGTAAAAGAATGAATCTTAAAACCTGATTAAGAAAATATCTTTCAATTTACTCATTTTATCTCATTCGTACAAAAAAGATAAGGCTAAAAAGCAGTATTAAATAAAACTTAAAAAAAACTGTTACAATGTATATGACTCCGAAATTACTTGTATAACGGCCCAAATTGATTACAGGCCCTGTAATCAGCACCTTCGATATCCATACCAAAACCGCTCCAGGCAGAAGGTCTGAAAATTGAATCTTCGTCCACATTATGCATACAGACAGGAATACGTAGCATCGAAGCGAGTGTAATTATATCAGAACCTATATGTCCATAGCTAATCGCTCCATGATTGGCGCCCCAGTTTGCCATAACCGAATAAACATCTCTGAAGGCGCCTTTACCTGTAAGTTTTGGCACAAACCATGTTGTAGGCCAGGTCATGTTTGTTCGTTCATCCAATGTTTTATGTATTTTACTGTCAATGTCAACTGTATATCCTTCAGCAAGCTGAATAACCGGCCCCAATCCTTTTACGATGTTGATTCTTGACATTGTAACAGGCATACCACCACGCGTCAAATACCTGGTAGAAAAGCCACCTCCTCTAAAGTATTCGGTAACTGCCGGACACCATTCAGTAGCCTTGAGACACTTATTCACCTCTTCATCAGTGAGTTCCCAGTATGGCTTCATCACAGGATTTCCCTGATTGTCAGATTGCTGACCTGTACCATCTAATGTAGCAGGCCCTGAATTGATAAGATGAATAATCCCATTTTCGGCACGACCTGTGAGTGAAAGTCCGGTCACTCTTTTCACAGCATCGGGGCTCCAGAATGTCCTGACATCAGCAAATATTTGAGACTTGTTGGTCAAAAGGTGACTGAATAGCATTGAAATACCATTCAGGGAATCATTTTCTGTTGCAAGGATAAAGGACTGACGAATCCCGTTCCAGTCAAATGATGAATTTAAAATCGCTTCCATAAAATCGCCATTCGGAAAGTGATCTGTCCATTGTCGTTGTCCCTGGAATCCTGCAGCAATAGCATTTCTACCTAAGGCTTCTTCTCCAAAACCTGCTTTTGCCAGTTCAGGGTTACCTATCATTAAATCTCTCGCTATCAAAGTCATCTTAACAACATATTCCCATATCTTATCCTTCTCCTCCTTACTTTTTTGTCTATCCCCCGGATTGGGATCAGGCCCTTCCTTGCAATTCTTCCTCACCCATTCAATCGCTTTCTTAAATTCTTTTTCATCATAAATGCCTTCATTCACCCTGCGGACAAATTCTGACATGTCAACATATTCATTACGCATGCCAAGATATTCCCTGAAAAAATCTTCTTGTACAATTGATCCGGCAATACCCATTGAAACGGAACCAAAAGAAACATAGGATTTTCCTTTCATTGTTGCCACAGCAAGGCCGGCTTTGGCAAATCTGAGCAGTTTTTCCCTGACATCATCAGGAATTGAGTTATCACCAGCATCCTGAACATCACGTCCGTATATTCCAAATGCAGGGAGTCCTTGTTGAGAATGACCGGCAAGAGCAGCAGCAAGATAAACAGCTCCCGGCCTTTCAGTTCCGTTAAAGCCCCATATCGCTTTTGGTATATGCGGGTCCATGTCTATTGTTTCTGATCCGTAGCACCAGCAGGGAGTTACAGTGAGAGAAACACCAACGCCTTCCTTCCTGAATTTTTCAGCACACATGGCTGATTCAGCTACTCCGCCAATACATGTATCAGCAATAACGCATTCAACCGAACTTCCGACGGCATGTATGAGGTTGTTGGTTAAGAATTCGGCAACATTTTTTGCCATTCCCATTGTCTGGTCTTCCAGCGACTCGCGTACACCGCCACGTCGCCCGTCAATTGTCGGACGAATACCAATTTTTGGTAAAGAACCTTGTAATCTGTTCATCATATATTAATTAAAAATTATTAAAATAAAGTAAATTATCATCTATTTCTGTTATACCGGCTAAATCAGCACTGGTATGATAAACAATCGGTATTTCCAATAAAATAAGTAAGTCCACTTCTATATGCCTACTAGTGATATACTTATTATTTCAGCAAACTATTACATCCAGCCAAAAAAGTCTATAATGACTTTCTCATGATTAATTTTGTGGGGATAATCTCCCTGGTCTCTTCTTTTGTTGTTGCAAATTCAGCAGCTTTTTTACCCATCTGCATAAAATCTGTGGAGATAGTTGTAATACCCCCTTCAAGGACTTCATAAAGCGGGTTGTCATTATATGCAACAATCCCTATATCCTTACCGGTTATGAACTCTTTTTCTTTTATTATTTTTAATAGTTTAGCAATGTCCTTTTGTCTGAAAACAAAAAATGCTTCTTTTTGCCGGACATTATCATGATTTATCTGCGACAAAAAAGTATGTGGTATATTTTGTTCTTTGCAAAATTTCACAAAATATGTGTATGTTTCCAATGGATGAACAGAATCTTTCGGGTAAAGAAAATTAAAAGCTGTATATTTCCTGAGATATTCTGAAGCTTCATTCAGGCATTGGTAGGGTTGTTCACCAAAATCCTGGCAAACATAAGCATAATTTTCATGTTTATACTCACCCCAGTCTAAAATGAGTAATTTATTGGGGTCTATTTTTTTCAGCACATCGCTTATTTTTTTGTTGTCAAAATTCATAACAATGTAAAGATTATATTTACCTATACTATCTAAAATGACCGTTTCAAAAATCCGG
>CAZVTW010000082.1:0-15870 GCA_964629805.1 uncultured Bacteroidales bacterium | reverse complement strand
GTTTTAGGGTTCTCCAGAACCTTTCTATATATATGTTGTCAATTGCCCTGCCTTTACCATCCATGCTTATTTTAATCCCTTTATCATCCAGAGTTTTAATATTTCCTTTTCGCGATTTGTCAGTCTGACATTTTGAGTAAAAGTGCCCTGCAGACCTGAAGTAATAAAAAAATGCTGTTTTAATTTCCTCACTGCCAATATTTTCTTATCCAGGCACCAGGATACCTGAGCTCTCAACCCTGGTATTATCCTTAAGCGATACAACAGAAGAAGATGGCTACCTGCGAATGGAAGAAATAGCGTTATGGTATAATGCCAGGTTTGCAAACCTCTCTGCTTGTGAAACAGGTTTGGGTAAAATCTACAATGGTGAAGGCGCAGTAGGCCAGATTCATGCATTCCTGCTGGCAGGATGTGACGGGTTGTGTGTCTCCCTCTGGCAGCTTGATGACAAAGCCACGAAAACTATTATGACAACAATGTGCCGTATAGCAAAAGAACAACAAGTGCCTTTTTATGAAGCTATAACACTCACAAAACGCAAATTCATCAATGGTGATTTTGGAGAGGAATACAAAAAAACCATATTATTGGGACGCTTTTGTATATTATGGGATATGAAATTTGAATTATTTGTAAATATTCGAATAATTTTGACTTAAATATTTTATTTTGATATGATAAGCAGGATTACAATAGATGAGTCCACCCCTAAAAGTCCATTTGTCAGCAATCTCCAGGTTGTTGAGACTCGATTCAGTCAAGACAATCCTCATCCGGACTGAATTGAGAAATTTTAATTCCGGGTTAATTTAAAATAACTTATAAGTTCTGTCAATTTTTGAGCCTGTGAATTGAGTTCTTCGGCATTTGAAGAGAGTTCTTCTGCCGCAGTGGCTGTCTCCTGGATAATCGAGTTGAGTTCTTGTACTGCACTATTAATTTGTCGTGCCCCTGAATCCTGTTCATTGCTTCCCAGAGCAATTTCCTGAACAAGTTTGGCTGTTTTTTCCATTTTTGGAATCAGTTCTGTGAGTTTTTTTCCGGCTTCATCAGCAATAGTCAATCCTGATTTTGAAGAATTGACAATTTTTTCAGCAGCAGATTTACTCTTTTCAGCCAATTTTCTCACTTCCGATGCCACAACAGCAAATCCTTTACCGTGTTCACCTGCTCTGGCTGCTTCAACAGCAGCATTAAGAGCCAAAATATTGGTCTGAAATGCAATATCACTGATAATCGATATTTCTCCGGCTATTTCTTTCATCTTGCTTACTGTATTCAAAGTGACTTTAGAGCCATCATGAATGCTTTGGAGTGAGTCTCCCGCAATTTTTTCTGTTTCGCCGGCATTTTGAGAATTCTGTTGAATATTAGCAACCATCTCTTCAACCGATGAAGAAACTTCTTCTGCTGAAGCAGCCTGCCTGTTTGTACCCTGTGTCAGTTGAGAAGAGCTGTCAGCCAATTGTTTGCTGGCAGTATGGAGATTTTCAGAGGTTGTTTTTATTTCAGTGATCATGTTAAAAAGTTTTTTTGATACTATTTTAAAGGCATCTAAAATTCTTGAGTGTTCATCATGTCCCTTAAATTCAAGATCGGAAAATTCTGTATTAATTTCCCCCCTGGAGAGTTTGACAACTTTGACTGTTAATTTTTCGAGTGGTTTTCGAATGCTAACCTGAATAATATAAAACGCAGAAAATAAAAGCAACATAGCTACAGGAACACCCCAAAACATATGTCTGATTCCCTGAATACCGCAAAAATAAGCAACAATAGCAACGAGGTCCATAGCTACCAGAAATACCGAGCCAATTGTAAAAACAACAGAGCGTCTGAAAATAGCATAAAGCATGATGAGGCTGGCAACACCAGCTGCAATGATAATGAGAATACCAATGAGCATTTCGTTTTCTTCCATACTTGTCAGATTTAAAATTGTTAATATTGAATTTTTTTCAAATATAAATGAAATTTTAAAAAATAATAATTTTATCAAATATAATTAGTGTTTGTCCACAAAGTGGACTTTTTGACTTTATGGATACACACTAATTAGATGATAGTAACTGTTTAGGCGTATATTTCAACCGAAAAATTTTTCTCTCGGGATATTCGAGAGGAGAATCTTAAGATAAAAGTATTTGAATGAATCTATTTTTATCGGAAAATACTGGTTAAAAATGTTAACTGGTAAATGCCAAAACATTTTAGGTAAGCACTTTAAAAAAATTCATTTTGCCTTCAAAAAAAAACTTTATCTTCGTTTTCAAAATGTAAGGCAATTTCAATGGTTAAAGTCTTATGAAACAATACAATCAAAAGTAATCATGATATATAAATCGATAATCAATGCACAAAAACAAGGGAGAAAGGTATTATCAGTGCTCCTTGATCCGGATAAACAGAACCTGGACAACCTAAAAGATGTTATCCGCTTATGTAATGAGGCTGAGATTGATTATATTCTTATTGGAGGGAGTCTTATCACAATTTCAACGGAACCTTTAATAAAAAAAATAAAAAGGGGAAGTGACATTCCCGTTGTCTTATTTCCCGGTAGTGTTCTGCAGGTATCAAATCAAGCCGACGGTATTTTGCTGCTTTCATTGATTTCAGGAAGAAATCCGGAGTTGTTGATAGGCGACCTGGTTAAAGCGGCCCCATTTCTAAAAAACAGCAATCTTGAAATCATTTCCACCGGTTATATGCTTATTGATGGTGGAAAACAAACATCTGTTGGGTATATGAGTAATACACGGCCTATACCCGCAGATAAATATGATATTGCAGTTGCAACTGCCCTGGCCGGAGAAATGCTTGGGATGAAACAACTCTATCTTGATGCAGGAAGCGGGGCAGATTCACCAGTGCCACCTGAAATGATCAGTGAAGTTCGTAAAAACACTCATTTGCCTCTTATTGTTGGAGGAGGTCTTAAATCTGAAGAAAATATCTATGCAGCTTGTAAATCAGGCGCTGATATGATTGTTCTTGGCAGTATTTTTGAATCTGACGGAGAAAAACTCCCGGAGTTTAGCAAAATTGTTCATCAATGTGTGACCTTGTGAAAATAGACATTTCACCTGCTTATTTTTCGTGTTCTTATTTCTAAAAAACTTGATAAAAACAGGAATATGTTATGCTAAAAAATTTTTTCGTTGTTTTTACACCCTTTGTTTTTATTTTGTACAATTGTCAGAACCGACAAGGGCCATCAATTGAGAAAGATACTGTTTACATACAAACTGCGCCTCTTCGAAAAGGAGTGTTTCAGGAGATTATTCATTCAAGCGGGCAAATTACAGCTTCCGAAGAGATAAAGCTGAGTTTTAAAACCGGAGGTATCATTGAACAGATTCAGGTTAAGGAAGGGGAGAGGGTCTCAAAAGGACAACTTCTTGCCAGTTTGAAATTGACTGAAATACAGGCACAAACTAAACAGGTAGAATTGGCCCTCGAAAAGGCAGCGAGAGACCTCGGACGAGTCCGGAATTTATACAAAGACAGTGTTGCTACACTCGAACAAATGCAAAATGCTCAAACTGCTTATGATATTGCCAAAACGAATCTTGAAATTCTCCGGTTTAACCTTGAAAATTCATATATTAAAGCACCTGCTGACGGAATTGTATTAAAAATTATGAACGATATAAATGAAATCACAGCTGCCGGTTATCCTGTCATACTTTTTGGCTCATCAAAACATAAGTGGATAGTAAAAACATCAGTCACTGACCGTGAAATTGTGAAGATTTCACCCGGCGATTCCGCACAGATACAAATCAGGTCTTATGCAGATACAGTTTTTCAGGGAATTGTCGTAGAAAAAGGTTCATTAGCTGATCCATATACCGGGACATATGAAGTTGAGATTCAAATGGATGATATGGGATATGAAATGGCATCCGGTTTCATTGTGAAAAATGAAATTTTCTCCTCGGTTAAAAATGAATATTACATAGTTCCATACAAAGCGCTTTTAGATCCCTCAGGTGAAAAGGGTTTTATTTATGCATTTGAACAAGGTAAGGCTGTTAAATATCCGGTTTCTGTAAGGGACATCAGAGAAAATGCTGCTTTGGTAGAATTAAATCAAAAGCAGATTGAGCATATTGTTACAGAAGGGGCAGAATATATTTACGAAGGGTGCGAAATACAACTTTCAGGAAAAAATGCCAGGATTAAAAAATAGCATCAAACATTGAAAACATGCAAATACCAAAATTATCTGTCGATAATTATCAATTTACAATCGTGATATTTCTTTTATTGACAATTTTCGGCATTTCATCTTTCCTTCGAATGCCCAGAAGTGAAAATCCGGTCGTATATATTCCCGGAGCAGGTATTTTAGTCGTATATCCCGGCTCCAGTCCTGTTGACCTTGAAGAATTAATCGCCAGACCAATCGAAGAAGCAGTAAACGAACTTGACGATATTAAAAAGATCAAAACTTCAATACAGGAGGGTTTTGTTTACATCAGTGTTGAATTTAGCTATGAAACAGATGCGCAGGAGAAATTTGATGAGGTAGTGCAAAAGATCAACAATATTCGCTCTGATTTACCCGATGACATGATGCAACTTGATATAAATCAATATACCAGCACTGATGTTGCTATCCTTCAGTACGCGCTTGTTTCAGATTCAGCCGAACCAAAAGTCCTGGAATATTGGTCAGGACAGATTAAAAAGCAACTCGAGAAAGTAAGCGGTGTGCGTAAAGTTGAGGAATTTGCCATACGCCAACAGGAAATCCGTGTTTCTCTTGATTTGGAATCAATGGCACAGATGAATATTCCTGTTGACCAGGTTATTAATGCTATTCAGAGTACCAATGCCAATATTCCGGGAGGTAGTATTGATCTGGGCGATAATGTTTTCAGCATAAAAACAAGTGGCTCATACAATAACCTTCGGGAAATCAAAAATACCATTGTTCATACCCGGCAGGGAAAAATCGTGTATCTGAAAAACATTGCAGATGTTAATTTTGATTATCAGGACGAAAAGTACCTGGCAAGATATCAGGGGCATAACGCTCTTTTTTTTACAGTTTTACAAAAGGAGGGATATAATATTTTCCATATTATGTCAGATATCCATGAATCAACCAACAGAATAAAAAAACAGCTTCCTTCAGATATATCTTTACAAATCGTTTTTAACCAGTCAAATCTTGTAGATGACAGGATAAATGGCTTTTTGGGAAATTTATTGCAGGGTATTATCATTGTCGGTGTGCTTATTGTGCTTTCTTTGGGTTTTAAATCTTCCCTGATTGTCATCACTGCTATCCCGTTATCCATCATCATCGGACTTGGATTTGTTGATATTTCAGGTTTTGGCCTGCAACAGATATCAATTGCCGGGTTGGTTGTCGCTTTGGGGCTCCTTGTAGATAATTCAATTGTCATTGTTGAAAATATCAACCGTTTCAGGGATATGGGATATTCCCCCCGTGATGCGGCAATTAAAGGTACATCCCAGATAGGATGGCCGGTTATCAGCGCTACACTTACCACATTGCTCGCTTTTATTCCTATTATTATGATGCCCGACAAGGCCGGTGATTTTATCAGAAGCCTGCCTGTAACTATTATTGCCACGCTCAGCATCTCATTGTTTATTGCCCTTACCCTCAATCCCATGCTTGCTACCATGTATTTCACAAAGCCTCACCAAACCAAAACATCAAACAAAAACATATTCAGCCGTTTATTATCAGCATTTATCACTGGGCCGTACAGGAAAACGATTCGCTTTGCATTAAACAATAACTGGCTGATCATCAGCTCAACTCTTTTTCTTTTGTTATTATCCGTTTTTTTGTTCAGATATGTGGGTATCAGCTTCTTCCCAAAGGCAGAACAACCCCAGTTTATGATTCGTGCAAACCTGCCGCCTGGAACAAATTTAAAAAAAACTGACCAGGTTGCCCGGTATATCGTTTCTGTGCTTGATACAATGCCTGATGTAAAACGATATGCCACCAATGTGGGTCATGGAAATCCGAGAATTTACTATAATGTTTTCCCAAAAAACTATTCAAAAAATTTTGCAGACATATATGTTGAATTATATGAATATGAAGTTGAAAAATTTGATCAATTCATCAGTCAACTCAGAAATTTTTTCCGTGACTACGTCGGGGCAAAAATTAACATTAAGGAGTTTGAGCAGGGTGTACCTATTGAAGCCCCTGTTGTTTTATACATTATTGGCCAGGACCTTGATGAACTTAAAAGAATTGCTGCTGATGCAGAACGTTTTATCAGGGAAACCCAGGGCACAATAAATATCGAAAACCATATAGATAAAGTCAGTTCAAACCTGTTTGTCAATATTGACAAAGACAGGGCTGGCATGTATGGTGTACCTGTTTCAACAATAGACAAAACCATCAGGATGGCCATGAATGGTATGTCAGTATCAAATTACAGGGACAAAAAAGGGAAAGAATATGATATTGTTTTAAGATTACCAGTCGGAGAGAAAACCTCCATAAATGATTTTGAAAAAATCTATATTCAGTCACTATCGGGTCGTATGATACCATTGGGTCAACTTGCTGAAATAGAATTCAGAAAAGCTCCGGGGATTATTTCTCATTATAATTTAGACAGAAATGCTACCATAACTGCAGATATACAGAAAGGATACACCCTTGATGAGGTGATTGCTCCTGTCAAACAAAAACTTAATCATTATAATTTTCCGCCGGGATATTCCTATTATATTGCCGGAGAACTTGAAAGCAGGAAAGAAACTTTTGGTGGCATGCAAAGAGCTATTGTCATTGCTATTATTGCCATTTTTGCGGTTTTGGTATTACAATTCAAGTCTTTCTTTCAGCCATTAATCATCTTTGTTGCTGTGCCCCTGGCAATTATCGGTTCGGTGTTCGCACTGCTGATTGCAGGATATACTTTTTCATTCACAGCCTTTATCGGTTTGATAAGTTTGGTTGGTATTGTTGTAAACAACTCCATTATCCTTGTTGAATACACAAATCAACTCGTTTCCGATGGGAAAACAATTTTTCAGGCTTTGCAGGAAGCTGGTGAAACCCGGTTTACTCCTATTATTCTTACAACCCTGACAACCATTGGCGGACTGCTTCCTCTGACTTTGCAGGGAGGTACTTTATGGGCGCCGATGGGCTGGACTATTATCGGTGGATTACTGGTTTCAACCTTTTTAACACTGGTGGTCATACCTGTTCTTTATCATGTGGTGTACAGAATAAAACATGTAAATAATGTCATCAATAAATAATAATTTCCAACCTTTTTTTCATTTATGTAACCTTTGCCCAAGAACCTGTGCTGCTGACAGAATAAATGGCAAAACAGGATATTGCAAAACGGATGCAGAACTGCATATCTCATCAATCTGTCTTCATCGTGGAGAGGAGCCGGCTCTGGGCGGAGAAAAGGGCATTTGTAACGTGTTTTTCTCTCATTGTAATATGCAATGTGTTTACTGTCAAAACCATCAGATTAGCAGAAATATCACAGATACACAGCAGAGATATATCAATCTGTCCCGGGCAACAGATAAAATAATCAACATATTAAACCAGGGTGTGACAGCTGTTGGCTTTATATCGCCTTCTCATCAAATCCCCTGGATGATGAGAATTGTTGAGGAATTACACAAACAAAGATATTTCCCGGTGATTGTTTTTAATACCAATTCATATGACAATGCAGCATCAATTAGAATGTTAGAAGGCTTAGTTGACATATATTTACCGGATTTTAAATATGCTTTTGATGATTTGGCAGTTGAGTTATCAGATGCTCCCGGGTATCGTGACATCGCGCTTAAATCCATCAGGGAAATGTACCGGCAAAAAGGCTCAACGCTCATTTCCGGTGAAAATAGTCCTGCAGAATCAGGGATTATTATCCGGCATCTTGTATTGCCCGGACTGACGGAAAATTCAAAGGAAGCTTTTCGAATAATTGCAGAAGAAATATCTGTCAATTTACACATTTCTTTAATGTCTCAGTATAATCCAACAGAATCAGTTCGTTTTCATCCTTCTTTATCAAGACCGGTTTATGAAAGTGAATATCTTGAAGTCAAGAACTATATTGAACAACTCGGTTTTCATAAGGGCTGGTTCCAGGAATGGGGAAGTCGTCATCATTACAATCCTGATTTTACAAAAGAACATCCCTTTGAATAAAATCATAGCAAAATATTGACATTAAAAGCTAGGGGCAATAATAAATATCCAAATGAACAGATATTGGGCTTGTACAAACTAATATATTTTCAATCCAACCATATGCTCAAAAAGTGGAAAATCTAATTTGGTCATTGCATTATTATTGACATTGATGACATCTTTTTTGAGTATTTCACCGGAGAAAGGAGATATAAACTCGTAACGGTAATTTCCTTCCGGCAGGTTCAGTTTTACCCAATCAGTAGGAACACCGGTAAAAATAACAGCATATTGTTTGCCCGGCTCTGAAATGGCCTGCCACTGGAGGCCGGGAGAATGATGTACAATATGAAAGTCAGGCGCCATTTTTACAAAATCAAAAGATTCAATAAAGGAGCGGAGGTATTTGAGTTGTTTTCTCAATGTTGCACTACCACCACCAGGAGCATCATTTATGCCTTTCCCGTCTTCGTAACCTACAAAAAATGAATAATCAAGATTGTTAAAAATAGCCCCGCCTGCAAGCATAAACTGCCAGGCCTGTCTGAGGTAAGTGGTATCTGAACTACCTGCAAAACCAGATTCATCAAATCCGACAGGTCTTTTCCAGGCGTAGTTCATCCAGACAGCCTGTGGCCAGGCATAATGAAAATTGATAATTGAAATTTCAGGCTCAATGAATTCAACAGCGTGTTTAAAATTCGTATAATTTTGGGCAATGAGATGTTTTTTAGGTAAATCTGTTTCTGTCTCTGTGACTACTTTTGCCATTGTTTGTTGCCATTCAAGGGAAGCATCAGAAGCCATTTCAGCCCATTTGTACCATTTCCCTTTACCCGGATCAGGATTAAGGGTTCGCAATGTTCTCATCACTTTGACAGGACCATCAGCCCATGGTTCGTTCTGGATTTCATAAAAAATATTGTCATACTCATTAAGCTCAGTGACAATTTTTTGTACCATTTTTTTCTGAAAAGACAATAATTTGCCATTGTCCATGTTGTTCGACTTTTTCCTGTTCAGGTCCGGAGAAATGTTGTTGATGTTATTTCCCGGGTTAAATGGATTACGCTCCCAATATGAATCCTGGTAAGTTGAGCAAAAAAAAGTAACCTCAACAATGATATCTAATTCCTGAGCAAAAGAAATGAAGTCTTTCAGTCTTTTAAAATAATCAGGATTCCAGGCTGACAGGTCAAATTTGTTTTCACCTTTGTACAATCCTTTCTCGTTTGTTCTCTGCCAGGGCGCCATAAAGCTACCGGTTGCGGGGGCAAGGGTGTTATTCTCAATCCCAAAACTACCGGGAATTTCAACATACGAGCCGGCAAAAATCCTGGTGTAGTTCATCCCTTCATCATGGAGGGTTTGAAGATAAGTCTTAAAATCAAAATCTTTATTCAAAACTGCCCCGTAATGTTCAGCAGATGTGACCAGAACAGTTGGCTTCCCCTGGTAAATGAAATAATGGGAATTATCAGGATGCAGAGAGATAGGTTGCGCAAAAACACCGGAACAAACAGCGAAAAAGATATAAAGTAAAAACAGATGTAATTTTCTCATTGTTAGATTTTTTATAAAAAACAAAATTATTCAAAAATAGTATTTTTTTATAAAATTTCAACAAGAAATGCATCTATAAGAAAATCTCCCTTGTGTCTGTTCCATAAATAGATTTTCACAATATCATTTTTTGATTTAAGGTTTCGGAAAGAATCTTCTATGATAAACGTATTCCATCTTCCATCATCCATCTCTCCCGGCTTCCTGGCTGAAGTACGATAATAATAAATCTTGCCATTATGCTGTATGGAGCGAACCAATAGTAGGGGGGTATTGTGCTCTGCCTTCAACGGATAATATGCCAGAGCAATACGATATCTTGTTGAGTCGTTGTTTGAAATATTTGAATAAGCCTCTTCAAGAATGAGGTGGTATTTGTCTTCGGATGTCAGATGAAAATATGATGTACCGCTATAAGCATCAATACCCGGTGTGTCATCATGAGATATTTCCTGCTCATAATCATTAAATCTGATAATCTTTCCTGAATGTTTGTCCCGGGCAGATAAAAATAAATTATCAGGAATCCGGATTTCTTCGGACGGGCATTCAATCCGCTGGAACACATAAACAGCATAATCATATCCGCCGAGGGTTTTTAACTGATGCTCAGGGTGAAAAGATTTGAGCAGCGTAAAACAGGGATTTTCCTTCAGTAAATCCAGACTCATATGTTCTTCATTTGGTCCGTAGTGAGCATCCCAAACGAAAAGACTGTTTACAGGTGTACCAATTTCCGGTTTTTTCCTGTTGACAAACCAATCCTGCATCTCTGTTTTGTCATGGGGATTTTTATCAAGAAAATGCCAGACGTAGGGATTAAAATGATAAATTTTATTGCTGTCCAGCTCATGTTGCTTTATCCATGTGCATACTTCCTGTATGACTTTTTGCTCGCCATTCAAAGGTATTGGAAATTTGTAAGTCTGAAAAGCTGTGATTACAATGTAAATGGCGATTAAACTGGCAAATACATATTTAACAGGTTTCCAGGGTATGAGGTTATGCAGAAAATTATATCCTCTAAGTGCAATAATGGCTAATAAAGGAGAGATAACTGCTATAAAGCGGGTTAGCGCCATTGCTCCTGTCCCGAGCCACCAGACAAAAGAATGAAATAACAAGATAGTGAAGAAAGAGAGAATAATAAGTAATTCAATAGCAACCCGATGCTGGCTTAAACTTTTTATTTTCAGGCCGGAGAAATAATGCAATAAACCGGTCAGAAAAAGAAAAGCCAGGGGAATTCCGGCAATTTGCCTGTATGAAATGAAATAAAAAAAGAAATTTCCACTGCCATATGTTTTAGCTGAACTACCTGAATAAGGCATTTTATGTATTAACCATAAAAAATCATCAAACACAAAGTAGCCAATAATGGTATAAATAAGTGTTCCTGAAGAAAGTAACAGAACCGGAATGAGTTTTTTTAACTCAGTACTGAATACATTCCTGTTTTTATTGATTTTTGATGTTTTGATCTGAACGAGGTTGTAAATAAGCTTGAAATTAAAATCTTTCAAATAAAATAAAGCAAACAGTGGCAGTAATAAAGTTGCCTCGAGCCTGGCGTAGGGTAGAAAGGAAATGATAACAGCGCTGGCCGGATATTTTTTCACTGAAAGGAAATAAAATCCGGTAATAATCAGGAAGCTGCAGAATACTTCTGTCATTCCTGATATTGTTAATGCCAGGTATACCGGCGTAAAGCAAACAAAAATAATGGCTAATGGGGCATTTTTATATCCAAGTTTCCTGACCAGTAAAAAGGCGAAGAATCCTGTAAGAATCGAAATGAGGACATTAAAAAGACGATGCAAAAAGTAGCCGGCTTGCGCAAAAGGCGCTGCAAACAGTGTGAAGACCGGTTTGCCCCAGAGATCAAGCAGCATTTCAGGATATTGAAAACTATACCTGGCCATCCTGTAATGGTGCAAATCATCTTCTCCACCGTAGGTGCCTTCAGAGTAACAGGTAATGACAGCTAAAAGGATAAAAAGTATCAGACTAAAAAACAGGGCCGGTCTGTAGCCGAAAAAAATGTTCAGTGATGATCTTTGCATATGCAACACAGGAAATTAATTAATGAGAAATCTTTCTTTTCAATTTGGGCTTCCTGGCAAACAGTCCATATTTTAAAATACAATAAACAGCACGAAGACCATCTTTCCAGTTAATTTTTTTTCCTTCGTCATAGGTTCTGCCATAATATGAGATGCCCACTTCGTAAATTCGTATCTTTGATACCCTCGAAATCTTAATTGTAACCTCAGGTTCAAAACCAAAACGTTTTTCTTTCAGGTCAATATTTTTGATAATGTCAGATCTGAACAACTTATAGCAGGTCTCCATATCAGTCAGATTAAGATTAGAAAACATATTTGAAAGGAAAGTCAAAAATTTATTTCCTATTGAATGCCAGAAAAAAAGTATTCGGTGTGCATTTCCTCCCATGAATCGTGAACCGTAGACAACATCAGCAAAGCCATCCAGAACAGGTTTCAGCAAAATATTGTACTCCTCCGGATCATACTCCAAATCAGCATCCTGGATAACTAAATAATCACCTTTTGCTGCTTCTATGCCTTTGTGGATAGCAGCTCCCTTTCCCATGTTAACAGGCTGATCAATAAGTATTATATCATGACTGCTGTGTTTCTTTATAAATTCTTCAACAACCTGCCTGGTTTTATCCACAGAGCAATCATTTACCACAATGATTTCTTTTTGTATTTTCTGAAAAAGTTTAACATTTTTCACTTTCAGCAGGATTTCTGTAATTGTCTTCTCCTCGTTATATGCGGGTATGATGACAGATAATGTATTGATATTCATTGCTGTTAATATATTTTTATTTTTCTAAATGATATAATTCATATGGTTTTTTTTCTGATTGAACTACTTTTCTATACTCAGATTTGATTATTTGCATATATTGTTCTGTATATTCATTTTCAGTTATGTTATGTGTTCCTGCGATAAAAACATAATCGATGGTCATTTTGCCGTTTGTATATTCAGGTACTGAGCCAATACCTGTTTCCTGCAATTTTGTATTTCCCAGATATAAGGCCGGGAATGATGTTGTATCCCATTTTAACGGAAATGAATTGCTGTATGCCTCATAGTTTTTTAGAATAACAAGTGGCTTATCAATGCCCAGGTAGCTGGAATAGTGATTTCCAAGCCAATTGTCAGAGTAATCCAGATCCAAGACCACACTATTAGGTTCAATATGGTTTGATATTTTTACAATTTCACGTGCATACTTATTTTGACCCCTTACCTTTGTATAATAATAGCCGGAAATGAGTATCGTGCTAATGACAGAACCAAAAACCAAAAAATACCGGAACCGTTTCGAGTATGATCCCCAAATTGACCAGATAAAGAAAAATATGTACATTGGTATGGCAATCCTGAAGGACATAAAGCCGGCAACGCCGGAAAACTGATATGGTAAAATAAAATACAAAATAAATAAAAACAATGAAGCCAGTATCCAGGCATCGTATCCTTTAAAAACAGAAAGGATAACAGACCAAAATCCGTTTTCAGGTTTTTGATACGTTTTAATCCTGAAAATAAGATGTTCGTAAAACGCCCAGATATAAATAAATACCAGGAGAAACAAGTAGTTTTTTTCGATATGATAATTGTAACCGATAAGTGTTCTGCTATCAATTAACCATTTCATCAATTCCCAGTTCTTTTTGAATACATGTTCTCCGCCTTCAGGAGATACTCGTGCTGTCATTTGAATGAAAAATATAATAAGGCTGGGAAGTGCTATAATAAAAAGGGTTAGTAGATGCTGTAAAAATTTTTTGACATATTTATTTGACCAGCCGGCATCTTTATACCCAATAAGAAATCCGAATACCAATACAAGGAAAATTGCTAATCCGCATATGAGGTACATAAATGCATGTGTCACATATAAGCTGGTGAACACTATAAATAAAATGATGCTGCGTTTTAATGAAAGATTATCATGGTACCTGTAATACAAATAGAAAAAGAGAATGATGAGCAAAACACCCAGGCTTAAATTATAAAAGCCCAGGATAAAAAGAAATGTATATACAAACGGAAAAATCAGATACGAAATGTAAGCATTTTCCGGTGAGATAATTAAAACCAGTTTTCGGAACATGACCGGCAGGAAGATTGCATAGGCCAGTAAAAACAACTTTTCTGACAGCCAGGCAGGTAAAAACTGACTTAAAAAACCCATAATAAGATGGTCAGTCCAGTTCGTGAAGATGTTTTGGTTGAAAGTATAGAACTTCGTGAGTAACTCATTTCCTTTGAATAGTTCATACACGCAACGTGCATTATATAAATGTGCTGGTCCGTCCATAGAAGGGAAGAATCTGAAAAACAATAAAGGCAAAAGATTCAGAATGAGAACCGCATAAAAAAAATGAGAACCTGAAAATGGATTCCAGGCGTTTTGTTGAAAAAGACGCTGTTTCATCGCTTCATGCTTTTTTAAATTCCTAATGATGAATTCTTATCTGTTTTTTAATTGTCATGCTTTAGACTTTTGCTACTGACCTGATAATTCAATTATTTTTGTTAAGGGAATCAGAATTGCCGGATATGATGATGTCAAATCATTTCGTGTTGCCATAATGCGATAAATAGTTCTTTTCAGGGTCAATACAAACGCAATCACGGAATGGTTTTCTCCCTGATAAATTCCTTTTCAGTATTCAGTTTTTTTAAATCCTCTCTGTTAAGAACATCACCGGATACTTCAAGTTCCTGGCTTTGAAAAAATCGTGATTGCGGTACATACCGTACAAAAAATTCATCTCCAAAAGACAGGGATTCAAAACGCAATATTCCGGTGATTTGTATCTTATCGGTCAGAGTAAAAAATGAATTTTTCATTTCTATGCGACGGGTGAATTTTACCGGTAATTTACGCTGACCAAGAATCAGGGTTTTACGTATCTGTCCTTTCAAAAAATGTGCAAATGCCGGATTCCAGCCCAGCAAAAACAGTACCCCCCTGAATATTAAATTTTTAAATAATGTAAAGGTCTTGTTTGAAGGGACTTTATTAAATAACCCTTCAACTGATATTGTATCAGGCTCAATTTTGATTGAGTAGTCAGGATCAATCCACTGAGAAGTAACTATACTGCCTTTAATTAATTTGCCTATCATTCCACAGTCATTGTAAACGAGCTTTCTTTCAGGTATGTTGAAAATTTTCATAACACCTCCTTTTGCCAGGTTAGCAAGCAAATAATAATCTCCCAGCCTTCTGGCATATATTCCGGATTGTTCAAACCAGGTATGTAAATCAATTTTTTGCCAGGGTAAAAGGGTCCGGTTATTCTCTCGGGGTGGTGAGTAATCCAGATAAGATAGTAAGAATTCAGGGACGCGGTAAAACAGGTACCTGTCAGTCATAATTTCCGGGGGAACAAGTTTGTTTTCTGACAATCCGCGTAGCATCTGTTGTGCAACTGCATTAGCCAGGGGAATATCCTGACCAAGTATTTCATACCCGTGGGGGTAGAAATGCAGGGTATTTCGGCTTCCCGCGCTACCGGCATAAAATGCATTGGGATAGGCAAAATAAGATGAAAACCGTACCGACTGCTCCAATACCCTGAAAATATCATCTCTTTTATTGGTTTTGTATATCTTGCCAAGAAATGATACCGTGGCAGATAAATAGCCCGGGTCCGTACCGTCATACTCACGCGACCAGCCTTCATCATGATTATGATAGCATAAAAAAGTGTTCCATACTTTTTCAAATCCTGTTTTAAATTTTTCATCACCTGTTGATTCGTAAGCCTTCCACACAGCCAGGCAGGCCATTGCATGATGGTTGGCTAAATGGTCTTCCTCTGATTCGCCTTTCAGGATAAATTTGGCTGCTTTCCTGATGGCTCCAAGAATAATTTTCTCTTGTTCAGGGCTGAGATCAGGCTTCATCAGCATGTAACTTTCTGCAATCGTATACATTGTAAAAGCGGTAGGTCCCACCCAACCCCTTTCATAAGGATAGAATTCATCAAATGACCCTTCCCTGTGCTGGATTTTTGTCCAAAACAACATCGCGGCAATGATCCAGTCTTTCATTTTCGGATGTTCTT
>CAZVTW010000081.1:6085-16102 GCA_964629805.1 uncultured Bacteroidales bacterium | reverse complement strand
ACAATTCACCATTCCATAATTCTTTGATAAGGTGATTCAAAAGATTATCCGATTTGCGTTTCCACTCGCTTGCTTCGTCATGTTTGCCCAGTCGGCGTGCCACATCTGCCAGATATTCATCGGAAACGTTCAAAAGTTTTTCAGAAAAATGTTGCAAATGGTCTTCACTCTCTTTTACACACCGGTCAAATGGCTTCGGATAATTTTTCCGGGCCCAGGCATCCTGGTATTGTTCCCATGCAAATTCGAAAATACCATTTTCATCAGGCTCAATGGTTAAAATGAGCTGGGGACGGTCAGGTATTGGTTTCAGGGTTACTGTATGGGCAGGATCGCCTTTGACTTCCCCATTTAGAGCGGTAAACACATAATTGTCATATCCACCCATCTGTACTCGCCATTGGGTCTCCTCTTTGTTTATCGGGAAACTCTGGCTACTGCCATCTTTGACGTACTGGGTTAACCGTAAACCAATTTTTTCGCCCCTGAAACGAATGATATCCGGCCCTTCATAAGCAATTTCAATCGTTCCTTTGTCGGTTGCTATGGTTAATTTAGATGATGTAGCCCCGGCTTTGAATTCTATGGGTTTTCCTTCTGCCAAGGGTTCGATTTTAAAAATTCCTTTCCAGTGCCATAACCTTCGACCTGAAACATCCTGCAAAAACAGACCAGGCTGACTTTCGCCGGCAGCCGTCTTATACAGGATTGACATATAAGAACCATAATGAGAAAACGGGTATTCGTGTAAATCATATTCACCCGGTGTTTGAGCATAGTTCACTGAACAAAAAACAATGAAACTAAGAAAAGATATTATTTTTTTCATGGTGTTAAAATAATGAGTGCCTGTCCACAAAGTGGACTTTTTGACTATGTCAATTTTTTTTATCCACAAATTAAACGAATTAAAACGAATTTATGACATAATCATTCGTATTAATTCGAAAAATTCGAGGACTTTTTGACTTTATGGATGGACACTAATTACCTTAGTTCTTATTTTCCTGTATTTTTTTTGACAGAAAATATTATTTACAACGCTGCCGGGTGCAGGCACGCCGGCAGGTTTAGCGATCAAACCCAAAAAGGTTAAAATAAGTTAATCCATTCCGGCTTGGCCGTGTCAGGCTTTACAAACCTGCCGGCATTATGGTTTTTCTTCTATCACAAACACGAAATCATGCATAACTGGAGACCGTGGTATAATAAATTCACCATGCTCATTGGCTGTAAACTTTTGTTTCCTGTATTTTTCGCCTGTCACAGGGTTAAAAAACCGGTAGAAATATTCTTTACCAGGTTCCAGTTTCGTCATTTTATATTCACCTGTTTCGTTTAATTTTTCAGGGAGATAGGATATCCTGGTTTTTTCTTATGTTTCAACAGTATATGGAGTATGTAGTCCGTGCCCGTTTTTGCATGTGATTAAATCCCTGTTGGGTTTAAAATTCCAATAGTCGAATTCTTCCAAAAATTGTTTTGCCAGTCCCAGTTGTTCCGATCCTTTGTAATGTATGCATTCTTCCCAGGGGACATTCCCCCAGACATTTCCCAGTGGCGATGTTCCAAATAATTGTTCTTCGGTATTAAATTGCCAGATTCCCTCTACGCCATAAGAAAAACCGGCAGTACCTGACATGAGGTTACTCCAGAATAAAAAACGCTGAATATCTTGCCATGAGCTGCCCTGCATCCCCTCGAAACAAACCTCACCATGCAAAACCGGTTTGTCCGGGTATAATTCAAGGTTCTCATTCACCTGCGAAACAGCTCTCGAAAGGGTTTTAAAGTTAGAGTGCCCGGATTGGAGAAAAATAAAATCGACTACATTCATATCATAAAGCGGTGGCTTTCCGTCCCAAATGCCAGGCCCGGGATGCACGGTAACCAACCTGTTGTATGGGTCCTTGGCTTGTAAATACCGCCCAACTTCCGACCATTGTGAACGAAACTGGTCTTTATAGTAATCCCAGTTTGTTTTTAAGTCAGGATAATAGGCCAGGGTTACTTCACCCGCCAGGGTCCAGGTTATTGGGTAAGCCGCGTATCGCGCAATTAAATACCTGTAGTGTGCTTTCCTTATCAATAGAGTTAAAAGGACAAAACAAACCGGAAGAGTATATTTTTCACTATTCGATTTTGAGTGCATTGAACGACAAAGTCTATACTGGCAAACTGACAATCAAAGAACTGAAAAAACATGGAGATCTCGCTCTCGGAACATACAATTTTCTTGAAGGGGAGATGGTTGGTGTTGATAACGTCATTTATAAAGTTCTGCCTGAAGGCAATATCATTGAAGCTGATGATAATGAACTATCACCCTATGCCATGATTACTAAATTTGATGTGGATATATCTTTTCATCTTAATAATATTTCAAGTTATGACGAATTAAGGGAAAAGCTATCCGCTTACCTGCAAAGCGAAAATATTTTTTATGCCTTTCGGATAAAAGGTCGTTTTAAAAATATAAAATGTGGAACAGTTAGTAAACAAACAAGGCCGTTTAAAAAAAGGTTGAAGGAAGTTTTAGATGACCGGCACATTAGTTGGCCTTTGGTGTCCTGATTATATGATAGACATCAACGCACCTGGTTATCACCTTCATTTTGTCGCTGATGACAAAAGTTTAGGTGGCCACCTCCTTGAACTTGAAATTGATAGCGCTGTGGTGGAAGTTGACTTGATCAGGGGATACAGATTACAACTTCAGCATAGTGAGGAATTCGATAAAACGAAACTATTATTGAATGATCCCAAAAAGAACTATTAAATTTTTGACAATGTAACAAATTAACGACACTAAGTAAATCGAACATTACAATACCATTTAGGTATAGTGAGTATGAGGCTGACGCCACCGGCGTTCCTACTCATAATTCAGGTAAGAGGGGAAGCGAGTTAAAGATAATAATTAGAAGGACAGAGTCAGGGAAATTGCATTTTTGTGGAATTTCAATTGGTAAATATACAAGTAAAACAGAACGTTCAATGCGTACTTTAAATAGTGGCACTAAATAGTTTAAAATATATCAGGCAGAGTATGGTATGCTTTGGATATTTCGGTGATGCTGCCCCCCCATAGATTTTAATTCAAAGAACGAATTTCAACTGACATTTTTTCAGACTTTTTTTTATACATTTTAGCTATAAACATGCGACCTCTCCCAAGTCATTTTTGATTCATATTCATAATAAATTCATAAACGTTTCTATTATGTAAATATTTAAAACTGCCAAAAATTTAACGAAAGCTTATGGGACAAGAAATTAGTAGAAAAAAGCCCTTATTTTATCATAATTTTAAATGATTTAGTATATTGTTTGGCAGAAGTAACATTTACGAAAATGATTCCAGGCTTAAATTCTGAAATATCAATAACTGATTGATTGGAAATTTCTTTCATGCATTTGCCATGAATGTTATATAGTCTAACCTGAAAGGGGGTATTAAAATGTACATTTTTAATGATTAAAACCCCTTCTGCCGGATTTGGATATATTTTTACAGGCGGCAATGCATCTGTACCTGAATAAATTCCCGTACTTATTTCCTTTACTTCAAAATTTATGTTTTTGAAGTATGTATTCAGGCTGTTTTCTTTTTCGGTAGCAGTAAGGGTAATAGTTGAAGTCCCGGGATGTACTCCTTCAAGCAGGTAATAAATTCTGCCGTTTTCTTCATTCACAAGTGAGGTGTTGATATAATTGCTGTATGGCATGCTATAGGATACATCATATTTGCTATTATATGGAATAATATCTAATGTATCTCTATTCGGTTTATTTTTAAGGGCTACAAGAATATTTGTATCTACCTGAAAGCGGATATCGTTAAATACGCCCACCATAACACTGTCCGTATAAACATGGGCCAGATTTTCGAGGTTGTATGCTTGTATTTTAAGGAAACCAAAACCTTTTTGCCCGGGAACCGGAGAAACAGAAAAGCTTTGCTTATCTTCATTAACTTCGGAAGTGATAAAATCAAGACCTTCATCATCGATGGTATAATCTATTGAATGTAGTGGAAGGCGGTTAATTAATCTTTTTGTTACTACAGTATCATCATCTTCAAAAATATGTATTTCGGAGAGAGGTTCGAACTTCGGAATGTTTGAATATACGCTTAAAGTAAAAAAACGTTCGTAAACTAATTCGGGGTTATCCCTGTCGATGCAGGAAATATAGAAAGAATCTGAACCGAACTTGTTATATTCATTCAAAAAAGTTACCTTTCCTGTCAGGGAATCGAAATCCATGCCGGCGACTGAACATGTATCAGGCTCAATCCGGAAATAGCATTCTCTTACTGAATTGGCTTTTTCAGGAATAAAACAAACCATTGTATCTTTGTTTTCTTGAAAGGCAACATGACCATCAAGTACAAATACAGGTAAATTGCCCGGGTTGAAATTAAAACCATGTACCCAAATCATGTGGGTCGTGCCTGGCAATTGTCTTCCTTCAGCATCTTTAATGATTCCCCAGTATTGATGCCATCCGGCTGCCGGGTGATCGGTAAAATTCAAACTATCAGTTTTACCTTTTGCTATCAATATATCGCCGTCATATAAAAATACCGAATCAGGATTTTCTATATCATTATTCCAAACCGTTAGCAGATATTCATCTCCTTCTTCAAGTCTTGGCAAATTTCTCGCATCGCCGGTAATTCTAACTTTGTTTTCGAAATATTGTGTGGTGGTTTCTGAATATTTATAGCTTGATGCGGCAATATATGCATGCGCTATTTTAGAGTTAGGCAACCATGAGGTTTGTAAAGGATCTTTATCGGAGGGAAAATCAGCATAAGGATATATTTGTGTCATTGTGTCCCAGCTTTTATGATCAGCCAACCAGCCAGTTTCGATATTTATGTTGTTTAAAGGTGTTTGATTATCTGTATTGATATTATTCCAAGGCAGACGTGCTTCAATCATGTCAGCTAAAAAACTGTAGCCAAACCACCACACTCCATCGCCGTTCGTGCCGTGTCCGGTACTCCAGTTTACAATCATTGGGCATTCCCCTTAAGTGCCCGAATCGATTTCACAATACTGTCGGCAATAGGTAAGCGTTCGTCAAATTCGCCGGGGTGAAACAAGGCCGGTGTTTTTGCATTTAATGAATTGATGTTATCGTTCGGATAGTTTTCAAAATGTGTTCTTTGCGCGTAATATGCGATGGTTTTTTCAGGATAAAAAAAATTGAAATTTGTAACTGATCCTCCTCCAAGCGAAAATCCGGTCATTGCAAAAGGGATATTGTTCAGTTCCGGTCTGTTTGCCATATGTGAAAACGAATCGATAATTGATAAAAAGTAATCTGCTTCTTCCTGCGTATATAAGGCAAAATGGGTCATACCAACGACGCCAAAATCATATCTTCGTGCCATATCAGCTGGCAATGATTCTTCGCTAGCAACTCTGGTTGTATTCCCACCAAGTCCGGGGAATATGATTAGCAGACCTTTAATGGCTGGGGCGTTCTCAGGAAGCCACATTTGAAATGTGCTCCCATCATTAATGTTATATACCTGGGCAACAGTATTATTTATTGAAAACAAACTACATATAATAATAAGGCAAATGTTAAAGTGAATTGGATGCAAATTTTTCATTTGAGTTATTTAGTGTGATTGAAATTGGTATGATGTTTTTTAATAACAAACATAATATTCTTAATTTTAAATGTACTATTTATTTTTGTGGAAAATTTACATAACAAAGTTTTGTGATAACAATTTGACTATAAAGCTTCAAAAACAATATCTTTGATTTTGAATGTATTACTTTTATCAACAGATACCAATTCAATTGAAAAATCAATGGCTTTGTTTTTTAGCAATAGTACTTGTGCAAGGTACAAGTATGTCCAGTCTTCTGAGGAAAAATCATTGGGCAATTCAACTTCCTGAACTGAATTCCCTGCAGTGATTTTTAGTATACCATTTGAAACTTTACCGTTTGCCCTGATTCCGATTTTAAATTCAGCACCTACAACCTGTTCAAGTTGCCAGGTAATCCCATCCCCTTTCTCTTTCCAGTTTGAAAACATGCTGCCATCAACACCAGAAGGATGTATATTCCCGTTGGGGTTCAAAAACTGGATATTCCCCGCTGCCCTTCCGTGATGAGGTTTAATATAAATGGGATTTTCCTGTGTAAAGCCAATTTTTATGGGTTTGGGAAAAAAATTTTGCTTTCTGTATGAATCCTTATAATAAGCCATATATTCCTGTTTCAAATCTTCAAGTGTATCAGGATATGTTTCGGCAAGGTTAATTTTTTCTCCCGGATCAGTGTATAAATTAAAGAGCTTGGTCCCATTGACCATTTTCCACTTTCCTTTTCTTGCAATCCCTCCGGGAAACGGGTCAGGTTCGCGTAATGTCTCAAGGTTGTAGTTTTCAAAATATGTTCTGCTGCCCATCGTATGTTTGTGCCCGGAAATAACTTTGAGCAGGCTCTTGCCGTCAATATTGTCCGGTATTGGTTTTCCGGGGTTAATAATATCAAGCAGCGTTGGCAAAACATCAATATGTGCCGCAATAGAAGTTGTGTCATAAAAAGGTTTCCATTTATCCTTCCAGTACCAAAAACATTGGGTGCGTATTCCACCTTCGTAGATTGTGAATTTTTGGTCCCTCAGTCCCGAATTATATCTCATATCCTCTTGTTTGGGCTTCCAACCGCTAATAGGGCCATTGTCACTCATAAAAATGACTATAGTGTTTTCAATAAGTCCACCATCTTGAAGAAATTGAAAAAGCCCGCCAATATTTTCGTCAATATTTTCAACCATACCATACACCCTGGAAGTCCTGTTGTCGAGCCCCAAATCAAGAAATTTTGCGAAATAAGAACTATCAACCAACAAAGGGGAGTGTGGTGCATTGTAAGCCAAATAGCAAAAAAAAGGTTGCTCCTGAGCTGATTGCATAAATTGTGTGGCTTTGTCTGTAAGGATATCAGTAATGTACCCTTTGCAGTGTTCCATTTCCCCATTATGCTCAAGGACCGGGTCAAAGTATTCTTCAGTATGCCCTGTCCGAAAGCCAAAATATTCATCAAAGCCCTGTGTATTTGGCAATGAGGGATAGTATTCCCCAAGATGCCATTTGCCAAAAATCCCTGTTGAATAGCCTTCCTGTTTAAGCATTTCTGCAAGTGTAACTTCATCAGGGTCCATAACTTCAAAACCATTTGTGACACTCCTGACATCAGTTCTTTGGTGGTATTTCCCTGTGAGCAGGCTTGCGCGTGTAGGGGCACATACCGGCGACACATAAAAGTATTTAAAGCTGGCACTTTGTTCCGCCATTTTATCAAGGTTTGGCGTTTTAATATAAGGATTATCAGCCATACTATAATCCCCATATCCCATATCGTCGGTTAAAATGAGCAGGATATTGGGTTTTTCCGGTATGTTGTTTTCTTTTTCGGGCTGACAAGCATAGATGACTGCCAACAGGAGTAAACCAACGAATATTTTTTTCATTTTTGTAATTATTTTTTATTGTCCTGTAAAATTAAACCGATTGGATAATTTTTATTAAGATTCCTCACTACATTCGGAATGACAATAATTTAGGCCTTTCAGGGGAGTGGGATTGTTTTTAGTGGAAACATCTCCAACTCCTTCTTCTGCTATAAACCATGAATACATTGTCATTTCTCCCTCGAGTAACTGGAGGGAGAAAACTCGATAATTTAACCAGTCACCAATGATAATTATAATTGTCAGAATATTATGTTCAAAATTATTTCTAATGATAATCAAAAGCGGACTCCTATCCAAATATTTGGTATAAATAAATAAAAAACAGGATCTTTTTTATCGATTTTGCTAAAGCTATCAGGAATATTGCTGTTATATAATGAAAAACCAACCGGCCATTGGGCATTCAATAAAACAGGAACCTTAGCTATTGCGAACTCAAAATTATATCCTAATCGAATTTCATTATAAATTGAGAAGCTATTATAGTGTTTTTGTTTTGTCTTGTCATTGTAACGATTATAGCCTGGCATCAACCAATATTCCAGGTGTAAACCCTTGTAAAAATATTGCCTGTACCCAAAAATCGGAGATATTGATTTTATATCTCCCGGGTAATCATAATATTTTGTTGGTGTAGTTGTTGATTTACTCAAAACCAACCCTGCAATGAGCTCATTGGATTTTTTGAGTTTGTACCCGTAATTCACTATTACCAGGTTAAAAAAAGGAAGTAAGGGATCGATAAAAACTGAATGTTTTAAAGTCGAATCCTGAGATTTTTTCAAAGGTGATGAGCCAAGTGTATTGAATGTACACAAAAATAACAAAACTGAAAGAAATAAAGGAATCTTCATTTGTTTGTCTGTTATTGTGAAAAATATTTTGGCCATATTATCGTACCCCCACTTATACCTATTCTTTTACAAATATAAATGTTTTGATTTTTTTGTTCAAATACACAGTCAGCAAATATTCCCCTTTTGCCAATCCTGATAATGGAATGCTTACAGAAGTATTTTGTTGTATGTATGTTTTCTGCACAAGTTTTTTTCCCGACAATGAAAAAATTTCAACTTTTGATATCTCACTTTTTGATTTAACATGGAGAATATCTTTGGCAGGATTTGGAAAGATTATAACATGTTCAGGTTTAAGTGATTGGATATATGTTGTTACATCTTTAATCCTAACAGAGAATGACAATTCTGTTTGCATCGGGCCCCCTGTTGTTTTTATGCCATCATCCTCAATAATTATGCTGATTGTCACCGTACCCGCAGCACGGGGCATAAATGTAAGGTAAGCATTATCATTTCCCGTTTCATAGTGAATTTGGGGTGAAGTGATATGTCTTGTTTCATCTTCTATGACTTCGAATTCAAGGTTTTGGATTCCATTATTTCCATCACTGATACCTGTGATTTGAATTGTATCATATTCATTTTTAACAAGGGTCGAAAAATTGTTGATTTTGTCAGCTATTGGTGGCACATTAACAGGCAGGGTATTATTGAAGGAAATCTTTACCAGTTCCGCATCATATCTGCCATCAGTATTTTTATCATTATTTTGGTGTCTTGCAAAATAAATATTCCCTTTTGAATCACGGACGTTGTTTCCTGTAAAAGTATATGTACCTTTGCCAAAATTATCCGGGAAGGAATAGGCAACAGATGTTTTGCCGGTTTTTGCTTCCATCCGGACCAGTTTATAACCTCCTGAATTTATGATTGAGTAAATCAGGTTTTCATCAGCCGATAAGGCAAGCCCGAGGATATTACTGCCCATGTTCCCGAGGGTGCTCAAACTTCCTGCCTGCGTATTAAGTTCGTAAATAGTGCCTTCCGGGTCTGCTATATACACCAATGCGTTGTCATTTGTTTTTGCCCATCCATTCCAAAATGGTTTGCCCCCCGGGGAACCTGTCCCTTGCACCTGGTCAGTTTCAAGGTCATACACATACATTTGGTCCCATCCCCACGAAAAATATAGTTTGCCATCAGCAGTTGGTATGATGACCCTTGTGATGTTGCCATTTTTGTGCAATCCGGGGACAACTTTATCAATAGCACCGGTTTTTGTATTATAAAAAACAAGGTCTCCGGTTGGGTTTCCATATCCAACAATATAGTCCCGGTCAGGCATTGCAGCAACCGCAAGTAAGCCCCTGTCTTCCTGCACTATACCTCCAGATAAATCTTTGCTCAAATCCATCAACTGGCCTTTTTCAATGTCGTATGCCAGAAGGTGAGAGCCACGGTAGGCACTTAAATCTTTGTTCGGTGCATGATATGGCTGGGTGCCCATATACATTTTCCCATCCATATATACAATGTCAGTATGCCCTTTTGATACATACTCATCCTCATGCAAATTACCAGCATCTTTAAGGACCTGGTTAAATGTGGAGATAAATTCCGGCGTGTTTTCTTTTGTATTATAAGTAAATAAAGCAACATCTTCTTTGCGCCCTTCCCAAAGCCCTGCATTTCCAAATGCAATATA
>CAZVTW010000081.1:0-5985 GCA_964629805.1 uncultured Bacteroidales bacterium | reverse complement strand
ATACCCTCACCTGTCCCCAGATTCCTGCTGTATTGTTTGTCATCCGGATTATTCCAGTGTTCATGCACTCCAAGGCTTTGCAGTGTTGTACCATCCCCTTCCGGATCATATGTCAGGCCTTCAGGCCAAAATTCAGGGTCTGCAGCCTGATGAAGGAAATCATCAACACCTTCTGTACTTGCCAGATTATCCTGCCACTGTTGTGTTTTGATAAAATCCAGCCCAACAGATTCGATGGCAACGGGGTCTTGCGATACAAGGATAGAAGAAGGATAATCACCATTGAAAGGCTTTCCCATAAATTTTTTTGGTGGAGTCCATGCCCTGTCACCACTCCACAAAAAATCACCGATATTCAGGATTGTTTTGCCCCCTAAATGTTCATGCCCCAGCCAGTCAACAAGGTGCCTGTAATGCCCCATTCCGGGTTGCTCTTTCACGAGTGAATAATGCATGTGCGAAGCTGTATTTTGGGTGTTAGAGCCATAATGGTTTTTGGCAATCTGTGAAAACCCTGCTGACGTATGATGTTTTAATACAGAAATGTTGATCATATAATCTGCATCAACAAATTGCTGTGGGATATCATCACCCCCGTTTCCATCGCTGAATTTGATAACTTCCTGTCCGGTTGGTATTATTTTAGTCCGCCCGTCCTGGCCACCCAGACTGAGATAGGTCACATTCGGAAAATCATCCTTCAGGATGTCGTAATACTGGTTTGGAAAATATGAACTCGGGTCGCCCAGGCTGATATCTTGCTGGTTTACCCCATACATATTGGTAAGTTGATATAGCACAGCATACATCACCTGTGGCGAACCATCAATCATATTGAGGTTTTGAACTTTATTGTGCCCATCCATATTGCTGGCATCACAAGACACCAAATTAATTTTCATAGTGATTTTTTCTCCGGGCTCATATCCTTTGTTGCCACGCTTATTTTCAGTGTTGAAATACCTGAACACAGCATCCCATGCATCATACAATTCTACTTCACCAGTAAGTTCCAACATAGATTTTTCAAGCATCTCATTCACTGCAGCTTTGTTTGTATTCTCCTCCATCCACCAGTTATCGCCTTCACGCCATGTATTTTTTGTGTTTTCATTTACAGCATCAGGATTCCAGGCCCAGACCACACGCCCGGGAAATATACCTTTTGCTTCTCCAACAGGTTCGTTTGCCGGATGGTCTGCTGATTCATACGTTTTTGCAAATAGTTTGATTTCTTCAGTTCCTGTAAATACACTGCTGAATAGTAGTCCCAGCACAACAAAGAAAAATGCAAAAACAAGATTCGATTTCCTGAAATAATGGTCTGCTTTTTTAAATGCGAATGCAGAGGTTATTAATCCAATGAACCAAATAACAAAAGATGATGCCAGTGGAAATGCAGCCCGTTGACAAGGATATGTGGCCCTGCCAGGTTTGGGTATAACACGTATCAAAAACCAAATCAATGCAAAGAAGCCTACTATTGGTACGATTATTTTATATGTGTTTTTTTTGTTAAACATGTTTCATTAAAATTTAATTTGTGAATAGTAACTTGTCTGTGCTTCTATAAATATTTCCATCAATATCCTCAAATACTATTTCATACAAAAGAATATTTTCGCAATGGTTGGTAAACTGATTGATCCGGACTAAGTGATTAAATATCCCTGTTAAAAAATTATCAGAAGCAAAAGAATACACCTGTTGTCCTGAAATGTTAATGATACGGATATTCACTTTCGATGTTTTGTGTATGTGAAACGAAAATTTTATTGTTGAAGTGTCATAGTTCGGAATAACGCTGATGAAAGCTGGCTTATACACTTGTTGACTGACAGACAATCCCGAAGGAACCGTAAAGGAAAATATATCACTTTCAACTTCTTCCTGACCGTCTGATGCAATAACCTGCCAATTGTACGTCGCGTTGTTTTCCAGGATTTCCCTTGCATCAAATCGTAATCTTGCTTTTGAAACATTATCTATGATGGTGTCAATGTTTTCGTTATATAAATGAAAGGTATACAGAATGGTATCCCTGTCAATATCTTCAGCGGGATTCCATGAGAACGTCAGCTTCAGTGTTTCGAGGATGGCTTTGTTTTCCGGCGAAACCAGGACTGGTTTTTGAGGTGTATCATTTGATGGTGTGACAGTGACAAAAAAATCATCCTGTATGATGATTTCTTCCATAATGGCCCTAACAGACACGTTTACTGTTCCTGAAAAATCAGGTTTCGGGGTAACAGACAGTTGATTATGGTTATTGATAATAGCCTGAATACCAGCGCTCCCTGTTATTATTTCAAATTTAACATCATCATCAGAAGATACACCAAAAACTTCATATAAATCCTCGACTACAATATGGCTGTTTCCGTCTTCATTTATCACCAAATTCTCAATAGGGTTTTGTATTTGTGCACCAATCCTTGAATAACGGATAAGTGCTTCAATAAAATAATAGTCAGCATATATCTGCGGGACATCTACACCGCTGTCGGAATTTTTATTTCCAACAGAATGTTTTAAAATAAAATTTGCATTTGTGCCAGGAGTGGCAGAATATTCATCAGAAATAAGGTTTTCAAGGATTTTCTCAACCAAAAACAGATAATACGGCTCATTCTCAGGTAAAAACCTGTATAACTCAAGGAGTGCCGAAGCAGTAATAGCTGCCGCCGAGGCATCTTTGGGTTCATCTGGTATGTTTGGTGCATCAAAGTCCCAATATGGCACAAAATCAGCAGGCAGGTTTGCAAGGAAAAAATCCGAAATTTCAATGGCTTGTTCCAGGAAAATGCTGTCCCCTGTTTCCCTGAACATCATTGTATAACCATATAAACCCCATGCCTGTCCACGTGCCCATGTAGACTCATCTGAATAACCCTGGAAGGTGCCTTTCCCAATAACCTGACCGTTTGAGGGATTGTAATCTACCACATGATACGTGCTAAAATCATCCCTGAAATGGTTTTGAAGTGTTGTTTTGGCATGATTAACAGCAATCTCTGTCAAATGTGTATTTCCACTTTCTTTTCCTGCCCAGGTCATCAATTCAAGGTTCATCATATTGTCAATAATTACCGGGAATTTCCATTTTCCCCAATCCCA
Source organism: uncultured Bacteroidales bacterium (assembly GCA_964629805.1). Lineage (GTDB taxonomy): Bacteria > Bacteroidota > Bacteroidia > Bacteroidales > CAZVTW01 > CAZVTW01. The sequence goes on along the minus strand of CAZVTW010000081.1, from coordinate 2,868 downwards.
TGAGCGGATACAACCAACATTGTTATTATATCTTGATCCGAGTGTTTCAGCAGTTTGCAGTAATATGTCCTTATAGTCAGGGTTTCCTGTCAACCTATAGCCATTTCCAAATGAACAAAACATCATAAATCCCAAATCGTGGGTTTTGTCATTGTATTGCTGGTTTTCAAGGCCTTTTGTCCATTCTTTGGCAGCCTCCTTTATTTCCTCATCCATTGTGTAATCATATAAATACCACAAGCATCCCGGAAAAAAACCACTGACCCAGCTTTGTGCCTCCACAGTTTTGAGGTTTCCCTGTTGGTCTGTGTGTGATGGATAAGCTTTTGTGCTGGAATATTGGTCAATTGCATTTTTGTAGTGCTGAGAAGCTTTGTCCAAAGCATCATAGACTTTGTCTTTGATTTTTAAATGCACAGTATTGTTATCAGAAAATCCTGGCAGATCACTCCTGTTTAACACATAAGGGTGTTTATACACCTGGTTAATATAGGCTTCACCATTATCTTCAATGTGTGTCCACCAGCAGAGAAACCAGACTATTTGAGGCCTTTGATATTGTAACCAGTCAGGATCAGGTAAATCACCAAGTTCGGTTATTGCTATGGGATTTTCACCCGACATGGAGATAATGTTATTCAAATCTGATTTGTCCTTGTTGTTTTCGTCCCAGTTTCTGCGGTTGTTATATCCGTCAATACCAATGATATCGACATAGTTGTCACCGGGAAAATAATCAGATAGCCTTCGCTCCTGCTTTCCATTCGTAATGTTTGGGCTCCACACCCAAATGAGGTTGTTTAATTCATGATAATTTGTGTACCTGTCAAACATGATCTTCCAAAGTTCGGCAAAATTGTTTTTTCCTCCCCACCAGAACCAGCCACCGTTCATTTCGTGATACGGGCGCCACAGCACAACCACCCCTGAATCCTGCAACATGCTGAGATATCCTGCAATTGTATCAAGGTGAGATAAGTATTTTTTATGCAAATCAGATATCTTATCAAGCAACTCATCAAACCTTTCCTGTTCCATTTTTACCTGTGTGTCATCAAATGGCCCTTCATCTTTCGAGCCATCCCATGTATCGGGATTCACCTGGTGCCATGAAATTGACACAAGGCCTCCCTTTTGCCAGTAGTCTGTAGCTGCTGCGACAATATTTTGGCGTTTCACATAAGCATCTTCTCCATAACTCCAGTCTTCACCAAGTATTGCCGGGTATTCACCTGTGATGTCTTTGACAATATCTGTCCATTTTGTTACATCCGTTGCCAGGTTTTCCTGTCCCGACAATACAGCTTTCCCCTTGATACAATTTAAAAACTTAAGGACATGGCGGGCCTTTTTTGAATTATTGGGGTTTACCGGTGCCTGCGTATATATATTTAAACATGACCATAAAAAAACCAGAATAGTAAGAAAAAACTTAAATTTCATAAGCATATTTTATTATGTAAATTCATGGTAACAAACATAGCATGGTTTACTGTTTTTAAGGGGGAAAAACAAATGAAATATGAGGACATTTGTTTAATTATGGGGTTACTCATGTTCAGGAAGGGTGAATCATTACGGGAACAACCAATTTGTCAAATATCGATTCTGAAATTAAAATATTTAATTGTAGTGTTTTATTATACAATTAAAAATAGCAGGCAAATAAACGAAATATTTAATAAGTATAAACACAAATTATTCTTAGATTTATACCTTTGTATAAAAGAAAACAGTGAATTATGCCACCAATTGAATATGCATTAACAGAAAATATTGGGCACCCTGACCTCTTTACCGGCAGAAAACAGTTTATGGACAATTTTGAACACTGGGTTTATATTGTACGAAAAGGGCTTGGTAAATCACGTGCATTGCTTTCGAGACGGAAAAAAGGTAAAACTGTGTTTATGCAGCGATTGTATAACATTGTCTGGTCACAAAACGACAAGGTTGTCCCGTTTTTTTTCGAAATTAAAGAGAAAGAGGTTTCTTTGGGAAAATTTGCCGAAGATTTTTTATGTTCCTTTTTAAGCCAATATTATGCTTTCTTTTCCAGGAAGCCGGAAAGTATATTTACACCTTTTGGTTTAAATGAACTTAAAAACATCTATCAGGAAAATGAAACTATCACCTACTTGCTCAATAGGCTTAGTAATGAAAAAAAAGCATTAAATCATGATGCGATGTGGGAAGTAGCAAGGAAAGCACCACATCATATGGCATCAATGCAGGATATAAGAGTGCTCCAGTTCCTCGATGAATTCCAGAACATCAATAAATATGTCCTGGATGAAGATCACCGGCCAATTGACACCCTTGCAGGGAGTTACCTCGGGACAGCGGAAAGCAAACTTGCTCCTTTATTTGTTACAGGGAGCTATATCGGATGGTTGCGGCGCATAATCTGGGAACTTCTTCCGGCCCGGTTTAATGAGTTTTTCCTTGGCAACCTTGAACCTTCGGAGGGTATGGATATGATTCTGAAATATGCAAAATTCTATGAAATACCGGTTACATACGAAACAGCCGAATATATCCAGGGACTGACCCAGGGCGATCCTTATTATATTGCTGTTATTTTTGAAGGGACATATATTGGCAAAAAGGATTATACAGACATTGAGAACATCAATGATGTATATGAATATGAAATAACACAGGGCAACATCAAAGGAACCTGGCTTGAATATTTGTATAAGGCTTTTTCGGAAGTCAATGACATGAATGCCAAGCGGATTGTTCTATACCTCTTCAACTCGAACGGTGAAGAACGTAACCGAGAACAGATTATGAAAGATCTGAACCTGGAAATGAGTGATAATGAACTGGAGAAAAAGCTCAAAGCCCTGGTTTATGCTGACATTA
>CAZVTW010000080.1:0-16186 GCA_964629805.1 uncultured Bacteroidales bacterium | reverse complement strand
GTTTAGCGATATCAGTGAACTCAAAGGAAAACCCGGGAAAGGCAAAATTGGGGAAACAGAAATAAGCCGTCTTATCCTGGGTGGAAATTTGATAGGCGGATGGGCACATGCCCGCGATCTGCTCTATGTATCCAAACTTGTTAAAGCATATAACACAGAAAAACGTGTTATGCAGACCTTTGAGCTGGCAGAGACTTGTGGTGTCAACACACTTCTGACAAATCCTCAGTTATGCAGTGTTATTAACAAATACTGGCACAGACACAGCGGTAACATACAGTTCATTTCAGATTGTGGCATCTCTGATGATTTGCTCAGAGGCATTCAGGTATCTGTTGACGGTGGCGCCTCATTGTGCTATATTCAGGGTGAAATAGCTGACAGGATGGTTGAGAATCAAAAATTTGATGATATTCAAAAAGCCATAGACATGACCCGGGAAAATGGTTTAAAAGCCGGTATTGGCGCACACAAAATAGAAACCATAAAAGCCTGTACAGAACGTGGTATTCTCCCGGATTTTTGGGTCAAAACGCTTCACCATCACAATTACTGGTCTGCAACCCCAAATGAATGGCATGATAACCGATTTTGTTTTAAACCGGAAGAAACAATTTCCTTTATGAATGGTCTGGACCAGCCCTGGATAGCCTTTAAAGTACTTGCTGCAGGCGCTCTCAGCCCGCAGGACGGATTCAGGTATGCTTTTGAAAACGGCGCCGACTTTATTTGTGTCGGCATGTATGATTTTCAGATTGTCGAAGATGTCAATATTGTGCATGACGTCTTTAAGGCCGGGCTTAAAAGAAAAAGACCCTGGAAGGCTTAGTAAGAAAGGTTTCATCAAAAGTTTCATAGTATGGAACAACAAGGCATCAGAAAATTTTTGGCTCCTGAGATTGTTACCGGAACAGGTGTCCGGAAATTAGCAGGACAATATCTGAATAACCTTCACATCTCTAAAGTGCTGATAGTTACCGATAATCAATTACGGTCGCATGGCTGGACAGATGAGATTTACAGGGATTTGATCATGAAAAATATTGAACCTGTTATTTTTGATCACGTCAGTCCGAATCCCAGGGATTATGAAGTGATGGAAGGCGTTGAAATCTATAAAAGTAATCATTGCCAGGGAATACTTGCTATTGGTGGCGGCAGTCCTATGGATTGCGCGAAAGCAATAGGTATTGTAGCAACAAACGGAAAACATATTCTGGACTTTGAGGGTGTTGACCGGATAGATATCCCATGCCCGCCGATTATTTGTATTCCTTCTACGGCAGGAACCTCATCAGACATATCACAGTTTTCGATTATCAGAGATATGCAGCGTAAGTTAAAAATTGCGATTATTAGTAAGACACTTGTCCCGGATATTTCCCTCATTGATCCTGAAATCACCGGCAGCATGGACCCTTACCTCACTGCCTGCACGGGATTAGATGCCCTGACTCATGCATTTGAAGCTTTTGTATCAAACGGAAATTCCTTATTAACAGACCATCATGCACTAAATGCCATCTGGCTGATTACAGCAAATTTGCCAATCGTGATTGAATCGCCGGATAATTACGATGCCCGGTTTAATATGATGATAGGAAGTCTTGAAGCCGGACTGGCTTTCTCGAATGCAAGCCTGGGCGCTGTGCATGCATTGGCTCACAGTCTTGGCGGCCTTCTTGACCTGCCACATGGAGAGTGTAATGCCATGCTTTTACCTTTTGTTGTTGATTATAACTTTGATGTATCAGCTGAACGTTATAAAATGATATTACCCTACTTTCACATTGACCCAAAAAACATTTCCGCAAGAGAAATTAAAAAACACCTTATCCAAAGAATACTCGACATGAAGAATCAGGTTGGCATTATTTCATCTCTCGGTCAAAGAGGTGTAAAGGGTGATGATTTAAAGCTGTTGTCTCAAAATGCAGCAATTGATCCGTGTTTACTAACAAATCCCCGTAAAGCATTAGCAGATGATTTAAAGGCAATTTTAAAGGAAGCTCTGTGATATGGAAAACAATCAGGACGAACTCAGAAACAAAATAATAGGTTTGGGTAAAGGATCATTTCAAAAAAGCTACTATCCGGAGCTACAAAAAAAAATCTCGGAACTCAATTTGTATAAGTCTGTTTTTGAACAAACCCATGACATTATTATTGTTGTTATTCCTGAAACTTCAGTGATTGAATATATTAACAATTCCGGCAAAAAATTTTTTGGCGTGCTCCGGCCGGAGCACCGTCTTACAGTTGAAAATACCATAGGAAAGGAATACTGGCAACTTGTCAATGAAAAAATGTATAATTCAATCTACTTGTCAGAGCGCCTTCGTTTCGAATATACATTCAGAGATAATGGAAAAGACTTTGTGCTCGATACAACAATAAGTCAGGTAGAAGAGGATGAGAAGTTGTATCTTTGTCTTGTAATACGGGATATAACCAGGGAAGTAGAAACTCAGTCAGCGCTCAGAAGAAGCGAAGAAAAATTCAGAACAATTTTCCAGAACGCTCCTGTCGGAATCTTCAGGTCTGCTAAATCAGGTAAGATTCTTGATATGAACCAGGCTCTGGCAAATATGATTGGCTATGCGAATCTTGATGAAGCGCTGAATGCAATAAGCAATTTGGCTTATGATGTGTATGTGCATCCCGGGCAGAGAAGAAAAATCATTTCGGAAGTTGCCGGGGACAAGGATATACATCAATTTAAATGCGAATTCAGAAATATACAGGGAAATAACTGGATAGGAAAACTTCATATAAAAAAACAGTCAACAGAAGGAGATGAAGTCTTTTTTGAAGGTATTATAGAAGATATTACTGAAATTACTGAATACCAGGAAAAACTCGAGGAGAGTGAACAGAAATTCAGGAGTATATTTCGCAATTCAGTTGATGCCATTGCCATCTTTACGCTTGATGATTTGAAATTTAAGGAAGCGAATGACATCTTTTTTAAGAAAACCGGTTATGATCTTAAACAGCTTACATCAATCAGTCCATTTGAGCTTATTTCACCACGGTTTCACCCTGAAATTGAAAAAAGGTTACAACTATTGTTTAAAAATCAATATGTTCCGCCACTTGAAGTTGAGGTTTTCACTGTGAATGAAGAAATAATTCCTGTTGAAATCAGCAGCGGATTTTTGCTTTATAACGGGCAACCGGCCGTATTAACCCATGTGAGAGATATCTCGGAACGAAAAAATTTTGAAAGAAAACTCCTGGATACCATCATACAGACGGAAGAAAATGAAAGAAAACGAATTGCTTCGGACCTTCATGATGAAATAGGACCCTTACTCTCAACACTCAACATGTATGCTTCAACATTACAGGATATTAAAGATGAAGATAAAAAAAACGAATTCATAGGACAGATACAAGAACTCGTTCAGGAAGCAACGACAAACGTCAGGCAAATATCCAATTCTCTCAGTCCGCATATTCTTAATAATTTTGGCCTGCACACTGCTATGTCTTCGCTTCTGGAAAATCAAAAAAAATTCTATACCATAAAGTTCAGGTCAAATACTGATGGAAAAAGGTTTCCGGTTAATGTAGAGGTGACTTTTTACAGAATTTTCAAAGAGTTGCTCAATAATACCATTAAACATGCTGAGGCTGATACAATAATGATTACACTGACTTTCCAGGATAATATTCTGAATATGGAATACTTTGACAATGGAAAAGGTTTTGATATGGAAGCAATACTCAACGACAAAAGCAAAGGCATAGGTCTTTACAATATCGTAAACCGCATACAGGCCATCGGTGGAAATTATTCTTTTAATTCTTTAAAAAAAGGATTTATTTTTACCTTTATTATCAATACAAATCTGGTAAATTCATATGGATAAATCATCAATCGTTATTGTGGATGATCACGATATTTTCAGGAAAGGGCTTAAGGCTGTCCTTGAACAATATGAGCCCTTTTCAGTGACTGCAGAATATGCTGACGGGAAAGAATTTCTTGAAGCGCTGGAAACAATAGAGCCGGATATTGTTCTCATGGATATCAACATGCCGGTTATGGATGGTATTGAAAGTTCAAAAAAAAGCCTGGAAAAGAAGCCGGAACTGAAAATTCTTATCTTGTCAATGTATGATGATGCGAAATATTACGAATCGCTGATCAATTCCGGTGTGAAAGGATTTATTCTGAAAGATGCAAAGTTTTCCGAATTAAAAACAGCCATTACCCGTATTTTAGATGGAGAAACATATTTTTCACAGGAATTGCTTGTCAAGTTATTGCAACAACAAAATGAAGCTTCACATATCAAACTCACCCAAAGAGAACAACAAGTACTCAACCTGCTTGCCAAAGGAGCAACCACAGCTGAAATATCCGAACATCTTGATATTAGTTTCAGGACAGTTGAACGGCACCGGGCTAACCTGCTTTCAAAAACCGGCACCCAAAATTCCTTACAGTTGATTGTTTTTGCTATAAAGAATAATATGGTGTCTGTTTAAGCTATGAGTCCACTCCTAAAAGTCCATTTGTTGCCAAACTCTTCGTTATTTGACAATTTTGAATCCTCATCCGCCAGCTGGCGGACAAAATTCTTACTTTTAGGAGTGGACTCAGCTATGGATTTGATAGTGAAAATTGGTTTTTTAAAGAAAAAAATCAAATCGCATCTAACGATTTTTAACAGGTCATTGAGAAATATGTTTTATCTCCTGTAATACCAGATATAAATCCGGTTCTGATGATGGCTCAATCTGACCTTTGATATGTTTATGATGAGGATATGTTACAATTTCCTTGTGATATGGTGCATTGTCGTATCGAAATTATAATTCATTCTCATTGTTCATAAAATGATAATTATATGTTACTTTATGTTGCTTAGGATTATCTTTAATCCTCAAAACTTCAGTAAAATGTAATTCGCCAAAGCCAAATTCCAATATTCCTTTTGTAACACCAGAAAAATCATCCCATTTAATTTTCTGGATTGTATACTTTTGAATTTCTTTGGTGATTTCAATATTTCTCTCTATTTTCAAAAAATAGTCATCAATTATATATTAATATCTTCTAAATCATGCTTATGTTTAAGCCAAATTTAATAGGCGCCATACCACATCAGAAAATCTTTATTATGTTCATCCAGCTCTTTGTTATTGAAACGATTAAAAAATTCCTTACTTGACATGCTATACTTTTCTTCCAGCAATTTCATGTCTTGTTCGATATTAAAGACACCTCTTTTCAGTTCTTTGATGTGGTAATTGAAAAAATCATTAAAAAGTGAATTGTAACCTCCCTGGTAATTTTTTGATATCCTTTTTAGTCATTGCTTATTGAATTTATTTAGCTCAATCGAAATCATAGTAATATTATTTGTGATAAGAGACAAATTTAATAATGAAATACAAATAATAATAGAAATTGTAAAATTGAATCTTAAATGGGCTTCCTTCAACCAATATAAATGAGAAAAAAATCTGACATTGGGTGAATTCACCCAGCCTCCCCATAGTTGAATTCTGACATAACACACTCACATAATTTGGGTATTTTTGCTCTTTTACAGTATGTTATATTTATCGATCTTTGTCATAAAGATTGATAATATGAGAAAAAATATACTCATTGTTGATGATAACAAGCATTTCCTGAATGGTTTTCAGGCCCTTCTCAATTTGTATTTCAGCGACAGGATAGGAAAAGTCTACCGGGTGACTAACGGATATGATGCAATTGACCTGGTGAAAGAGGAAAAAATCCACCTGGTATTTATGGACTATGAAATGCCGGGAATAAGCGGCGCAGTGGCGACAAAAATTATTTCAAATGATAACCGGTTCGTCAGGATCATTGCGCTTTCCTTCCACTCCGAATTTATTAATATCAAAGAAATGATAGAAGCAGGAGCCAGAGATTATATCATTAAAGATAAAATCAACAAAGAGACATTACGGAAATACTTGGAATCATCACAACAATAGCAATTTTTATCAACTCGAAAGGGACTCATGTATTTCATTTAAAACAAGCACATTGATAATATAGTATTCACTAAATCAGATCATTATGATACGTTTAAACGACCTCAAAATAAAAACAAGACTAAATATCGTTCTGACAGCGGTATTTGTTTTGATCTTATCAGTACTGGGTACATATACCATTTTGAAACAAAGAGAAAGAATAATCAGTGAAACAGATACCCGGATGCAGGAACAGGTCAAAGACCTGGAAATCATTTTCAACACCTATATTTCAACGCACAGCAAAGCATTGAGCCATTACCTGAGGGTAGCACGTGATGTGTTAAATACCAGTGGAGAAATAACAGAAAAAGACAGCATGGTGCAGATACAGGCAAAGAATCAGATAACAAAGGAAATTCATCCTGTAACTGTCAAATCCTGGTATTCAGGTGAGCAATTTGTGCATAAAGAAGTTGGAATTGTGGATAAAATCAGGGAATTGACCGGGGCAACAGCTACCATATTCCAAAAAATTGATAACGGTTATTTGCGAATCTCCACCAATGTGATGGACAAACAAAATAAACGGGCCATTGGTACTTATATTCCCAACAGCTCGAAAGTGATCCGAACCATTGAACGGGGTGAAACTTATTCCGGCAGGGCATTTGTAGTTGATGACTGGTATTTGACCACTTATGAACCTATCTATGTTGATAATGAAATAAAAGGTATTCTGTATGTCGGAATCAAAGAGACTGATTTTACAGAAATGAAATCAATTTTTAATAATAAACAATATTTCGAATCCGGATATCCCTTCATGGTGAGTCAGGACGGAACTTTTATTATCCACCCTGAAAAAGAAGGTGAAAACTTTGCTCATGCCGAATTTTTCCAACAGATAGTAAATTCAGGAAAAGACCAGGGAAAAACAAAATATACCTGGCAGGGAAGAAAAAAATACCAGTATTTTCGTTATTTCGAACCCATGGATGCTTATATTGCAGCATCTATTTATGAGGGTGAACTCATGAATATTATCCGGCAAGTTTCAATCGCTTTGGGATTGGCTTTTATCATCGGGCTAATACTATTTCTTATCGTGAGTAACATCATCAGTCGTTCGATTACTGGAGCTTTGAAGAAAGGCGTCGAATTCTCAAAACAAATAGCCAACGGAAATTTAACCACAGAGCTGGAAATCAATCAAAAAGATGAGATAGGCGAATTGGCAGACTCACTGAAACAGATGGCTCAAAAACTGAAAGTCATTGTTACAAACATCCTGTCCGGGGCTGATAATATTGCTTCTGCAAGTGAGTCAATCTCTTCAGGATCACAGGAAATGTCAGAGGGTGCCAATGAACAGGCTTCTTCTGCAGAAGAAGTTTCAACCTCTATGGAGCAAATGGCTTCGAATATACAACATGCCACTGACAATGCTCAGGAAACTGATGCCATAGCTCAAAAAGCAACAGAAAGTATGCACAAAATGAGTAAGTCAGGCTATCAGAGTTTAGAGTCGATAAAAAATATAGTCCAAAAAATTACCATCATCAATGATATTGCTTTCCAGACCAATTTGCTGGCGTTGAATGCAGCTGTTGAAGCAGCCAGAGCAGGTGAACACGGTAAAGGCTTTGCTGTTGTGGCTGCCGAGGTGCGAAAACTGGCTGAACGCAGCAAATCCGCTGCAGATGAGATTGTTGGTATCTCCCAATCAAGCCTGCATCTGACCGAAGAATCTAAAAAACTGATTGATGAGCTTGTCCCGGAGTTTTCCAAAACATCACAGCTGATCCGGGAAATTAAAATCTCCGGCCAGGAACAAAGCGCCGGAGCAGAGCAGGTCAATACAGCTATTCAGGGTCTTAATTCCATAACTCAGCAGAATGCAGCCTCATCCGAAGAACTGGCAACAAGTGCAGAAGAATTATCAAGCCAGGCTGATCAATTAAGAGATATGATTAGTTTCTTTAAAATTAACGAACAAGACCCATCTTTACACAACAAAGACAAGCACAATGAAACACAACCGATATCAAAAAACGGGAAAAATGGAAGTCTGAATGGTCAACACAATAATGGAAAAAATGACCAGGTTAACCGGGATGAATTAAAAATGCCACAACATGGAAAAAATGGAACACAGAAACAAAGCTCCGGGGCAGAACAAATAAGCACATCATCACAAAATGTGAGTAACACGATGCAGGACACTGCCAGCTTATCACAAAACCTGGAAGAGGTTATCCGGAAACTGGAAATCGATTTTGATATAAATTAGCGTTTGTCTTTAAAGCCCGGTCTTTTAGGTGAATCTGATTTGAAAACACTCATACACACACGATAGTAAATTCCCTGATTTTCAAATCAGGTTCCCCTTGACCTCAAACATTATAGCCCAAACTCCTGACTTAATTGTATGAGAATTATGAGTATCCATTAACCATTTCCCCCTGGGTTTTGATTTGTTTGGACCAGTGCTTTCTCAAAAAAATTTTTCCCTGTTTTGATTTATTACTCTTCCCCATATCTTTCACAACATCCTGCCTTTCTTCCCCCGGCGACATCCGGGAAAAAAATTGAAAAGAATTATCCGGACTTGAATATTTTTCCTTATGAAATCCTATATTAATCAGTAAATTATCTAAGCCCCTGTAAATTTGTGTGTTTTGGGAAGCCGTCAGGAAAAAATTGAAAGAAATCAAACGTTTCACTGCCAGCTTGTTTGATTACAGATATTATCTATATCTCATTTTTCACTGTAAAATGAAATGTTGTCCCTTTTCCTTCCTGACTTTCTACCCATATATTTCCTCCTAGTTTTTCAACAAATTCTTTGCATAAAATCAATCCTAAGCCGGTTCCTTTTTCATTGCCAGTGCCCGGTGTTGAATAGCTGCTTTCTATGCGGAAAAGTTTTCCTTTATGCTCCTGTTTTATTCCAACCCCGTTATCTTTAACCGAAATGCGTGTTTTGTCGTTCTCCTGAACCGCTAATATTTCAACACGGCCACCCTTATGTGTGTATTTGATGGCATTTGACAACAGGTTCCTGATGGTGGTTTCAAGCATAAAACTGTCTGTATTGACAAATAAGTTTCCCGGAATATGGATATGCAGTTGAATGTTTTTTTCCTGGTAATTTGCTTTATGCAAACCTGCTATATTATTCACAATGTGTTGCAGGTTCATTTGCTCCGCAGTAAAGTCTGTTTTTTCCCTTTGCAGACGCGACCATTGCAGTAAATTTTTTAACAGGTTGTCACTATGTTTTGTGTTTTGATAGATCAACTCACAATAACGACCAACCTTCTCATATTCCTTATTTTTCAATTTTTCTATGGCCAGAGCAGCAAATCCCATAATAGCATTAAAAGGATTTTTTAGATCATGAGAAACAATACTGAAAAATTTATCTTTTGTGGCATTGAGTTCTTCTAATTTCACGGAATACTGTTGCAGTTTACTTTCTTTTTCTTTTATTTCAGTAATATCCAGCACAATACCTTTTGAATTAATTGGTTTACCCGTTTGATCAAAAATGGTATCACATTTTTCTTTTACATGTCTAATACTTCCGTCTTCAAGCAACAGGCGATGAATTATTTCATAAGGCTGTTTGGTCTGTAGTGATTTTTTAAATATTGTGTCAACTTTTTCCCTGTCATCAGGATGGACAAATTCGAGAAAGGCTTCGTAAGTGGCCTTGAATTCCTGCGGTTCGCAGTTAAAAATTCTGAAGATTTCATCAGACCAGGTAAGTTTATTAATCGTGTGGTCAAGTTCCCAGTTTCCAAGCCGGGCTATTTGTTGAGCTTGTTTTAAATTTTGCCAACTTTCCTGGAGTGATAACTCGGCTTGTTTTCGATCAGCTATATCCCTGACAACAGACAATAACATTCCTTCTCCTTCGATTGTTGTCCTCTTTAGACTGACTTCAACCCAAAATTCTTCGCCGCTTTTCTTTTTTGCTAACCATTCGAAAGTATGTGAACCTTCCGTAACAGCTTTTTTTAGATGCTTTATTATCTCATCCTGATGATATTGAATTCTTGTTGAACTAAAATCATTTACATCGCGTGACACCATCTCTTCTTTTGACTCATAACCGTACATATCAACTGTTACATCATTACAATCAACCATCTTCCCTGTTTTATCATCATGGATGATAATTGCCTCGGATGTGGAATTGAATATTTCCTTCCATTTTTTTTCATCTTCCTGCCGCTCAATAATATACCCCAGGCGTTTGACGAGAATTTCCAGTAAGTTTTTTTCCTCCTCTAAAAAGGGTGCTTCATTTAGCGCTTCTTTGGTAAAATAAAACACTTCAATTTTCCCGACAGTTTTATTGTATTTATGTATTTCAGAAGACAAAACATGATTGGTTTCCATAAAATTATGGGTCATAAAAGTCTTTCTGTTGAGTGTTATCCTCACATTTGTTTTTTCAGGGTGCAGAAAACTTTTTTGAATGACTGGCGCTAAACTGTTAAGAATACCTTCAATGGTTTCGTTTTTTTCAACCAGGTCACTGAGCTCCTTTATGCAATTCAGCTCTTTTATGCGCTCCTGCAGTATGTTTTCCCTGTCTTTTTGCAATGTAATATCACGTGAAACGGATAATAACCGGTGAACCCTGCCTGATTTGTCATAAATGGGAGAAATAATGACGCTCCACCATTTGGGAGTACCTTTCAATGTCGGGCAGTAACCTTCAAAATGACCAATTTCGCCGTTTTTGGCTTTTTCAATGGCTTTTTTTGCATTTTTATAATCTTTGCCCTTCCAGAAATTTAATCACGACAGGTTTAAACAGGAATCAACAGAGTCTATTTCCATCAATTCCTGCCCGCCTTGATTCATATAAAGTAAATTTCCTTCTAAATCAATGGTTTTGAAACAGTCATGTGTACTGTTGACAATCGACTTGTTTAATTCGACTGTCTCAATGAGTTTTTGCTCCTCCTGTTTCTTTTTGGTTATATCCCTTGAATTGATGACAATGCCATTGATATCCGGACGGTTGATAAAATTCTGTGCATTTGATTCCAACCATATCCATTTCCCGTTTTTATGTTGATACCTGAATTCTGCTGACCGGTGTCCTTCCGGTTCCTCAAGCAGGTCATTAAAAACCCTGATTACAAGCTGCCTGTCATCAGGATGGACAAAATCAAAGGCTTTCAGGCCATTTCGTTCTCCGCTTGCATAACCCAGTATCCTTTCTGTTGAATTGCTTTCAAAAACAATTGTACCCCCTGCATTTAACAGGCTGATAATGTCAAAAGAATTGTTTGTAAGTAGTTTAAAGAACGTAAGGCTGTTTTCATGTTGTTTATTCATCGTTTTTCAGTTAAGAGGTGGTATACGAAATACCTTATTGATTTGTTGTGTTTAATATTCATATACATCGCTCTATTCCTAAAAGATGGTTTTTCCTCCTGACAAGGAAAGGTTTTGGCTTGCTCAAAATAGTGATGCAGAGTTTAGGTAAGAGGATATTTGTTCCTCATACAAAGATATTCCGAATATGTTTACAACCAACACCTACAAGCCGCCCAGGTTCACCATGTTGTATCCGTTTGCGGTTTGTTTTTGATTGACCTTGTAGAACGGATTTGAATAACGTGCTTTTGCCATCTCATTATCTTTAGCGTTTTTCATTGCCCAAATTTTAATTTTACCGTCCGGATAGTAACAAAACAATTGTTCTCCGGGTAGATCAAGTATCTTTGAAGCCATGGCAACATATCCGTTTTCACCGATCGAACCAATTACATTGCCTTTAACATCATAAATATTCCTGTCAGACTGTTCCTGGTAAGCACAGGCAAATTCATGAATGCCATCTCCGTTTAGATTTACCGGGATAGTGTTGTAGGCTTTAAAAGGAAGTTTTATCCTCTTTCCTGTCCAGGCATTATAGTTATATTCGACTACATTGAGCCTGAAAAATCCGTCTGGCCCGGCTTTTTTACCACCACGGCTTATCGTGTAGGCAGCAACTTTCCTACCATCACCGGTGTGAGCAGTCCATCTCATATCCATATGCCCCTGTTCAAGGTCTGTCCAAACCCTGTTGCCCGAGTCATCAAACATCACCACACGTGGTTTTATCTGACCGCGGTCACCGCTTTCACGGCAGGTGAAAATATACCATTTATTCTTTTCACGGTCAAGAGTTGGCTGAATGACATCAGAATGACCATTGTATTCCTGTTCATCAGCAATAAAAATATATTCCCCATTATCTATATTGATACATCGCTCCCCCCACATGAGTTCATCTGTTCCGTCATTGTCAATATCAACAACCGGTGTCTGGTGCGAGCCACGAGGGCCCGGGTCACTTTCCTTTATCAGAAGTTCCCAGCGTTTTTTCATTCCTTTGTCCCAGGCTTGTATACCCATCTTAGAATATGTACCCTGTGCTGTCAGTAAAACAGGTTTGCCCCGAACATAACCACCCAAAATAAAGTTTCTGAATGTGTAGCTCAAACTGCCCCATTCAACCCTGGGCCATTTCCATTGACCTAGTTCGTCTCCTGATTTGGCATCAAGGGCAGTCAAATGAAGCTTATTATAACTCAGGATATGGAATGAGTCGGTATTGGCAACATAATATATTTCATCAACACCATTGTCATCCAGGTCAAAAGGATAAACCGGGACTATCCAGATACTGTTGAGGACACAGGGACCCATTGTTTTTTTCCAAATAGTATTTCCTTTTATGTCAACCAGTTTAAATTTCACTCGGTCAGTGGGCATATAAAACATCTCTATGTATGGATCAATGTCTTTATCTGCTGAATAGACTAGCAAAAATCCTTTTTTGTTTTCACCAAGTTCAACCGGGACAGCCCGAAGCAGACCCAGTTCCTGTCCAACGAAGAATTCTGTGATAGTGGTAAAATCTTTTTTTGATAATTTTTGACTGTATGAACTGAAGGAAATAAAAAGGGATATTAAAAGAAGGCATGTTTTTTTCATGTGTTTGAATCTTTTATTCAACATTAATAATAATTCTTCTGAATGATGTGAGTGCGGGTGTCCCTTTGTCGGTTACCTGGCATATGAGGTGGATTTGGGAGTCTGAAAAGCCTTTGGGGATATCAAACTGTACTTTCTCATATATGTTATATCCCAGGTTCAGACATTGGGGAGCTGTGCCTGCTTCAGGATATACCCACCAGCGGAAAGACAGGTTATTACCATCCGGGTCTGAGGAAGCAGATGCATCAAATTCAATTGTATCACCTTCTTTTGACCGGATTTTCATGATTGTTCCGGCAGACTCTCCGTTGATTGATATCACGGGGTGATGATTTGCTTCACCGGCTGACATCACGCACCAGTCTGCCCTGGCAGCAAAATCATGCTGTGCAAATGTCCGCCATCTGTAAACAGTAGCCCGGGCATTGCAGTTTCCGTTTGCAAAATCGGCCGCATCACGATAGAGCCCGTTGCCTGTTGAAGTGAAACGTCCGCCCCATCCGCCCCATTCAGGATGATCAGGTGACTGTAATCCGTTATTCAGAAAGAAAAACCACGAAGGCGTATCACCTTCTTTCAGCGCTTTGTGTGGATTTGGCGCTGTCCAGGTGGCATCAGGATAAAGCCTGCATAAAGGGCCGTGTCCTTCCCGGATGTGCTTATCAAGCCATTCACCTGAAGTCAGGGAATCATCACCACCCAGGTACATCCCCCGAAAGGTGGCATTGCGCTTGTCTTTTTTGTCTTTTGCTTTATTGAGGATATAAAACAACCCGGAAAATTCATTCATGATGGTTTTATGTATTCCGTCCTGGTCAGCAATGTCATATACCCTTATTTTGGAAACAAAGCGCTTATATTCTTCTTCTGAGCGGGTTTGTCTGATTTTCCACAGTGCCTGTGCCAAATCAGTCTGACCGCCCCAGATGGCAATGTTGACTTTTCGTTTATCCTCTTTGTCCACAACATAAATAATCCATTCTGATCCTTCCGTGTCATTGCCCTGACCAACATTTTTCCATCCCCGGAATTTATTTCCCTTCTTAGCAACACTTTTCAGATATTCGGGAGTAGGGTAATTTTTATCATGTTGTAGTAAATTTTCATACACCTTGCTGTAAGCATCAATAAACTCCAGGATAATGGGGAATTTGACCGTATCCCTGTCAAGCTCCCCGGGTGTGCCACTAGCTGTGGCAATGAGTCCCTCTACATCAAATTCATTGGCATACAGCAACAAACGGGTCAAAGACTGCATATCGTCCGGATCGCCGCCAATATCTGTGGTAATAATCAAACGAGGGTTTTGCGCATTCATTTGGATAAAAAACAAGCACATGGCTATGAGTAATAGATTTTTCATTTCTTAATTTTTTTTATATTGACGATAATAGATACTAATCCGGTGTTTATTTACAAGATACTCACACCAAAAGCGGTGACAATTCACTAAGCATTGTTCCGAATTTCATCTGAATTTCATTCCATTCGGCATCAGGATCGGAATCCTGCACTATACCTGAACCGGCATATAACAGCGCGCCCTGATTTGACAATTGCATACAGCGAAGATTGACAAAGAGATTGTAACTGCCATTGTACCCCACCGGACCCAGATAGCCACTGTAGTATTCACGTGGTCCTTCTTCGTATTGTTTTATCAGAGATTTTGCCTTTCCAAGCGGAACACCACATACTGCCGGCGTTGGATGCAGAAAATTTACTAATGTATCCAGTTTGTTAATGTTATCATTCACCGGGGCAAAATATTCCGTTTGTAAATGTTTGAGTTGTCCTGCTATGGCAGTTTTAACCGGTGAAATTTCAACATTCCCGATTTCAGCATTTTCAAAACATTCTTCAATATAATCACAGACAATTTGTTGTTCAGTCCTGTCTTTTTCGCTCCAGGAAATTGCTGTCCCGGACTGACCGTTTTGTGTTCCGGCCAGGGCAATGGTACGTATATAGTCCCTGTTTACGCTCAGAAGCAATTCCGGGCTGGCGCCGGCCCATAATTGTCCATCAGGCGTATAAACCATTGATATAAAAGCTCTGTGATAACGATTTGTGATGTTTTTCCAGATTATCTCCAAATCCGGGTAGGTACTGAAACGGATATGTTTCCTGCCGGATAAGACAACTTTCCGCAGGTTCCCTGATTTGATTGTTTTGATTATCTCATCAACGCCATCTGTAAAATGCTCTTTGGGCGTAGATGTCCAAAAAGTGTTTGATTGCAGTATATCTTCATCAACAGAAAAGACAGGTTTTTTTACTGATTTTTCAATATATGACGTCGCTTCCCTCTTGAGTCCTTCTCTGTGGTATAATTTTCCATTGCCTGAATTGAATTTGGCAAGCTCTTCAAAAAAATATGCTTTGTTCGCGGAATTCTTGTCAAAAGGAGCAAATAAAAATCCTTTTTTCCTGCCTGAATGGCTGAAAATATTTCCCGGACATGCAACCGGATTTCCCAACATCAGTTGATAATCCGAATCATAAGGCATACGCCAGGCTGCCACAGCTAATCCTCTGTCTCTCGCTAATCGTAAAAATATATGTAATAATGAATTATATGTCAATTTACGTTCCTTTTATATTTTAAAATAATAACTTTATATAGCCTAACATGGACAAGCCGGAATAGATTAACATTTTTTAACCTTTTTTTGTTTGAGCGCTAAACCTGCCGGCGTACTTGAACCCGGCAGCGTTGTGATTAATATTTTCTGTCAAAAAATACAATAAAATAAAAATACTAAATATATTTCTCCTTTTATTGCTCTGTTAGTATATTACACCGTGCAGTAAATTACTATCTTACACGGGATTTATATATGGTTCTTTCACGGCAAAAACGATTGCCAGTTTATTGATCTTTTCCGGGTTAACCCTATTCACCAATAATTCTGTATAGTATTTATTTTTCTCTATTTGGACTAAAGCATTATGAATTTCATGATTTACTTTTTCTGTAAATTTAATATTGTTTTTTTTTGCTTGTTGTTTCTCAATACTTTTTATTTCAATAACTACACCGTTTTTATTTTTATCGTGCGGAATTAACATGATGTCATATCTGCCATGTTTGCTTTCCCTGTTTGATTTTATTCTCATGTAGTCCTTTTACATTGCAACTGTCAACTCATTTATTATTAAAACAAATGGCTATTTGGATAGTTCACAAACCGGTTATGAGTCAAAA
>CAZVTW010000079.1:0-16407 GCA_964629805.1 uncultured Bacteroidales bacterium | reverse complement strand
TATATTTATGTGAATTCAGAAATCATGGTGGCAACCGCAAGGTAACCGTGACAATTATTGGCGAATAACACTTTTTTTTCATAAAATAAAATGTTAGTTTCGCGCCGCAAATGATACTCTTTGAGATTACCTGAAAGGAAATTAAATATGATGAATAAATTACCTTTACTCGGTGTTGAGGCTGTTGGGCAAGGTGGCATTGATGGCGGAATTTCAGGCGTTTATGCTTATCCCGGAACACCTTCCACAGAAATCACCGAATATATACAGCAATCAGAGATTGCCGAAAAGAGAAACATTCGGCGTAAATGGTCGGCTAACGAAAAAACTGCTATGGAAGCAGCAATTGGCATGTCATATGCCGGGAAAAGAGCGCTTGTCTGTATGAAACATGTAGGGCTCAATGTTGCAGCAGACCCTTTTATTAATTCAGCCATAACCGGGATAAATGGGGGAATCGTCCTGACAGTTGCGGACGATCCATCGATGCATTCTTCCCAAAACGAACAGGATTCAAGGTTTTATGGCAATTTTGCGCAAATACCTGTTCTTGAACCGTCGAATCAGCAGGAAGCTTACAATATGGTACGTGAAGGTTTTGAATTGTCCGAAAGAACCGGTCTTCCTGTGATGGTCAGGATTACTACACGTTTGGCCCATTCCAGGGCAGGCGTGGTTGTCGAAGGCATGAAACCGCAAAATTCATTAAAACTACCTGCTGATTTAAAACAATTTATCCTGCTTCCCGCAATTGCCAGGAAAAGATATGATCACTTATTAGACCAACAGCCTTCTCTTGTCCGACTGTCGGAACAATCACAATACAATGAATATATTGACGGACCGAATAAAATACTTGGGATTGTTGCATGCGGAATAGCATTCAATTACCTGATGGAGAATTTTCCTTCAGGCAATTGTGATTATCCTCTTGTGAAGATAAGTCAATATCCCTTGCCAAAAAATAAACTTGAGAGATTATCCGAAAGTACAGACAGGCTTTTGGTTATTGAGGAAGGTTATCCGTTTGTAGAAGAGAAGCTGAGGGACTATTTCGAATCCTGCCGTGAAGTTTATGGTAAGCTGACTGGCGCACTTCCACGAAGTGGGGAACTAACCCCTGATATTATTGCCAAAGCGTTTGGAAAAAAGGTAAAAGAACCACGTGAAGTACCTTCTGTGGTTGCTTCCAGGCCTCCTGCCCTATGTGCCGGATGCGGACATGCGGATGTTTATCATGCACTCAATGAAGCAATTGAAAATTATGGAAAAGGGAGGGTTTTCTCGGATATAGGATGCTACACCCTGGGGGCGCTTGCTCCTTTTAACTCCATCAATTCATGTCTTGATATGGGAGCATCCATTACGATGGCCAAAGGAGCCGCTGATGCCGGATTGACACCATCAATTGCGGTCATTGGTGATTCAACATTCACACATTCAGGGATTACCGGTTTATTGGACATTGTTAATGATAACAGCCCGGTAAAAATAATTATTCTTGACAACGATGCAGTAGCGATGACCGGTGGCCAGGATTCTTCAGCCAGTGGGAAAATAGAACAGATATGTGAAGGTATCGGAGTCGAACCGGAACATATCAGGGTATGTACACCTCTTAAAAAGAATCATGATGAGATGGTTCAAATCATGAAAGAGGAATTTGAATATGAAGGCGTTTCTGTCATCATTCCCAGGAGAGAATGTATACAGGTTGCAACCAAACGAAAAAAAGCTGAAAAGGCGAAAATCTCAAAATCTAACTAACCAATCAATATATTGAAAAAAACAAGATAATGAAAACAGATATAGTCATAGCAGGAGTAGGAGGCCAGGGCATTTTATCGATAGCAGCAGCATTGGGAACAGCAGCGCTTGAAAATAACTATTACATGAAACAGGCTGAAACTCACGGAATGAGCCAAAGAGGAGGCGCTGTTCAGGCATACATGAGAATTTCTGATAAGCCGGTGTATTCTGACCTCATTCCGCTGAATGCCGCTGATCTTATTTTGTCAGTTGAGCCAATGGAAGCTTTGAGGTATTTGCCTTATCTATCTGAAAATGGCTATCTTGTAACGAATTCCACACCTTATAAAAACATTCCCAATTATCCTGATGTTGATACTATATACGAAACAATAAATCAACTGCCAAAGTGTATTATTATTGATGCTGATTCAATAGCCGCAGGGATTCAGTCAAAGCGCTCCTCGAACATGGTGATGCTTGGCGCTGCTTCTCCTTTTATACATATTGATTATCAGAATCTTGAAGATGGTATAAGGAATATTTTTAAGCAAAAAGGTAAAAACGTTGTTGATATCAACCTTAAAGCATTACAGGCAGGGAGAGAGTTTACAGAAAAAAATATGTCGTAACAAATGAGAATCCTGAGTTATTATAAGATTTTCCCTGAGTTTACGTTTAAAATCAAAATTGATAATAAAAATTTTCATAATTTCTTCTATTGTTCATTTTGATATAAAAATTTTACTATTTTTATGAATTCAAAATAACAAAAATCTGCTTATGTCCGATACGTACAGTCTGCTACTGATAGAAGACAGTGAAACGAATAATATACTTGTTCAGTCAATATTTGAGGAACACCCTGGTTATACCATCGATATAGCCACTTCAGGCAAGGAAGCTTTCAGATATCTGAAATCAACAACCCCGGATTTAATTCTCCTTGACCTGATGTTACCTGATATAGACGGGTTTTCTATTTTAGAGACTTTAAAAAAAGAACCGAAAAATAAGGACATTCCTGTTGTCATTGTAAGCGCCAAAGATAAACCGGAAGATGTCAAAAGAGGGAAAAAGCTTGGTGCAGATGATTATGTGCTTAAACCAATTGGGGTAAACAATCTGTTCGCCAGGGTTGAACGTGTGCTCGAGAAAAGAGGAAAATAAATGTGCAGACTATAAATTTAAATCTTTTCTGACACCAGATACTTCATCTTCTGTCACTGGTCCTGCTTCATTATTAAAATTTGATCTTATATAAGTCAATAAATCTGCTATTTGTTTGTCCGTCAAATGTTTTTGCGGAGGCATAATACCATTGTAAACTTCACCATTAACAATAATCCGGCCGGATTGTCCCTCTAAAATAATTTCAATAAGCTTCTGTTTGTCACCCGTTACTGTTGGATTTTCGGCAACAGGGGGATGCATTGTTGGTACACCATGACCGTCTGACTGATGACAGGCCAGGCAGTATGTATCATAAACCAGTTTGCCGGGGTGTTGTTGGGTTTCATTTACTTCCTTATCTGCCTTATGTTTTGTAGATGCATCCCGGTCAACTTTCTTTTGTGAAGTGTTTTGTTCGGTAGATGTGGGCGAGGAGCATGAAAAAAGCGAAAAAAATATGATGCAAAGTAAGTAAAAGAAATATCTGCTCATAATTTACTTCATTATTAGGTTAAAAACATTCAGGAACCTGTATGCATAATACGCCAAAGAGTGCCATCAACAGAATCAGACACATACAAAGAACCATCCGGACCAACAGCGAGGCCTGTGGGTCTGTGTTTTGCATCACGGGGACTTTTAACAGTTTCAGTTCCGGCAAATCCATCAGCAAATACTTCCCAGTCACCTGAAGGATATTCGCCTTGAAAAGGTACAAAAACCACGTAAAATCCTTCCTGTTCAAGTGGCGCACGGTTCCACGAGCCATGAAAAGCAATGAAAGCGCCATGTTTGTATTTTTCCGGAAATTGATCACTATTATAAAAAATCAGGTCATTGGGCGCTATGTGACCGGGAAATCCCAAAATCGGATCATCTTTGTCTTCACATCTCGCTACCTTTTCACCATCACCGCCATATTCAGGTGCAAGAACCTTTTTGTCCTTTATCTGGTCGTAATAGCAATAAGGCCAGCCAAAATTTGATCCTTCCCTGGCCAGCAAAAACTCTTCGGAGGGTAATTGTGCATTTTCCTCATCAGTGTAAAAATCAGGGAAAAATTGTGATAGTTGGTCTCTGCCATGTTGAACTGCATAGAGATTATTCACGTTGGTATTCCATTCAACAGCAACACAGTGCCGGATTCCTGTTATATAACGATATCCATGGTCTAACTGGGTCTGGCCCGGTTGTTCAGCATCAAACCTCCAGATACCGCCGTACCGTTCCAGCAGTGGACAGGGATCCATACCCGGAGAGCCGAATGTTCTTGTTTCTTCCATACAGGCATTGGATGGCGCGCCAACATTGACGTAAAGATGTCCCTGCCCGTCAAAGGCAAAGGTTTTTGTGGCATGTTGTCCGCGTTCCGGGAGGCCGCTTACAATGACTTTAGGTTGGTCGCCTGGGAGTAATTGCCCCTTCTGCAATGGAAATCTTACAACCGATGTATCGGTGCTGATGTACAAATGTGAATTATGGATATGCAGGCCTCCTCCGTGGAAATGGCTGAAATACCTGGTAATATCAGCTCTGCCGTCTCCTGAAGTATCCCTGAGACAGACTATGCCCTGTTTATCATCTTTTGGCCAGCGAAGGGACATATAAATATCACCATTTGAATGTACTGCTATTTGCCTGCCTTTGCCAAGCTGGTCTGCAACAATAAATGCACTGAATCCATTCGGCAGCTCTAATCCCCCATTGTCAGCATCAGGTGCAGGAGGCTTATTTACCGGTTCATTGTTCTTGTCGGGAGAACAGGATAAGAATGTAATAAATATGAAAACGAATGTTAAAAAATATCCGGGTGAGTTCATAATGTTGATTTTTAGCGTTTATACATGTATCTTATTCAAAAGTTTCAGGAATAAAAAATACGTTGTCTTAAACAAATATAACCATGTTTTTCTAAAGTTGTTTAAAAAATCTTATTTTATATCAAAAGATAAACCAAAATATACATTTCGTGGTTGCCCGGGATAATAATATCGTGGCGCTTTGTCTCCAAATCCTTTGGCATTCACCAAAATCATAGAAGCATGGTGTTTGTCAAAGATATTGTTTACGCCAATAAAAAGATTTAAATGAGCGGATTTTCGTACTGTAAAGGAATAGCCCGTTTTAATATGAAATAAGGAATATTGTTTCGAATATAAGGAATTCATATCATTCATTGGCATTTTTCCTGAAAAAAGATAATTCAAATGGCAGTATAAATTATCGTTTATTCTGAGATGAGTTCTGACACTGAATTTATGGGTTGGAATACCAGGCAGATATTTTCCTGAATGATCTGTTTCAGCATCTCTGAAGGATGTAAAGCGATGGTCTGACAATGTATATGAAGCCGATAACCAGGAATTTGAAAGAGACCCGGAAAAACCGGCTGGCGCTGAATATTTCATATATGCTTCCAGTCCGTTGTGAATGGTTCTGCCTGCGTTGATTTCTTTAAATAATTCTTCAGTGATTCTTTTTGTCACAAGCAGGTTCTTCACGTAAATCCTGTATAATGAAACATTCAGGTACAGATTTTCAGTGATCAAATGACCTTTGTAACCTATTTCCAGGTTAAGCCCGGTTTCCGGCTGCAATTCCGTGTTAATCAGTCCTTCCGGTAATAATGTTTCTTCAAGGGTGGGTGTTGAGAATCCATAACTCACTGATGCAAATACAGAAAACCGGTCTGTGAGATTTCGTATGATGGCTATGGCAGGTGAAACAACGGCATCAAATGAATGATTATTACTGATATCGACACTGTCTGCATCATAACGGTCTGAAATATTGTATGACGTCTTATTCATATGTATGCCGGCAGTGAGGTTTGTTTTTTCATCAATACTGATATCTGCAGAAGAGAATAGGTTCATATTTTTCCTGGTTTCGTTGTTTTTATTCAGTATTTCTTTTTTTATGCCCTCATCTGTTTCAAATATTGTCCAGTCGTATATTTCATTGTATAATTCAGCGCCAAGGATGATGTCAAGACGGTTTGTCAGCAGGAAATTGAACTTTGTTCTGATCCCGGCTCCCCGGAGTTTATCCGATAAAATATTAAAAGGTCTTGATTCATATGAATTTTTAGACTGTCCCCAGGCTGTTGTTTTGTTTTGTATTTTTTTGTGCAGAGATGAATGTATCGTTGCCCCTGTAAAAAACTTTTCATATTGTTCGAAGCCTTTGATTGCCGCCCAGTTTTGCGCAGCTTTTTCAGGTGAATTGATATATGTTTCCCTGTCAAGGGAGCTGGGAATTTGCGCCTTTAAATCAACATAGCCACCAATGATGGTTACATCAAGCTTGTTGTGTATCTCAACACCTGTTTTCGAAAATATTGAGGTTCTCCTGTACCGGCTGTTTTCCCTGAAACCGTCATTATTGGTAATATTGGATGTCAGTCCGGTTTGTATCTTTTTTTTCTGAAATGTCAGGCTTAGGTTATTTTTTTGCAAACCGAAAGAACCGGATGTGTTACTTAAACCGGCAGATAAACCCGGTGGAAATCCCATTTTTGTTGACATGATGAGCGCCCCGCCCAGTCCGGAACCATACAACACGGAATGAGGCCCTTTAATCACTTCAACCTTGCCAATAATATCAGGATCGATGTCTCCCGGCGACGACAGACCACTTCCGTCTGTTAAGGGGATACCGTCAATGTAGGTTTTGAGTTTTGTCGTATTGTATGGAGACCTTGAACCAATACCCCTGACAGAAATGCGGTGCGTATTTAATGCTCCTGCATGAACCTGCAATCCCGGAATATCTCTGAATAGAGGAATAACAGACAGATTATTTCCTGATGTGGTTTCGTTTACCCTGCGAAGGGATATGGCAGCCGGGAGTTTTTGGTGCTTATAGTCACCGGAGTAAGCAGAAACCAGGATTTCGTGAAATTCATAATCTTTTGGTTCAAGATAAATGCGATATTCACTGTTTGATTTTTTTAAGAATAGCTTTTTCGTCTCGTATTCAACATGTTGTATTGTTATTTCAGCCTTTTTCCTTTCTGTGTTAAGTATAAAACGCCCCTCATTATCCGTTGTTGTCCCTGTCAGACTGTCGATAAAGACATGAACACTGGCAACCGGTTTTTCCGAGGGTTTATCAAGTATACGCCCTTGTATCTGTGCGTTGATAGCGCCTGGCATCATTAAAAGGATGAAAAACACGAAGATGGATATTGGTTTGAGAATATATGCCGTAAAAAATATCTTTTTCATATGAGTTTAACAAATCAATTGTATTTTTGATTATAAAAAATAATTTTTATGTTAAGATGCAAATAATCATAGCTTCAAAAAATCCGGTCAAAATACAGGCAGTGCAAACAGGATTTCAACAGGTTTTCCCGGAAGCCGGCATTGAGATTTTGCCCGTCACTGTAAACAGCGGTGTTTCAGACCAGCCCATGACAGATGAAGAAACTTACAGAGGTGCGTTTAATCGTGCCGGCAACGCAAGAGAACAATATCCTGATGCTGATTACCATGTAGGTATAGAAGGTGGAATATCCGTTTCGGGAGAAAACACAGAAACTTTTGCCTGGATCGTTATTATGTCTGAAAAGGTAACAGGCAGGGCACGAACGACCACCTTCCAGTTGCCGTCAAGGGTTATAAAACTCATTGAAAAAGGGTATGAACTGGGAGATGCAAATGACCTGGTATTCAAAAAGCACAATTCAAAACAGAAAAACGGAGCTGTTGGTCTGTTAACCAATGATATTGTAACACGCACTGATTTGTATGTTCAGGCTGTTGTACTGGCGCTTATCCCGTTTCTGAACCAGGAGTTGTTTTTTGTGGATTAATTTTTGGGGTACATGGTGCAGTTCGCCGTCCCGACATGAAATACCTCATATCATAGAAATGCATAAACAAATACCAACTGATTCTCTTATCATTACCGGATTAGCACGAGACAATGAAAAATCGCTCAGGAAATATGTGGAAGAGCACAACATTCCTTATCCAAACGCAATCGTTTCAGATTCTCTTTTGAAAGATTATGGTATCATGAGTTTTCCGACAACTCTGCTTATTGGTCCTGACGGTGCAATACTTGACAAAAATTTAGGTGGTAACCGGTTAACAAGTCTGGTACGTGAACATTTGAACAGCTATTACCAGGATAATTGATGGTTTTTCTGACATGTTCTTTATATTTTTTTTCAGTCACTGGCAGAAGCTGAATAAATTCAAAGGAATTGTCGGTTAATACAGTGATTTTATCTATTTTTGGCCGGCAAAAGCATATTCAGCAGTCAGTGATTGTTTGATACAGTGCAAATGTAATGATGCTTATTCCAAACACAGGAATGGTGAATGATTTAATAAAAAAGAGAATGAAAGAATTTTTCGCGCTAAGTGTAATGTTAGCAACTTTAATGCATTCATGTATGGCTCCTGATCCTCAAAATGAAAACAGTATGTTATATATTGAAAGTGAATTTCTCAAAGCTGGCATATTAAAGGATGTCGGTGGCAGAGTTGTCTGGCTGTCCCTGCAGGACAAGGAAAATATTTTAAAATCTGATCCCTCATTATGGAATGAACCTGAGTCCCAAAGACCGGAAATTTCTCCGGAGTCAGAATTCAAAGCATATAACGGTCATATTATCTGGCCGGGTCCTCAGAAAGACTGGTGGGTTCAGCAAAACCTTAATAAGGAGAGGAGAAGGGAAGCAGCTGTCTGGCCTCCTGATCCCTACCTGATATATGGTGATTACACCATAAACATGCATAAACAAAATGTCATCGTCATGACCAGTCCTGAAAGTAAAATATCCGGGCTTGAGATCCGCAAAGAGGTCAGTATAACAGGTAAAAACACTGTCAGGTTTGAGGCAACAGGTGTTAATATCAGGGAAACACCTATTAAGTGGGATTTGTGGTTCAACACACGGCTTGATGGCAGAGCCAGGTTTTATGTGCCTGTGAATGCAAATTCACTTTCAAAAATCAACGCCAACATTACCGCGATACAAGATACCATGCGATATGAAATTATAAATGAATATTTTACTTTTATCCCACAGGAACCCGGTAACAGAAAACAACAACGGACGGCCAAAGCCTTCATTTATCCTGATGCTCCTTTCATTGCGGCATTTGATAAAGGTCAGCTTCTTGTTATCCGCTTTGAAAAACACAACCATGAAGAAATTCATCCTGACCAGGCGCTTGTTGAGATTTACAATCATATTACCACCGATCCTGTCGAAAATTTACTCGAACTCGAATATCACAGTCCTTATAAAACAATTCAGCCCGGTGACAGCATTAAGGCATATGAAGAATGGGAATTGTATGAATACACAGGAGAGAACACCATGCAGGCACATATTGAGTTTTTAGAGAAAGTTCGATGATCAGGCAGCATACCTTACAATCTAAAAATCTGCTTGACAATCTGTATAAGTCCTATTGTTGACACAGTTGCCCCTGCTACCAAAAGCCAGTCTACAGTTTTGAGATATTCAAATGAAAGTGTGTTGTGAAGTATTGGTACAAAATACGCAGTAAACAACGCAACTAAACAAAAGAGAATAGCATACCAGACGTACCTGTTTTTAACAACCTGGTTTACAAAAACATGTTCTTTTGCTTCACGCATATCAAAAACATGTAACAATTGTGAGAAGGCCAGGCTGAAAAATGCGATCGTGTTTGCTGTTTCTTTTGATTGGTCAAAATAAAACAATGAAAGCAGATAAGCGCCGGATATGACAATAGCCATGATACTGCCGTAAACACCCATTGTTATCCAGTTTCGTCTGTTTATGATTGGTTCGGCAGGGTCTTTTGGCTTTTGCTGCATGATAGTTTCGTCGCCTTTTCCTAATCCCAGCGCCAGGGCCGGAAATACGTCGGAAAGTAAATTCAGAAACAGTAGCTGAAGGGGCAGCAACGGGATGTTAAAAAGCGAGAAGCTAATGCCGGCGATAATGATAATCTCAGCGAGGTGATAGGAGAGCTGATACATGATAAATTTCCTGATATTACCAAAAATGATACGTCCTTCCTGTATTGCTTCGACAATCGAGGGGAACGAATCATCTTTGAGAACCATATCTGCCACTTCCTGAGCCAGTTGCGTACCTCTTTTACCCATTGCAATACCGATATCCGCTTTTTTCAGCGCCGGTGCATCATTCACACCATCGCCTGTCATGGCAGTAATTTCACCTTTTTCCTTAAAGTGGTCGACTATTTCATGTTTCTGTCGCGGATCAACACGGGCAAACAGGTTCGAAGTGTATACTTCTTCAGGCCTGCTTTGTATTTCTGTGCCTTCCATAGCCTTGGTTTCACCCGGCTTTTGCAGATGTACCTGTTCGGCAATATTTTGAGCTGTTCCCACATGATCACCTGTTACCATAATCACTTGAATACCGGCACGGTGACATTTTTCTATGGATGAACTGATATCTTTTCTGGCAGGGTCAACAAAGCTTATAAAACCGAGAAATATCATGTGGTCAATAAAGTCATCCTTGTCTAATAATTGCTCTTTTTGATTTTTATTCACTGTCCTGTATGAACAGGCAATGACTTTTAACCCTTTGGCAGAGAGTTCTTCATTCCTTTCAAGCCATTTCTGCTTAAAATCATGAGTTATTTCCTGTTTTTTGCCATCATCAAAATAATAATCAGCGCGTGACAGAACTGTCTGTGCAGCTCCTTTGCAGGACATATACAATTCATCCTCAAGCTCATGGATAGTTCCCATAAATTTTGATTCGGAGTCGAAAGGATCCTCATGGATACGTTCATTTTTGAGCAATTCATCAACAAGTTCATGATCATATTCGTTAATAAAACCGAGCAGGCTGATATCCAGGGGGTCTCCTTTTGCTTTGTCCCCGTCAACTTTCCTGGCATCATTACAAAAAACAGAAACATTCATAATTTGCCTGAAATGGTTGTCTTTTTTTACATTTTTTACCAATTCACGGTCAGGATTTTTCCCGTAGAGCTTTTGACTATCAATTACTTTACCAGGATATTGAAAAGAATCAACAGTCAGTTTATTTTCAGTCAGCGTACCTGTTTTATCTGTAAAAATAACAGTTGTTTCACCAAGTGTTTCAACTGCAGCGAGTTTTTTAACAATTACATTTCTTCTGGCAAGCCTTAACATGCCCCTGGCCAGGGCTATACTTGCCACAATTGGCAAACCTTCGGGGATAGCAGCTACTGTCCAGGCTATGGCAGTCTGGAGCAACAGGTATATCTCTTTACCGGTGAACCACCCGATAACAAAAAAGATGGCTGCCAGACCAACAGTTGCCCGGATGAGTTTTCCGGATAATTTTCTAAGCTTGACATTGAGCGGTATTTCATCTTTATCCTCACCGGTCACCATCTCAGATATTGACCCTATTTCAGTATACTGACCCGTTGCAGTGACAATAGCCTGTCCTTTCCCGCTGGTGACAGCTGTTCCTTTAAATAACATATTTCGGCGATCCCCCAGGGGAGCATTATTTTTTACTTTTTCAGTATTTTTATTAACAGGCAGGGATTCACCGGTCAATGGTGATTCGTCAGCGCCCAGTTCAGAAGAGAAAACGACCCTGGCATCAGCAGGAACAATATCCCCGGCTTCGATGAAGATAAGATCGCCCGGGACAAGGTTTTCAGCATCAATCTCACTGATTTGGTCATGACGTTTTACATGAGCCTTTAGCTTGTCAAGCTTTTTCAGAGCATTGACCGAATTACGGGCCTGGTATTCCATCCAGAAACCGATCATTGTGTTTAGAATAATGACCACAATTATGGCCACTGCCTCGGGAATATCGCCAAAGATAAATGAAACGGCTACTGCGCCACACAAAAGGTAAATGACAGGATTGTTGACCTGATCAATAAACAATCTGAACAGACTTTTTTGCTTTTTTTGCTCTATGATGTTTCGGCCATATTCCTGCAGCCTGGCCACTGCCTGGTCGTCAGACAGCCCGTCTTCGTGTGTTTTAAATTCCTTAAAAACCTCTTTTGTGGATAATGTATGTGGGTGTTGAATTTTTTTATTCATAAAATTATTTATACAATGATGCATTTTTTTTCAGGAAGTCCAGATAATTATAAACCAATCCAAAATACCCGGTTAAATGTCGTTTAAGTTGTTCGCTAAATTTGAACATGGTGGTGTTATCAACAAGATTCATAATAAGTAGACTTGTATGATATAATTTGAAATAGGTGTACAATATTTTCGTGTCAACATCATTTTTTGAATTCGTTTTTTTTGCATGTTTTGAGAACAATATATCATCATAAGTTTCAAAATTAAAGTAATCCAGGTCAACGCCCAACCTGGCTAAATCGAATAGTATGTCATTTTTTCTCTTATTTTCATCATCAATTTCCCTGTTTATCACATATGACGGATCATCAAGAAAGATATTATCAGCGCTTAAATTTCCATGCCCGTCGCGGATATATCCCCTGACAGCCCGTTCATATATGAAGCTATAATATTGTTTCAGTATATGATTCGATGTTTTTATGCTCTCGGAAATGAATGTGCTGTATTCATGGCTGAGTAACTCTTTCACAAACAATCTACAACGTTTGGTTTCCTCCATATTTTCCCGGAAATGATCAATATCAAATTTGTTTTTAACAACATTTGTTTTATTATGGAAAGCGGCTATCAGCAGAGCCAATTCTTTAATCTGTGATTTTTTTACTGTACCTTTTTTGAGATGTAAGAGTAAATTCTTTGTGTTGTCCGGACGTTTCATTTTCAGGGCATAATCTATAACCTCTATCCGGTTACTTTCTATACCTTGTTTTCTTTTGTAAATTTTTTTTATTGGAATTACATCTTTGTATATTTTTTTGCCCAGTATTTCATTGAGGGTTAGTTCTTTCCGGCATATATTTTTCCTGTTTTCAATGTTGCTTTGGTCTGTGCCATTACATTGCACCGGCTTCCTGATCTTGAAAAACAGGTGGTCTGACCTGATAATCCAGGAGCGGTCTGTTTCAAGATAGTCTGCATGCTTACAGGAATCAGGAAGCGCCTCATTATGTATTATTTGTTGTATTTGCTGAGTATTCATGTCCTTTACTTTTGTTCACGTGAAAGCATTGAACCCGCAACAGAATAAGCTGCATTAAATGTTTCTGCTATATGCTCCATATTTTTTTTGTACTTCGATATTTCACGTATTTTTTGGTTGTCAACATCCAGTAAGCTCATATATTGTTTTTGCATTTTGTCACGTAACTCTTCCAGGTGAAAAATAAGCGATGTATTTTGTTTTCTTATTTCCGGACTATTTGTCCTGTTACCCTTATTTTTAATTGACCTTATTTTTCTGTCAAACTCTTCAAATTTTTTTATTGAATTCAGAATGATTTTGCTTTTATGCATGTTATTTTTTTATCGCTGCTGTACGGATAATCATTTAACCTAAGAACAGATTCTTTCTGCCAACCGGCGGATCGGAATCTGTTCATTATTAACCGACATCAACCTTTTTTATATATATTCCATTTATATGCCAAATAATCAATGTGCTGATGGTTATCATGATTGTTTTTATAAATACACCGCTTTTCATAATTTACATGCAATAAAGATCATCTTTTTAATGAATATCTGAATCCAAAATGAATAGCTTCATGAATTATATTTTATTGATTTATATACATTTTATTATGTCCAACACAACCCTGAGTTCTTATGCATTTTATTCAACATCTTGCCAAACCCTGTGAAAAAATTATTTTCGCTGTTCAATTCAGGGATTAAAATTGGGGAATAATTACGCTATTTTGTAGAAATATTCCACATGGTCGTTGATAAAAGACGTATATATTTTGATTTGAACATCTAAGAGCGTTTTCATGAAGTTTTGTTTGTGGAAAATGCTTCAATAATATGTTTTATTTGCGAATTT
Organism: uncultured Bacteroidales bacterium; assembly: GCA_964629805.1. Classification (GTDB taxonomy): domain Bacteria; phylum Bacteroidota; class Bacteroidia; order Bacteroidales; family CAZVTW01; genus CAZVTW01. The sequence continues at coordinate 2,558 of CAZVTW010000079.1, read as the reverse complement.
TCCGCCAGAATAGCGGAAAGCCCTGAAAATCTTCTGATAACAAGAACAGTATGTTAAATTAATCATTTACAGTTTGACTTATCATTTGAGTTGAACTGGCATAGAATTTTAATTATAAAGAATTCAATAATATACTAAAAACCTGATTTCATATGAAAGATTTAAAAGAAAAAAAATGTGTTCCGTGCGAAGGCGGGACAAAACCATTAGAAAATAAGGAAATATTGAAGTATGCAAAACAATTGCCTGTTGGGTGGCGTGTTCTTGAAAATAAAAAACTGAGAAAGGAATTTCCTTTTGAAAATTTCAAAAAGGGGATGGCTTTTGTTAACAAAGTTGCTGATTTGGCAGAGGAAGAAAATCACCATCCGGATATCTGCATACAGTATTCAGGTGTTGAGATAGAATTTCAGACACATGCCATTGGCGGTTTATCAGAAAATGATTTTATCATGGCTGCCAAAGTTGATGCTTTATAGGAACGGCTAATGAGATGGAGTCCAAAGAAAAAGATATTGTTCTGGTGGATGATGAGTGTGCTTTATGTAATAAAAGCGTGAATTTCATCATCCGCAAAGGCGGGGAAGAATATTTCCGGTTCTTGTCATTATATTCTGACGAAGGGAAAGCATTGCTGAGGAAATATCATCTTCCCCGTGATTATAGCGAATCTGTTGTTTTAATCCATGGAGAAAATGTATATCTCAAGTCCGGCGCTTTTTTGAGGATCAGTAAACATCTTGGAGGTGTATATCCGCTATTATATTGGCTAAAAATCATACCACGGAGGTTAAGAGATGCTGTCTATGATATGGTTGCCAAACACCGGCATCATTTGTAAAAGACTTTTTTATACTGCTGGTTGTTTGTTTCTAACTTTCCAGATTAAATTGTCTTAGTTTATTGTACAGGGTTTTCCGGTCAATATTAAGCAATTGGGCTGCCCTGGACTTGTTGTTGCCGGTTTCTTCAAGAGCTTTGATAATGGCTGTTTTCTCTGCCTCGGACGAAGCTGCTTTCAGGTCTGTCGGGTCATGTACAGGTGTAGATGGAAAATGAGAGACCGGTTCTTTATCCTGTTTTTCGTGTTCTGTTATCTCTCCTGGTAAGGTATCAACTGTGACTATATTATCTCTTGACAGTAAAACGCTTCTTTTTATAACATTGCGCAATTCCCTGATGTTGCCATACCAGGGATATTGATAAAAGGCTTTCATAACCTGGTCATCAAATCCTGTGATGTTTCTCTCCAGCTCTTCATTCGATTTCTTCAGGAAAAAATTAGCAAATGCCAAAATATCATCCGGCCTCTCACGTAAAGGCGGAATCCTGATTTTAAATTCATTCACCCTGTGAAAAAGGTCTTCCCTGAAATTACCTTTTTCAACTTCTTCTTTCAGTTCTTCGTTGGTTGCGACAATAATCCTCACATCGATAACAATGTCTTTGTTTTCCCCAACCTTGTTAATAACTCTTTCCTGGATTACCCTTAAGAGTTTTATTTGATTCTCAATGGATAAATTCCCGATTTCGTCAAGGAAGATGGTGCCTTTGTTGGCAATCTCAAAATACCCCTTTTTATCATTCAGCGCCCCTGTAAATGCGCCTTTTACATGCCCGAACAATTCACTGTTTGCCAACTCTTTTGGAATAGCGCCGCAGTCAATGGCAATAAATTTGTTGTTTCTCCTTCTGCTGTTGTGATGTATTGCCCTGGCAATATATTCTTTGCCTGAACCTGTTTCACCTTCCAGTAAAACTGTCATATTGGTAGGCGCTACCATTCTGACCTGTTCCAGCACCTGTTTTATCTGTTCGCTTTCTCCGGCAATAAAGTTCTTTTCAAAATTGAGCTGTACTTCGTTCTGCCCTGATTTTGCCATACCCTTTTCAATCAATTTTGTGATTTCGTCAGGGTAAACAGGCTTTGTGATATAATCAAAAGCGCCTGCTTTGATAAGTTTTACAGCCTGGCGGATATCTGCATATGCTGTCATGATAATAACAGGCAGGTTGGTAAAGTTTTTCCGGATGTAGTTCAGAACTTTCAACCCATCTCCGTCAGGCAGGCGGAAATCGCATAAAACAAAGTCAACATCCTTTGATTTGAGTGTCTGAATGGCAGATTTGACATTGACAGCCACGAGTGTTGAATATCCTTTACGCTCCAGGAAATTCTCGAGCAGCTTGCAAATGTAGGGATCATCATCTATGATCAGTATATTTTTTTTCTCCATGTCATCATATTTTACTGTTATTAATGCACCTGTTGAGTTTTAACAGGAAGTTTTGTGTTATGAGCCCACTCCTTATAGCATCTTTATTGCCCACTTTTTATTATTTGTATGAAGGATTTTCCGGATTAGGATTAAAAACCAACGCAATAAAGCTTTCTCTTCCCATTTTTCTCTCCCGTACTCCTTTCAACCTTTCAGCTTTTATCTTTCCCCTTCTCCCCTTCTCCCATTCTCCTCCTCTCCCCTACTCCATTCACCCATTCAGCTTTAACCTAAGTTGAGCGGTTTGAACGAAGTGAAAAAGCGCTTTACTTAGGTTTA
>CAZVTW010000078.1:0-16462 GCA_964629805.1 uncultured Bacteroidales bacterium | reverse complement strand
ACGACAACTCTCGGCTAAGAACAATATAATTGTTGCTATATCTTGATATATAGAGAATTGCCTAATAAATTTACTAATTTTACTTGACCGAAGGGGATAGGCAGTTAAAAAAATTTGAATTTATATCACCATAACATTTTTAATAGACAGGACTAAATACTAATTTTGCGACTATTTTGTAATCCTGTTAAAACGTGCGATTATGGCAATAAATACGACACAAAGTACTACTCCTAAGGGTTTTGCAACATATATTTCTATTTGGGTAGCATTCATTTCAGGTGTGTTTATTTTTATCAATTTTTATATGAAAATTGATCAGCGCTTCCCGTTTTTCTTATTTTCAATGTTAGCAATTTTTATATTAAGTTATGTGCCTGTATACTATATTCTCAATAACTATCTGGCAAATAAAATCAAGCCAATATATGAAACTATCAATAGTATAAAAATACCCAAAGAAGAACTCTACCGTAATATTGAGGATAAAGATATCATCGAACAGGTCCAGAAAGAAGTCATTGACTGGGCACAAGACCGTGCAAAAGAAATACTTCAGCTTCGGGCCAATGAAAAATACAGGAAAGAATTTCTTGGAAATGTCTCTCATGAGCTTAAAACACCAATATTCAATATACAAGGATACATACTTACATTACTTGATGGAGGTTTGGAGGACCCTGAAATTAATAATAAATATCTTGAACAATCTGAAAAAAATATTAACAGACTTATTTCTATTGTACAAGACCTTGAAACTATCAGTAAACTTGAATCCGGGGAATTAAAACTGAATTTTGAGATGTTTGACATTGTTGAAATGTTAGATGAACTTGTTGATATGCATGATTTTATGGCACGAAAAAGTAAGATAAAACTCAAATTGTACGTTGACGGAACAAAAAAGATCATGGTTTATGCTGATAAGAAAAAGATTGCACAGGTTGTAACAAACCTGATCGTTAATTCTATAAAATATGGCAGGTCAGGAGGCAGGACAAAAATCAATGTCTTTAAAAAAGGAGATAAAGTGTATGTTGAAGTCCAGGATACTGGAATAGGGATACCCCAGGAACACATTAAAAGGGTTTTCGAGCGGTTTTACCGGGTAGATAAAAGTCGGTCAAGAGAACAAGGTGGCACCGGTCTGGGATTATCTATTGTGAAACACATTATTGAAGGGCATAGCCAAACCATCAAGGTGTCAAGTAAAGTTGACAGAGGAACGTCTTTCACTTTTACATTACAGTCAGCTTAAAAATATTTTAAGATTAAATTAATGTTAATTTAACATAAAAGGCGTATAAAAACATGTTATTTGCAAAAAAGATTAATTATGCGTTATATTTTTGTTATTGTTATCTTATTTTGCCTCTCTTTTCCCTCCGATGCATCCATGATTGGGAAAAAAGGGGATAAAACCAATTCAGTGCAGGGAAAAGTTACTGACATTCACTCTGGTGAGGAATTAACCGGTGTACTGATAGAATTTATTGAAACAGGTGAAAAAGTATATTCCGATTTTGACGGAACATTTAATATCCAAAACATACCCGATGGCATTTATGACATCAAAGTCTATTATGTGTCTTATGAAAAAGTCCTTTTAGAAGATGTCAAAATAAAAAAGGATCGCAACCGCGACTTACATATCAAACTTCTCCCAAGAAAATAGTGGTAGAAAATCGGGTGCCATACATAAAAAACCCCTGGTTGGAGTCAGGGGTTTTTTAAGAGCAATCTTCTTGTTACTTTATCAGAAGTTAGTACTTCATTTCTTTGATGAGTTCGCCGTCTTCATTCCATTTTTTCCACGTTTTAACCCTCTTACCATTATCATAATACATCTCGTACCTCTTGGTGCCGTTTTCGTCCCGGATAGTCCATTTCCCATGCTTTTTATTATTTAAATATCCTGCTTCTGCAATTTTTTGACCCTGTGCATTATACGTAATCCATTTCCCGTGAAATTCTCCGTTTTTGTAAGAACGGAGTTCCATTAAATTCCCATTTTCAGAAAACTTCATATATTCGCCGTCAACCTTGCCCTCATCAAAATGAGTCACAATTTTTTTGTTTCCGTTTTCATAATATGAAGTATATTCGCCGGAATAGGGTACGTCTGCGTCTGCAAATAATAGTTCCTCTCCGTGTTGTTGAACTTGTGCAAAACCCATGGTAAAAATAAAAATGAGTGTTATATTTAGTATTACAGTTTTCATAGCTTATATTTTTATAGATTATTATTACCTTATCTTTATTACATTAAACGTTGAGAACACCTTCAAAGTTGCCTGAAATTAAGTTATATTTAACACAAAGTTAACAAAAAATTAACGTTAAGGCAAGCAAGTCCTGGATGATTTTTCTGTGTGTTTTGCAACGTATTGGTTGAGAGTTGATTAAATATAGGCGGGATTGCACTGCAGATGGCTTAATGTTAAGTTAATGTTATCAGGCTACTTATTCTTCTTCCTGCCAAATCTGAATTTTTCCTTTATCTTCTCGAAGGTTGATTTCGGTTTCGTGTTGAGTTTTTCCGGTGTCATATTCTCTTTTACACCTGAAAGGATGCTTTTTAGCCAGAAATTGACAAACGATCTTGAATAATCACGGCTATAAGATATCTCCCCTGACCTGACAGGTCTGTTCCCTGATGGATTATCTTTTTTAATAATGGTATTCGCCAAAAAAGAAAGTGTTTTTTTCTGATCAGATTTCTTCTTGTCCATAGGATGACGCAACAAGGAAATGTTAAGATTATCGTATTGAACAGTCAATTCACCGGATGCGTGGCTTTGGTTTGCCCAAACATTGAATGTTGCTTTCCGGATTCGTCCCCTGTTAATTTTTATATACTCGGTGTTTTCCAGGAAATTATTCAGTGAATTCATATACATTGCAGACAACGAACCTGAAAATGAATGTTGCATCTGTTTATCCCACACAGGTATGTTAAAGTTAACATCAATAAATCCCCGGCCATTTAATCTTCCGTTGAACTGAGCCGTAATCAAATCATATTTTTTTTGGTTCGTAACATTATAAATTTGAATTTCGGTGTCGGTAATGTGTATTTGTCCTGATTTTACTCCGTCTTCCGGAAATTCCTCATAGACAATGAATCCATTTCTGCAGTTTATGGTATCAACAAAAAACGGGATACCAACCTGGCGGATAAGTTCCTGCGGCATTTTTTTCTTTTTCCATTTCCTGGGAACACGTTTATCTTTGTAAATATCCAGTTCAAATTCATCCATGACCATGGAATTGATATGTAGGGTCTGGCTGTCTCCCGGGGAAAACGGATTGAATCCTTTAATTGTTGTGAATTCAGAATAGAAAGAAGTCCAGTCTTTTTGCCAGGTAAGGTTTTGGTGAAATTGCATTTTATCTGAAACAGGGCGAAAAAGCAAGTCCTGGCATGTAAAAGAAGAATCTGAATATGAATAAGCACAGGTTGAAATCGTCAGTTTATGTTCTGCTTTTTGAAGATCAATGAAAAGACTGTCAAGTTGGAATTTGAAATCATCAAATACGCGGTATGTTTTTATTCCTTTCTTTAAATCCAGGTTCACCCCGGAGACTAAAGTTTGTATCCCGGAACAATTGGCCTGAATGCCGGTCTTTTTTAGATTCATATCTATCCGGCCTTTCCGAAATTTTATTTCCTTTATGATGACCTGTTTAAGAAATCTCACGGTCTTGCTTTTCCCGGGTTTTCGATTTGTCTTATCCGGACTGCCTGACATTTCAATTTCAATATCAGGATTGATAAATTCGATATAACCGATTTCAAGGGTTTTTGTATTGTAAATATCCGTCCAGTTGATATTTGTGAAATTCAATTCCTGAATGAAAATATTTAACAGTTCTCTGTCATTATTCCTTTTATTTTTTTTGTCCCCTGACCTGATATACAGACTGTCAAATAATAAATAGCCGTCCTGGAAACCAAGAGTATAATCTTTAAAATCAATCTTGTATTTTCCTTTTGTTGCCGTATTAAAAGCTGTCTTCAGGGTTGTCCTGAAAAAACTGTCAAAAGAGAGCCATGCATAAACGCCCAATGAAAGCAGAATGATAAAGATGAGCAGGAACAAAATTCCAAAGAAACGTTTAATAATTTTTTTTATCATTGGAAATACCCTTGAGTTGATCTTTACATAAAAAAGAAAATAGAGAACATCATGATTTTTAAGTTCAAAAACTTCCCCATAAATTTAACTTTTTTTTACTTCCCCGGAAAATATTATTTTGAATTATCAAACATGATTTTTCTTATCAAATCATGTCTTTTCAGTATATAAGTTCAAAAGCTAAAAGGAAAACCAATGCCCCTGTATTTGATGAGATGGTCTGAAAAGCGTACCGTTTTCGTTTGAAACCAGATAGCCGTCCGGGCGATTGTCACTAATAAACATTTTTTTAAGCGCATATTTGTTTGGTTTGACTGTATTCAGAGTGTTCGCGTTCTATCCTTTTCCCTGCCATTTTGTGTATTCGTTCCGTCATGTGCTGACTTTGCATAAAACGTTCCTTTGGCGGTTTGGCCATGACTATTTCATATTGCTTTTTATAATTAAATGCGGGAGTATGAATCATTGCATCTTATTTTTCGAATTTACCGTGTTCATGAAATTTGTAATCCTGAACTGTTGGCTTTCTCCTTTGAAAAAACCAACAAAAAACCTCCACCACCTGAACCACACAGTTTAATGATCTGGTTTCCTGTCTGTTGTTTTCTTTTAACATCTTCCTGTACTGCTGCCGGAAACATTGTGGCCATGTGATTTATTTCAAAATCTGCAAGTATTTGCAAATTGAAAAAAAATGACGCATAGTCTCCTTCAAGAAAGGATTTTATGCAGTTGTCGCTTGCAGGAAGGAAAATATTGCGTACGAGTTTTTGATATGATGGATTTTTCAGATTATCAAGAAACGTTTGTACCAATGAACCAGTTCCTCCCGGCACACCAGTATCCATGAGAGATATGTTTAATTCTTGCAAAAGAGGCAATTTTTTGGATTCAAAAATTGTAATGTTCGTTTCTGTTCGCATGAAAAGAGGTTTTCCAATATATGAAACAAGCGGATCAAAACCGGAAGAAGAACCATGGAAATAATTTTCGAGCTTTGAAAATAACTTTCTCAGCGTCGAAATCCTATATCTGTCGGGCTTTTTTGATAAATATGTTTTTCTTCGGTACAAATATCTGTCAACAAGAGCTGCCACTAATGCACCGGAACTTCCAAGTCCTGATTGTTCGGGAATATTAGATTTAAAATGTAATCCGTTTTCAATATCTTTTTCAAAAGCATGTAAATCAAAATCATATACATTAGGGGTGTTTTTTAACCAGACGTAATATTTTTTGAGTTCAATATTCGAGGAGGAATTAATAAGTGATTTTTCTACATGTAGTTCGCCACTAAACTTTTTAAATGGAATAGCAAGCGCCATTCCTCCTCTCAGGACAGCATATTCTCCGAACAGCAATATTTTTGCCGGAAATTTTTTCATAACCAACAGTTTGTTTACCTGAGTTTTTTTGGACCATTACCAATCGTATCATCAATCCATGTTTCTTTTTCGCAAAAACGTATAAGACTATTACGGATAAACGATTGTATCCGTTCTTTCTCATTTTCAGGATAAATGATATGAATATTCGGGCCGGCATCAATGGTGAAAGTAACCGGTAAGCCTTCATTTGATCGGATATCCCTGATTTGTTCAATAATTTTGAGCGATACCGGTTCCAAAAGGATGTACCCTGGCTTAGAGGTCATCATCATTGCATGCAGAGACAAGGCTTCATATTCAAGAATTTCGGCGAATTGTTGAAAATCACCGGTTTTCATGCTTCTGAACAATTCTTCGAAATTTTTATTCGCATTTTCAAATCTTGTTGCAGCATAAGGATTTAATTGCATGAGTTGATGTCCGCTGCTGCTTGAGACCTCCTTTTTAGAAGACCGGACGACCAGTATGGAATCCCTCATGTTTCGGAAAACGGGATGAATATCATTATGGCTTACCGGACTGGCAAATTCATTGCTTAACCGTTGGTAATTTTGATGTGTTCCCCATGTGACATACCCCCCGAAAACGGACCTGCAGGCGCTTCCTGAACCCAGCCTGGCGATTTGAGAAGCCCTGGAAAAAAAATCATTACCATGAGATGCTTTTCCTGAAAGAAACGCCTCAATACTGCACAGACACAGAGCAAACGCGCTCATGGACGAAGCGGAAGAAGCGATGCCGGCAGAGTGCGGGAAGCTGTTTTTGCTTCTGATATGCAGGTTTGTCTTTTGCAGGAAGTGAAAATGCTCCTGTAACTGAAATAAATATTTTTGGATGCGTGATTCAAATGTTTTGTTTTCTTTGCCTTCAAACAGAAAAGTCATTTCCGGTACGGATACATTTTTTGTTGTTTTGAATCGTATTGAGGTTTCTGTTACAGCCTTGTTCAGTGTCATGCTGAAAGAGGGATTTGCCGGTATCTGGTTGTCATATTTTCCCCAATACTTGATAAAGGCTATGTTTGAAGGGCTTTGCCAACTCACTTCATTCATTGTTTGTTCTTTTTCCATGTTGAAGCTGAGTTTATTTGATGACAATATCATCAAAATGTAATATGGTTGAGAATCCTTTTTCTTTAAAATAGTTTATGATATCTTTCTCCGGCAATTCACTCACAGCCATGACAAAATCACCACCCCAGGCGCCGAGCGATTTGATGGCGCCCTGAAAATCCCGGAAATATTTTTCTTTCACTTTTTGTTTGTTGAGAATTTGTGACATCAATTCTTCGTGCTCATTGATGTATCCGGCAAATTCATCAATTGTTCTGCTATGTGCTGTGTGTTGCGAAATATTTGATATTTTTATGATATCATCCTGCGATACAGAGGTGTTTTGATTAAAATCCTCAATACTATCCTCAGTGGATTGTTTCACATCAAGGTAAATAAAATAGATGTTGCCTGAAAAAGCAGGTGAAAATTGGATCTTCTCAATATGTTGGTCCTTTTCAGTCAATTGATAGAAGATTGCCGAATTTGATCGTGCCGAAGCAATATCGTATCCTGAACCGCTTGAAACCAGTCTGTTAAGTTCGAAAGGATCAATGCCGGCCCAGAATGCAACATTTGATAAAAGGGTGCTGCTGCTGCCGAATCCCCATTCAATCTTGAAATTTGATTTAATATTGATGGAGTAGCTCATGTTGCTGTCGTAAAAGTCAGGGTTTAAGACTTTCGCTTTTTGAAGTATATTTTGAAGTTTAACAGCAATTTTTGCATCACTTGACCTGATAATGTGAAAATTTTCAGGATCAAAGATACCGGAAAACCAGAGTTTTTGGTTGACAAAACTGTTCCAGGTGATACCTTTCATTGATGCATTGACAGTTTCGTTGATTTCCATCAACTGTCCGTACTTGAGAGGCAGGGCAAATGCCAGGGCGCCTTTGAGTACCAGGTATTCTCCTGTTAAGAGTAATTTTCCGTTTGAATAATATGAATGTCTTTTGACCATTGTTTCATACATAATAAAAATTTGGGAATAAAGTATCTCTTTGTAAAATACTTATGAAAAATTTTTAATAATACTCAGCACATCCTCATTCAACAAAAGTATTATCCTGTTGCTCTGACAGAAAATGTTTCACAGCAGAAAAGGATACTGTTTTATCTTTAAAATATTCCATTGCCTGTTGAGTTTGTTTTGCATCAGTATGTAATTGCTTGAGAATATTGGTCAGGTGAAGTTTCATGTGACCTTTTTGTATGCCTGATGTCACCAGAGAAGCAACAGCCGCAAAGTTATTCGCCATTCCTGCTGAAGCCATAACAGCCATGAGTTTTTTTGCTCCGGGATTTTTTAACAATTCCAGTGAAAATTTTGCCAACGGATGAATATTTGTCAATCCGCCAACCGTCCCAATGGCAAGAGGCACAGTAAGTGTGTACCTGAATATGTTTTCCGAAAGAGAAATATCTGTAAGCGCCCTGTACTGACCATCCCTGGCAGCATATGCGTGGCCGGCAGCTTCAATGGCGCGCCAGTCATTTCCGGTGGCCAGGGCTACAGCGTCTATCCCGTTGTAAATCCCTTTGTTATGAGTTGTGGCTCTTGAAATGTCGGTTTTTGCAATGTTAGCAGCCGCCTCAAATTTCCTGGCAAATTTTGTTGGGTTTTGGTGAGGGCTGAATTTTGAAAAAGATTCAATACTGCACTCTACTGAACATTCAACCAAACATTCCGGAGTATAATTTGAAAGGATAGACATAATAATTTCATACCCTGTTTCAGGGATGTTAACGTAAGTTTTGAGACTGGCCTGAAAAAGAGTTGCAATTTTTTCAAGAACAGTATTAATAAAATTAGCGCCCATAGCATCAACTGTCTCAAAAGAGACATCAAGCTGGTAGTAGCGTTCTAAATCACCTGTTTTATCAATCAGTTTAATATCTTGTATTCCACCTCCCCGTTTTTTCATTTGCTCAGTGACATCCCGTGTGTTTTCCAAAATATAACTTTTTAACTTTGGGAAGATATCTGCAAGTATATTTTTATTTTCATGCCATAGCATATGTACCTGACCTTTTTTTATGGTTGATATGATGTTTGTGCGAAAACCGCCGTTTGAAGCCCAGAATTTTGCACTTTTGGAGGATGCTGCAACAACCGAACTTTCTTCTGTCACCATTGGTATAATGTAAGAATTGCCATTAATGACAAAATTTGGCGCTACATTGTACGGCAGATAAAAATTTGAAATGGTGTTTTCACTTATTTGCTCAAACAAAGATTGCAAATCTGAATCGTTGTGATGAAAAGACCTGAGTAATTTTTTTACCCCGGACGGATTGCCCGATTGTTGTGCAATGAGGTTAATTTTTTCGTCTGTTGAAAGTTTTGAAAATCCACGTATCATAGCAGGAAAGTTTTATTTTACGCGTAAATATGTTTCTGCAAGTCTGTATCCTGTTACCTGGCTCTCAATAAATTCTTTTAATTCTTCATAGCTGTTTTTTGCATGTCGCAGAACAGCGGAAGCCTGGCCATAAACAGCCGGAAGCTTTGATTTATTGATGAGATAGTATCCGTCAAGGTAATTTTTAAGTCCTCCGGAGATGATAAGCTGATTACACTGTATATCGTTTTCTTCTTCGATAATGGTATTCACCATATTGACCATATCATAGGCATTATGTCCGACATATGCAAAAGGCTTGAAAATCTCCTGCATTTTAAGGTCATTTCTGTAAAGCTCTACCATGGAAAAATTTGTTCCGCCATATGCAGCAAATTCTACAGCGCTGACGGGGAGTTTGAGAAGTCTTTTAAGACTTTCATATCCAATGCCCTGGCCAACTTCTTTGACAATAATGGGATACTGTTTCATTGACAGCAGCTCTTCGATGGTGTCTAAGGGCGGTCTGTTAATCCTGTTTCCCTCGGGTTGAAACCACTCCTGCAGGGGATTGACATGAATAAAAAGACCATCGGCACGCAGCCTGTCAATAAGGATATCTATCAGGCCAGTCTGTTTTTTGGCAAGAAGTAATTCCACTTGTGCAATACCTAAGTTAGCATAAAAGGGATATTCATCGCCAATGACATCGCGCATGTTAAAATCATCAAAAAACTCGTCACTTTTCAGTAATTTTCGGCAGGAACCCAGCCCCATTCCCAGTCCAAATTCTTTGCAGGCACGGGCAATGTTGGTATTAATTTTATTTGCCAGTTCCGTTCCACCGGTCATACTTGAAACCCATATAGGTGATTTCATTGTTTTGCCAACAAACTGAAACGGTTTAGAATCCCCGTGAGGATGAGATTTCAGGAAAGGTTCGTAATAAAACCTGTCATCATGCTCATTTGCAACCGTTTGCGATTTAAATGCAAGTGAGATATGTTCGTATTTTCTGTCTGCCATATTTAGTCTATTTTAGTATGTCTCGTGAAATAACCAGCCTGAGTATTTCAGATGTTCCCTCACCAATTTGCAACAGACGCTGATCCCTGTAGAACCGTTCAATGTGGTAGTCTTTAAACAAACCATACCCGCCGAAAATTTGTACTGCTTCATCTGCTATTTCCCTGGCTATCTCCGAGCTGTATAATTTTGCCATAGCTGATTCTGTTCCAAAAGGATGCCCGTTATTTTTCAGCCAGCAGGCACGGTACAAGGTGTTTCTGGCGTTTTCAATTTTCATGGCCATATCGGCAAGTTTAAAAGCATTGACCTGAAAATGTGCAATTGGCTTGCCAAACTGTGTTCTTTTTTTGGCATAATCCCTGGCCATTTCAAAAGCGCCACGGGCCAGGCCCAGTCCGATAGCTGCAATTGAAAGCCGGCCCGAGTCAATTGTTTTGAGCATGATTTTAGACCCCTGACCTAATTCACCGAGGAGATTTTCTTTGGGTACTTTGACATTTTTAAAAAAGATTTCTGCATTGTCAGCAGCTCTCCACATGAGTTTCCCGTGAAGTTTATTTGCTGTATATCCTTCCAGACCACTCTCAACAAGAATGGTTGAAATTTCTTTGTTGTCACCGTCCATGCCTGTTATGGCTTCTATGGTGATTCCTGCAGTCATTGAAGAAGAGCCGTTGGTAATAAACATCTTGGAACCGTTGATATGCCATTGTCCGTTTTCCGGGTTTGCAGTTGTTTCAACACCCCTGGAATCTGAACCGGCATTTTTTTCTGTCAGTCCAAAAGCCCACAGATGATTTCCATCGCATAAACGTGGTAAATATTGCTGTTTTTGTTTTTCTGTGCCAAATTCAAGAATAGGCCCGACTCCAAGTGAATTATGAGCTGCCAGCGTTGCGGCAAAAGAACTGTCAACAAGGGCAAGTTCCTCCACGGCAATGATATAAGACAAATAATCTGCATCTTTTCCGCCGTATTGTTCCGGCACATGCATGCCAAAAAGGCCAAGTGAACCCATTTTTTTAACCAGCTCAATTGAAAACTCTTCTTTATCATCAAGTTCCCTGATAGCCGGATGAATTTCCTTTTCAGCAAATTCTTTTACCTTTTGCCTGATTTTGTGATGTTTGTCATTGAGATAAATGTTCATCGTTTATAAGTGTTAGAATTGCTAATATTTTTAAAGAAACATATTCATTTTTAATTCAACAAATTTTATCAGCGCTGAGTCATATCAATTTTATTTTTTCGCCCGACCCTTTGGTGATTCGAATCCACAAATGGTTGGCAGATGTTACATCAATTCATATTTTATCTGACTCTGGTGTATGTAAGAAAATTTTATGATCAAGATTTTTTAGAGTTACGAACTAATTATCAAAAACAATGAGACTATCATTTTGTTTCACCTGTGAACCCTCAGATACAGATATTTCTTTGATAATACCTTCTACCGGTGAGGTGATATGATTCTCAGTTTTCATTGATTCAATAATGAGCAATAACTCTCCTTTTTTTACCTTCTCTTTTTTACTGGCATGAATTTTCATCACTCTGCCAAATATGGGTGATTTTACAGCGCTTTTAATCTCAGGCATTTCCTGTTTTTCCAATGATTCGAAAATTGATTCATAATCAGATACATTGGCAGTCTCAATGTTGAATTCATGTTCATTGATAAAAATGGATGCCTGATAAGAAGATTTTTCTTTCATGCTACCTTCATATTTATGTCCATGAAGATGAACAACAAAAAAATTATCACCAGCATGCTCAAGTTTGGGTGAATAATTATCACCATTGACCTGATACTGATACTCTGCTCCTGATTTTATTATCTTTACAATAATTTCATTGTTATCGATTTTTAACGTGTATGTCATTGTATTACGCCAAAAGCCAATCTGTTCCCAGATGTTTTTAATGTCGCCGGTTTGTTTTATAAACGTATAATATGAGAATGCAATAGCCGGAATCTGTATGGGTATTTGTTGTTTTGACTGTTGAATGTCATCTTGTATTTTGATAATATTATGTTCTATGAACTTTGTATAAACATCATTTTCAATGACGTTTTTTTGCTGAAGAAGATGAATGAGAAATTCCTTGTTCGTCTTAATACCAGAGATGTGATATTTTTGCAGCGCCTGAATCAACTGTAAACGGGCTTCCTCTCTTGATATACCATAGGCTGTTACTTTACTGATGAGCGAATCAAATTGCGGCGGAACATATCCTGCAGTTGAAAATCCTGAGTCTATCCGAACCTTTTCTTTTGGCAGTTTATAAACGTCCATTTCTCCGGCGGATGTCTGAAAGTCATTGAAAGGGGCTTCAGCGCAAATTCTGGCTTCAATGGCGTGACCATATTTTTTTATCTCCTGCTGAGTAAAGCCCGTTGAATGTCCCATAGCTATCCTGAATTGTTCTTTTACAATATCAATCCCGGTTATTTCCTCAGTGACAGGATGCTCAACCTGGAGACGGGTATTCATTTCGAGAAAGTAAAAATTATTGTCAGTGTCAACAATGAATTCCACTGTACCTGCATTGATATATTGTACTTGTTGAGCTATTTTAACAGCGGCAGCAACAATTTTTTCACGTAAATTTCCGTCAATCGATGGTGAAGGAGCTTCTTCTATTACTTTTTGGAATTTTCGCTGAAGACTGCACTCTCGTTCAAAGAGATGTACAATGTTGCCAAATGTATCACCGATGACCTGTACTTCGATATGCCTGGCCTTTTCAATGTATTGTTCGACATAAACTTCATCACTGCCAAAATAATTGAGGGATTCGCGTTGCGCCTGTTCCAGTTTTTGTTTCAGTTCGCTTTGGTGTCGGACAATGTGCATGCCTCTTCCACCTCCGCCTGCTGCTGCTTTAATAAGAAGAGGGAATTTAAGATTGCTGTCTGAAATGATTTCCTGTGGTGTTCCTGTCATGCTTTTTGTGACTGGTACGCCGGCTTTGCTTGCTATCTGCCTGGATTCAATTTTGTTACCCATTGCACGGATTGTTTCCGGAGAAGGGCCAATAAAGGTAATTCCTGCTTCATGGCATGCTTTGGCAAAATGATGATTCTCTGATAAAAAGCCATATCCCGGGTGAATGGCCTGTACTCTGGCCAGTTTCGCAATATGTAGTATTTTGTCAATATTGAGGTATGTCCCGGCAACATTTCCGTTTCCAAGACTGTACGATTCATCTGCAAGTTCATTAAAAAGTGCATTTTTTTCATCATCATGATATATGGCTACTGTTTTTATACCAAGCTCTTTTGCTGCCCTGATGATTCGCACGGCAATCTCGCCACGGTTTGATATGAGTATCTTATTCCAGTTTTTCATGTGTTTATAGTTTATCCTCGAATTAATTAGTGTCTGTCCATAAAGTCCGATCTCTTCGTTGAATTAAAAATCCTAAATCCTCATCCCGATATTTTATCGGGACTGCGGTTTATGATTTTTAATCCGCCTCGACCTTGAACTTTCCGGCCAAGACACTTACTTTATGGATGGATACTAATTAGTCCACGAATTTTTAATTATTTGGATATATTTATATTCTCATTCGTGGATGATCACTTCCACGGAAAGGGTGTAATTCGTGGATTATTTCTTCCGCGAATTTCACCAATCCGGCTTTCTTTTTTCAAAAAATGCTGAAATTCCTTCTTTTGCTTCATCTGTTATCCTGATTTTTGCCAGTTTCCTGGCTGTTAATTCAATCATTGCATTGTTATTATATCCTACGGATAATTGATGTATGAGTTTTTTACATGCCATGAGCGCTTGTGGCCCTCCTTTCAGTATTTCACCTAGGAGGTCTGACACCTTTGTTTCCCTGTTATCGTGAGTAAATATCTCATTAGCCAGTCCATGCCGAAAAGCATCATGTCCTGTGAACACTTTTGAGGATAACATGAGTTCTTTTGTGGTTTTTTCGTTCGTTTTTTTTAGGATATAAGGCATAATTGTTGACGGAATGAGGCCCAGCCGTACTTCACTGAAAGAAAATTTCGCTTTTTCATCTGCCAACATATAGTCACACACAGCAGCCAATCCAATACCCCCGCCAAAAGCAGCGCCATGAATGACAGCAAGGGTTACCTTTGGAGAATGATATATTTTGTTGAGGCATAATGCAAGCAAATGACTTTCGTGATAGTTTTGCTCAAAAGATATTTGTGCTGATAGTTTCATCCATTCCAGGTCAGCCCCGGCACAGAAAACATCGCCATTCCCCTGCAGCACGATGACTGATATGTTGTTTTCTAATGATGATAGTTGCTCATATGCATCGGTGAGTTCTTCAATCATAGCAGTATTTAATGCATTTTTGACCTCAGGGCGGTTTAGCCATATGTATGCTGTCCTGTTTTTAATGTCGAGTTGTATTGTTTTGTAATTTTTCATTGTTGAATTATTGTTATATAAATATTTGTTATTTTACATAATCTGGATACACATTTCAATTATCCATTATTCCACATCTCCCTTTCATCTTTCTCCTCTTCCTACTCTCTCCTCTATTCCGTCCTTTTGGCAAATATGTCGTTTTTTAAAGGATGTACTGGCTATATACTGCGGGCTGGAAAGCCTGCGGCACAAAAGCCTTCCGTCTCCCGTCTTCCATCTTCCGTCTTCGGACTTCCGACTTCCGTCTTTGGACTTCCCTCTTCCGTCTTCCTCACATCCTAAACACACCATATTTTGGTTCAGGAACCGGGGTTTTACTGACAAGAGACAATAAAAGCACGAGCAGATCGTGCGTATCCGCAGGAGTGACTATTCCGTCATCCCATAACCTTGATGTACTGAAGTAAGCAGAACTTTGCTGTTCAAATTGTTTTATAAGTTGCGAAGCGGAGTTTTTTTCATTCTTTTGTTTTCCTGCTACTGCGCCTAAGACCATTGACGCCTGCTCTCCGCCCATAACCGAAATTCTGGCATTAGGCCACATAAACAGAAAATTCGGGTCATAAGCCCTTCCTGCCATTGCATAATTCCCTGCCCCGTATGAACCACCGATGACTATTGTTATTTTGGGCACAACCGAATTGGCAACAGCGTGAATGAGTTTTGCACCATCCCTCGCAATTCCGCCGTGTTCATGAGTTTTGCCAACGATAAAGCCGGTGATGTTCTGCAGAAACAGGATTGGAATTTTTCTGTGGTTGCAATTCTCGACGAAATGAGCGCCTTTCCTTGCGCTTGCTGCATCGAGAAAGCCATTATTAGCAATAACACCGGTCATTTGATTTTTAATATGAGCAAAACCGGTCACTAAGGTTTTTCCATAATCTGATTTGAACTCCTGGAAAAGCGAACCATCAACCAATCTGGCAATAATTTCATAAGCATTGATTGGTTTTTTCGGGTCAGCAGGCAAAATACCGGCTATTTCCGAAGCATCGTACAGCGGATTTTCGGTTCTTTTGTAACTGAATGGATTAGGTTCAGGTTTTTGCATGTAGGAAAAAATGTCTCTGCACATATCCAATGCATGTTGGTCATTCTCTGCAAGATGATCAGCAACGCCTGAGACAGCAGTATGCACAACAGCGCCTCCGAGTTCTTCGGCTGACACTTCTTCCCCCGTAGCAGCCTTAACAAGTGGCGGACCACCGATGAAAATGGTCCCCTGGTTTTTTACGATAATCGTTTCATCGCTCATGGCAGGTACGTAAGCGCCTCCGGCAGTGCATGATCCCATAACAACCGATATTTGAGGTAAACCACGGGCCGACAATTGTGCCTGGTTGTAGAAAATGCGTCCAAAATCAAACCTGTCAGGGAAAACATTTGCCTGCTCGGGCAGAAAAACACCGCCGGAATCTACGAGATAGATACATGGCAGGTTATTTTGCAGGGCAATTTCCTGTGCGCGAATGTGCTTTTTGATTGTTTCGCGGATATATGTGCCACCTTTGACAGTTGCATCATTGGCAATAATCACTGTCTCTATGCCACTGACCATACCAATTCCTGTCACTATGCCGGCAGAAGGGAACTGGTTTTGGTATTGCTCATAAGCAGCCAGGGGAGAAAGTTCAACAAAGGGTGTGAATTGATCAATAAGCAGGTTGATTCGTTCACGTACCAATAGTTTTCCTCTTGATTTATGTTTTTTTAAAGCTGCATCGCTGCGTTGATCAGTGACTTTTTGAAGTGTTTCAAGATATTGATTTGTAATATTTTGATGATATTCATAATTTTTTTTGAATTCATCGGAGGATGTGTCAATATGTGATTGTATTTTTTTCACTCTATTAGCTTATAATTATTATTTACGATTCATTTTAACAAATAACAATAAAAGCCGATAGTTGTTTAACTGTTTTGGTGTGATTTATGAACAAAGATAATCCGGAAATAAAAAAAGGCCATCCAAATGCTTTTTGGACAGCCTTTTCATATATTTTTATACTGAGTTTAGACTAAAGAGCAGCATCTTTCCATGTCCAGCCAGAAACATCAACTTGTGTTCCGGAAGAATAATCG
>CAZVTW010000077.1:0-16484 GCA_964629805.1 uncultured Bacteroidales bacterium | reverse complement strand
AGGCGCAAGGTATCGTTTAATCCCGCAGTCCCGACATACTTGATGTCGGGATGAAGAGTTAAACGATGCCTTGCAACACATAGATTTCGAAAAATACTGAGTTGAGAATTTATTGTCGTGAAGTAGAAATAGTAACCCTATGGATTCATTTTATGAAGAAAAACAAAGCAAAAAGGACCATTTTATATTCATCATCTTGATAGCGTTTTGGTTTTACTTCATTGATTTTTATATCGACTCAAAGGCTAAAAAGGCTGTGTGCCCGTATAATTTCCATGCTGTTATTCTTAAAAACCTGAACCGCTTTATCTTTATTGTCAGTTTTAAAGACAATGGCTTCTTTTCCTCCAATAGAAAAGGCATACATATATTCAATACTGACCCCGGCATCATAAAGAAGTTTAAGAGCGCTTGCAAATGAACCTGCTTCATTTGGTGTGGCAATCGAAATAACTTCTGTTATATTGACTGAAAATCCTTTGTTTTTAAGCAGGGATTCTGCTTTATCAGGATCTGAAACCAGGAGTCTTAAAATGCCGTATTCAGAAGTATCGGCTATGGTAAGAGCCTTTATGCGGATTTCTTCTTCTCCAAGCGTATTTAATACCTGGAATAACCTGCCGGCCTTGTTTTCAATAAATATTGACAGTTGTTTTATGGTCATATGTTTTAACTTTTTGTTAAAGTTACAAAAATTTATTATAAATCCGGTTATGATAAATTTCGTAATTCTTTAACCCTTACTGCCTTCCCGGGTGGCTTGGGAATTGAACCGGGTTCAACAAGTTTTACCCTGGGTGTAACCAGTATCTCATCTCTGATTTCCCGGATGATTTTTTTTGTCAGATTATCAAGTTGGGCGTAATTATCACTAAACCACTCCCTGTTCAATTCAACTTCTATTATAATTTCATCTGTTCCGTCAATAGTTTCCAGCTTAATTACATAATCATGTCCGACTTCCGGCATATTCATAATAACTTTTTCAACCTGCATGGGGAAGACATTGCAGCCTTTAATGATGAACATATCATCCGAACGTCCTTTAAAACGTTCTATTCTTCTGTGGGTTCTTCCACAAGGACAATCACCTTTGACAAAGGAAGTCAGATCCCTGGTGCGGTAACGAATGAGCGGCATTGCCTGTCTGTCAAGTGTTGTCAAAACCAGTTCTCCTGTTTCGCCTTCTTCAACAGGCTCAAGTGTATCCGGATTAATGATCTCAACAATGTATGAATCTTCCCAGATATGCAGTCCGTTTTGGTTTGGACATTCAAAAGCTACTCCGGGCCCACACATCTCTGATAAACCATAGCAGTTATAAGCTTTCACGCCAAAAAGCTTTTCGATTCGCAGACGGTGCGCTTCGGTATGTGGTTCAGCGCCAATAATAAAAATTCTCAAATCAGTATCTTTTCGCGGGTCCATACCCTGTTCTTCAAAAACCTCGTATAATCGTGTCAGGTAGCTTGGAATAGCATGAACGACAGAAGTCCCGAAGTCCTGCATAAGTTTTATTTGCCTTTTGCTATTGCCGGCTCCGGCCGGAATTGAGAGCATTCCCAGCCGTTCGGCGCCATACTGAAATCCCAGACCACCGGTAAAAAGTCCATAACCACTGGCATTTTGAAAGACATCGGTATTTCTGGCCCCGACCATATAAAGGCAACGCGCTACCAGATTGGCCCAGGCATCCAAATCATGTTTGTTGTGAAAGACAGCTGTAGGATTTCCAGTTGTTCCGCTGGACGAATGTAATCGAATTATTTCTTTTTGGTGTACAGTGAGAAATCCGTAAGGATAATGATCCCGCAAATCCTGTTTTGTGGTAAAAGGAAGTTTTTGTAAATCTTCTATTGACTTAATTTTACCAGGATGATTAAAAATTCCCTGTAATTGCTTTGAATAGTACTCTGATTTTAATGCACAGTTAATTGTTTCCTGCAGTCTGTTTACCTGCCGGGCAGTGATTTGTTCACGCGGCATACATTCTATATCTTTCTCCCAATACATATTTTTATTTATGATTATTCGGTTGACAAATTTACTTTTTTTTGTAATAATTCATAAAAATCAACAGAATTTCGTTACTTCGCAACAGAATTGTCATTTTTTATGCCGGTATTTCTGTTACAAAAGGAATTATCTTTTCCGAATCCTGAGTTTGCTGAAGAGGACGGAATGTTAGCTATGGGTGGAGACCTTAGCCGTGAAAGATTATTATTAGCTTATAAAATGGGAATTTTCCCCTGGCCTTTCGGAGAGGACTACCCGATCACCTGGGCATCACCCAATCCCCGTATGATTATGTATCCCGGCCAGCTCAAAATTAGTAAAAGCCTGAGAAAAACAATCCGGGAAGAAAAATTTGAAATGCGAACAGATACCTGCTTCAGTCAGGTTATCAGGCATTGTGCAAGTATTCCCAGAGACAACCAGGCAGGTACATGGATCACCAGGGATATCCAGAATGCTTATATTGATTTACATGAACATGGTTATGCTCATTCGTTTGAAACATTTTACAGGGGACGTCTGGTTGGTGGATTATACGGTGTTTCACTGGGCAGGGCATTCTTTGGGGAATCAATGTTCCACCTTATGCCTGATGCCTCAAAAGTTGCATTATATTATCTTGCTGTAATTGCAGAGAATAATCATTTTCATTTTATAGACTGTCAGACACCAACTCCTCACCTCAAAAGACTTGGCGGAATTGAAGTGGAACGGAAAAAATTCCTGGAATTACTAGACAAAGCGCTAACATATAAAACAATACAGGGGAAATGGGCGAGCAGGGGGCTAGGTTAAAAAGCCTCTTCTTCTTCATCTTCAACTTCTTTCGGAATATACTTAAAAGGCATGGTAATGAGTTCTGCAAAATCTTCTCCCAGTTCAAGCATGTCTTCGTCATATTCTTCGTAAAACCATGATACAGAAACTTTTTTTCCGGCTTTGTGGAGATTTTCAAGCTGGTTGAGGATAACAAAAATCATTTTTTTTGAAGAGCTGTTCAGATAGACATAATCAAATTCGAATTTCAATTCTTTTGAAAGGTTCTTTTCCACCTTATGAATCCAATCGATAATTTTGTAATACATATCAATTGCATTTTCATTGAAAGAAGAACCTGATATTCTGACAAGTAGCTGATTCTCATCTATCAATACATCAGGAATATCTGCTTTTCCCTGAATTTTTATGACTCCCGGTTGTTTCATCGAAACAAATTTAAAAAAAAATTACAATGCTGATACCTTTTATCAAAAAAAAAAGAAAAAAAAATAGTGTTTTTTACAGATTGGATTGTTATTTAAGGTTTACCAATTGTAAAGTTTTATGTATTATTTATATCAAAATATCAAAAAAAACGTTATATCGTATGAAAATTTTAAACGATTATCCAAAATATGCAAAAAGTCATTATTGAAAAATCATTTAAAAGCCCCGAGGTTTTTTTTGATCCCGAAAACGGTATACTGGAAATGAATGGTGTTTCACTTCTCGAGAATCCAAAACAGTTTTACGAACCGATCCTCAAAAATCACATTGAACACTATATTGAAAACCCCCGGGACAAAACAATTCTTAATTTAAGACTGGAATATTTCAATACAAGTTCTTCAAACTGGATTTTTCAAATCCTCAAAAAAATTTCTACCATTGATAATTTTATGGACCGTGTTAATATTAATTGGTATTATGAAGATGAAGACATGAAAGAGATTGCAGAAGATTACAAGGCCCTCTTAAATATAGACCTGAATCTCATTAAGGTAGAGAAAAACTAATTTTTACGACATAGTGTTAATAAGAAAACGCTTGATTTTTAGAAGTGGCTTTAAGAAGGCTCCAAGTTCGAGGCCTGCGAAACTTGATAGTCAGGAGTCCCGATAAATATTTTGTAAGGTTTTTGGAACAAAAACCAACAAAAATTATATTCGGGATGACTGTTTTCAAAATGTCCGTAAGGAAGAACTTAGCGAAGCGATCTCATAGCCTGTCCCGCTCTGCGGGAAATACCATTGAAATAATTATCAAATTTTATGAATAAATTGGAGTTTTCTTATAGCCACTAAGCTACATAAATTTACTAATACTTGCCTGCAAGGTAAAAAATTGTCTGGTCTCACTAATCGGTTTGAATGAATATTTCAGGTCATGTTCACTCAAAAGTCTCATTTGAATGATACTTAAATCCGGTTTGTTTATTTCCCCATGTTCGAAATAATCTGAAATTTGCTGATAAAAATCATCTAATCTTTCTCTGGGCAAAAAATTGACAAAATCAAGTTTTCTTTGTAGTTTGCTTATCTTGGATATATCAATAAAGTTACTGGCAGTAAGATAAAAATCATTTGGCCCCTGGCTAAGAAAAAAGACACCGGGATTACCATCCATATTAGCATGTACTTCTTCATCACTAGTGTCTGCATATTTTACAATATTCTGAAGCATCTCCATCATGACACTGAACAATTTCTTCTCAACCTGGTAATCACTCGACATGTGTTCTTTAATAATAGGCAGTAAAACGCCAATATTATCATTGTTAAATGATCCGTTGAAATTCAGCAATACTTTTTGTTTGGAAAGTATCTGGTGAAGAGACTTGACACGACTAAGATTATAATTTCCGCCCTGAAGAAAATCTTTTTCCGTATTGTGATTTTGAGGAACAGCTAACTGCATGTAAAAAAAAGACCTGTTCTGATCGATCTGTTCAATCATATAGGTGTATTTCTGTCCGGTTTTTCGGGCCATTGTGATGAGTCCAAGACCAGCTCCGCCTTTTTTGGAAATAGTTCCGTGAATAAGCCTGTCCTGGTACATCTCGTTAAGTTCCTCCATTGTTAGCCGGTTGACTTCATCGATCATTTTAACAAGTTCCTTCCCTGAATCTTCGGCAATAACATTCCCGGTGGTAACAAGAAAATGGTCTTTACGTTTTTGTATTATAAAAATACCGGTTCCGAAAGGAAGATCATGTTTATCTTTACTTTGATGCCGGGTAATATTTTGCAGGGTTTCGATGAGAATGAAAAAAACCCGTTTTTTAATGGTGACGGATGTTTCTGTTTTTTTGAGATTGCGTTCAGTCAGAGCCAGTAAACCTGAAGATACTTTTTCATTAAAAAACCCATTAAAAATATATGCAAATTCGTCATGACACATATTATTTATCAGGTCATAAGCAAGTTCAAGGTGTTTTATTTTGAGTTCTTCTGCCATAATATGAGATTTCGTTCAGAAATTTTTGATCGATGTTGTTATGGTTTTATGTTTTGAGAAATGAAAACATCCTTAAAATTACGAAAATTGTTTTAAAGTAGTTTCATCTTTTTTTAAAAGATTAAAAATCAATACTAAATAATATTGAATGTAATTCATGTAAAATACTAATTATTAGCAAAATAAGGATTAATAAAATTTCCCGGTAATGACTCATTTTTTTTCAGGTATTGAATTATATTTTATATCAAATGACTCATTTGTTGTATTAAAATGTAAAAAATCGTTTCCATAGGGATTCTGGTCTTCTTCATCTTCATAATCATGCCTTTTATTTTTTTTCGGACCTTTATTTTTATAGATAAAAGCCAGGACAATTCCCCAAACTAAGCCAGATAAATGGCCTTCCCATGAAATGCGTTCCTCTGCCGGCAGAATACCCCAGATTATCCCCCCGTAAAGGAATGAAACCAGCAGGGAAATTGTAGCCAGTGAGTGAACACGCCGAATGATGCCACTGACAAACAGGAAAGCAGCAAAAGCATATATAAGTCCGCTGGAGCCAATGTGATATGAAGGTCTGCCAAATATCCATACACTGATACCGGAAAGCAAATAGCTCAGAATAAAAATCCGGACAGATACAACCCTGTAAAAATAAAAAACACCACCACCAAGAATGAGCAAGGGAAATGTATTGGATAGCAGATGTTTGAAATCCCCGTGCACCAGCGGACCGGTAAAAATGCCGGTCAAACCGGAAAGTTTTTGAGGATAGACACCCAATGGTGAAAAATCAATGGAAAATAGTACCTCAGATAGTTTTATCAACCATAGTATGATGATGTAACCTGCCGGTATTTGCAGGCTTCTAAGTAAATATCTCTTTTCACCGGCTTTCATGTTTGTTCCTTTCCTGTTTTTCCTGTCCGAAATATCAATAACTTATTCGGTTTTTCAAAAAGATTGTCATACAAAAGTTGTTGGGTGAATATCAAAATATATAATATCTTTGCATTTAAAGACGCCTCAAATGCTCAAAATGTTTTTGTCATCTCTCAACTGGCTTATTTCTCTGCCAACTCTGGTCCGCCTCACGGGAATGGATGTATTTCTTCCCTTTTATCATTGTGTTTCAGACCAAAACCATCCGTATATCAGGCATGTTCTCAGAATCATATCTGTCAAAGAATTTGAAGAGCAAATTGATTACATACTGCGTTTTTTCACTCCTGTTGACCTGGAAACAGTTATTTCAAAAAAAGTCCGGCTTAATAAAAAACCGGTTGTTCATATCAGTTTTGATGATGGTTTGCGGGAAGTTTATACAATCATACGGCCTATATTGCTGAGAAAAGGTATACCGGCTACGTTTTTCCTAAACACAGGTTTTATTGATAACAGGGACATGTTTTTCAGGTTCAAAACAAGTTTATTATATGATGTTATTATGCAAAAAATGCATGTGAATACCCTGCATCATGCCCTGAAGAAAATTTTTTCAGAGCATGACAAACAATTCAAAGAACCGAAAGATATTTTGAAACTCGGATACCAGGACAAAATTATTATCAATTTAGTTGCCAGTGCTTTGCAAGTTGATTTTCAGTCGTTTTTAGATGAACAACAACCATACATGACCCTGGAACAGGTAAAAACAATGAAACAGGAAGGATTTACCATTGGAGCTCATAGCATTGACCATCCTGAATACAGATTTATCAGCACAGAACAGCAAATATTTCAAACTAGGGAAAGCTGCTGGTTCTTAAGTGAATACCTTGATATTTCAAACTGTTATTTCTCTTTTCCTTTTACTGATTATGGTGTTTCAGCCCGTTTTTTTAATATTGCCAAAAAATTTTTGTCGGCAAGTTTTGGATGTGCCGGAATAAAAATTGATAATATGCCACATCATTATCAGAGGCTGGCTATGGATCGAAACAATCTGAATGCTTCTGAGCATATTAAAACTGAATATCTGTCATTTTTATTAAAGAAATTCGTAAATAAACATATTGTAACACACAAACCATGATGTTTCTTGATTCCATTACCGAAACCTGGAAAAATTATGCCAGGAATAATGCCTTTTGCATAAACAATAATTATTACACGTATGCAGATTTTATGCTGATTATTTCTTCGGTTCAGCATTTGTTAGACAACATTGACCCAAAATCATCGTTCATTGGAGTGGAAACATTTGATGACATTGAAACATATGCCACAATATATGCACTCTGGTTTTCCGGCCTTACTTTTGTCCCCCTGAACCCGAGATTTCCTCCTGAACGGAATAAGCAAATCATATATGAAACAAACATCTCATGCATCCTGTCAAGTCGGGCCGGTACATTAAAAGACTCCAATTTACCTGGTGTAGAAAAATTCAACACAAAACAACTGCCTGAATATTCAACCCTCCCTGCTCTGAGCAAACTTGCACCGGAAAACATCCTCTATGTTCTATTCACTTCAGGTAGTACGGGAAAACCAAAAGGGGTTCCCATTTCATACACAAACCTTGATGCTTTTGTTAACGGATTTTACGGGATAGGCTACCAGCTCAACCACACAGACAGATTTTTACAAATGTTTGATTTTACATTTGATGTTTCTGTGCAGTGTTATGTTCTGCCGCTCGTTATTGGTGCATGCGTCTACACAGTACCCCAGGTAAAGCTGAAGTTCCTCTCTGTTGTACAAATACTGGAAAAATATGAGATTACATGTGCTAAGATGGTTCCAAGCATCATTTCATTACTAAAACCGTATTTCTTGAAGATACATCTGCTATCGCTGAAATACTGCCTTTTTTCAGGCGAACCTCTTTATCATGGCATCTTAACTGAATGGAAAAATTGTGTACCTAATGCTGTTATTCAAAATTTTTACGGTCCTACGGAAGCAACAATAGATTGTTTGTATTATGAATGGCATCCACAGTCAGTAGAAAAAGCACATAATGGTATTGTATCAATCGGAAGATGTTTTGGCGACAGTCAAACAATCATTCTGAATGAAAAGGGAGAGGAAGCCAGGACAAATGAAAAAGGTGAACTTTGTATTTCCGGCAATCAACTGACAAAGGGATACCTTAACATGCCTGAAAAAAATAAAGAAGCCTTTTTCCGGATGGATAACCAGTTTTTTTACAGGTCAGGTGATATCGTTTTCCGGGATAAAGACGGTGATGTTATGTTTTGCGGAAGAAAAGACACCCAGGTTCAGGTACAGGGATTCAGGGTTGAGCTTCCCGAAATAGAACATGCTGCAACAAAACTGGCAAACAAAGCGCGCACTGCTGCCATTGCCAGGCAGGATGCACAAAACAATGTGATAATCGTTCTTTTCATTGAATCAGATGAAACGGAAATAAATGTTTTGGAAAATGGTTTAAAATCCATGCTGCCATATTACATGCTTCCGGGAAAAATTATAGTTTTGCCTGAATTTCCGATGACAACAAGCGGAAAAATTGACCGGAAAAAGCTGGAAAAGCATATTTCATGAAGGATTTAACTGATATCATACGGGAAACTGAACTTAACCAGATCAGTTTGTATCAACAGACAATGAAAAGCGGGCTTGTCAATGAAGGTCGTGTTGGAGATATATGCTGGTACAAAGCAGAAAAAGGCGGATGGCCGAATAAAATATCTCTTTCATCAGATAATGTTAGCCCTGAACACATAGAACAGGCAGACCATGAAGTGGTTAAAAAGAATGCCCCGCCCTATTGGATTTTCAGATCGGATGACTCCCGCCGTCATGTGTCTTCAGCTTTGTTAAATAAAGGATACAGGCAGGTTGACCAATGGAAAGGGATGTACCTGGACCTCAGGCAGATTCAGGATAATTCATTTGATCCGAAACTTGTCATCAGGCCGGTACAGGAATCGGCCGGTTTACACGAGTGGATGACCATCATCAACAAAGTCCTGTTTAAACAGCAGCCCGTTAATGAGCGGATAACCGGGAGCTTCATAAAAAACAACAAGATTGAAATGTTAACAGGTTATTTAAAAAACAATCCTGTGTCAGCCTTACTGATTCATTTCAAAGGCGAATATGCCGGTGTATACATGGTTGCAACACATCAAAACTTTCAGAGACAGGGTTTCGGACAACAAATGATGCAAAAAACATTGCAGGTGGCCAGGCAGCAGGGAAGTAAGTTTTGTATCCTGCATGCAACCTCGCAGGGACTGAAATTATATCAAAAGCTGGGATTTATAGAGATCTGTGTGTTTGATTTATTTTGGAAAGTTGGTAAAAGTTATATTTAGCAGGACATAGAAAACGATTCATTCATGACTGAAAATGAAATACTCCATAAAATTACACATGTGTTTCAGCGCGTTTTGGAATCACCAAAACTTTCACTCAGCAGGGATACAACACCGGAACTTATTGACAAATGGGATTCCCTGCATCATGTGATGCTCATCACAGAAATAGAAAAAGAATTCGATGTGTCTTTTGAATTTTCTGAGATGCAGGAGATGTATTCTGTTGAAGATATCATACAATTAATTCAAAAGAAATGATTTTCAGAGACATCAGGAAAAAAGAGCTGAAGCAATTTATTCGCTCAGGTGAATATGCATCATTCAGCCAGTGGCCCGTTACACCTCTTCGTGCTCTCTCACAGGCAGAAAATCCACGAGCTGAAGATGATGACATTGTCCTTATTCTGGCCATTGAAGAACCTTATTTTTTGCTGGGGTATGTCGGCCTGTTACCAGATGTGATTCGGTATAATAGTATAAACCGGCGCTTTTTCTGGAATTCGTGCTGGTGGGTTGACCCTGTCAAAGGACGAAAAGCAGCTATGCCTCTCCTTTCCAGGGCCATGACCCTGACAAATCATGCAATGTTTATCTTTGATATGACACCACATACAAGTCAAATCATCCGGGCGCTCAAACAATTCGATTTTTATCCGCCATTGCAAGGTGTCAGAATATATTTGCGATCATTTTTCGGCCCATATAGTCGAAAAAGAATCCCCTCTCCGCGTTTCATCAGTCAGTTGTTTGAATTTGCAGACACAATGATGAACCTGCCCGTTAGCATTATTCATCATTTTTCAAAAAAAAGACTCAGAAACACACGTATTTACTTGTCGAAACTGACTTCTTTGACAGATGATTGCGAAAAATTCATAAAAAAACACAATTCCAATGAATTGACACAATGGGGAGCAAAAGAATTTAACTGGATACTATCCAATCCCTGGGTAGAAGAAACAGAAGAAAAACAATCAGACATCCCCTATTTTTTTACAGGTAATGCCGGACAATTCAGTCAATATGTTCTGAAAGCTGAGAAAAATAATCACATTGCCGGCCTCATGTTTCTCACATTGAAAGATGCGCGACTTATCATTTCTTATGCTTATGTAGAAGACCAACAGGCAAAGAATATAGCAAAAGCCCTGTTGTTGCACAGCCTTGAAAAGAAGGTCATTTCTGTTGATGTGTCTCACCCTGAATTAATAAAATATTTTTCTCATGAAATCAGGATACCGGCTTACAGGAAAAAAATACAAAAAGAATTGGCAGTACCGAAAAAATTCAGTGAAACGGGCCTTGACCAGGCATCATTGCAGGCCGGTTATGGAGATGCTGTTTTTGTTTAAAGCAATTGTAATTTTCACATATCAAACCTTGTTTTAAATCAATTGCAGGAAAATGGTTTGTTAATTTTGATACAAATATTTAAAATATCACACATTATTTGCATTAAAAGAAATAAGGTCATCGACTTAGTCGAGACAGGTTATAAAGGTTGGATATTGTGAGTATCGTATTTCTCCTAAGGTCATTATTTTTTGAAATAAGGCTTTAATCACTTCTGTCCTATATTAACCGGACACCAGTGGATTTTTATCTTGCATGAATAAAACATTATCTTTAAAAGGCAACCATAGCAGCAAAAAATTAACAACACGACCGACTTTTTTATCTTTCTCGAAGTTACCTGGCATTTTCTCAATGATTTGTATTATTATTGCTTTTTTGATGAGTGAAAAGAAACAACAATTAACTTTTTAAAAATAACATGATGGGTATAGAAAAACAAGGCAACAGGCCAAAAGGTTGGGTAGGAAAAATATTTGGCAAACTCATGAACAGGTTTCATACCCCGTTATATGTTAGTTATTGGCAGGACAAGTTGCCTGTTGATAATTCAAAGATACTTGATACCGGCTGTGGCGGCGGCAGATTTTTGAGATTTTTATCAGAAGCAAACAACTCATACATGCTCTATGGTATTGATCATTCCCCGGAGATGGTCAAGCTTGCCTTCAAAACAAACATAGATGCAGTGAAGCAGGGCCGGATAAAAATTTTTCAGGGCGATGTTAACAAATTGCCGTTTGATGATTTATCAATGGATATGGTCACAGCTTTTGAAACAGTTCAGTTCTGGCCTGAAACAGAAGCTGCATTTTCTGAAATTTCGCGGGTACTCAAACAAAACGGACGATTTGTTATTATCAATCGCTATCCCAAACCGGGAAGCAAATGGTGGAAGCTGGCACGTATAAAAAGTGACGGGAAGTATAAAAACCTGCTGAATAAAGCCGGTTTTCATAAAGTAATCACAAACCTGTCATTCAAAAAAGGATGGATTTTTGTTGAAGCTTTCAAATTTTGATTTATTGAATTATATATTTCTAAACTTATTTTAAACATTTAACATCATGAACAACAAAATTTTAACAACTACAACACTTATTTTAGGATTTATTTTTTATGTTATCACACTCAGTGCAACTTCAGAACCGGGAAAATCATATCCCGGCCCCGGGGATAAGACTGATAATACAGAGTCTGAAGTTATCAAATACACGTATCCCCGTATTTGCCCGTCATCAAAGGATTACCGGGTAAAAATCAATGGTCAGGAGCATTTTGCCTATTACACAAGTGCAGGTACATTTGTTGCTTTTGAAAGTGAAGACAGTGTGCAGGTTGATGTGTGGGTCCGTAAACCGGTTGAAAGCGCCAACATAACGCCAAACCGCTACGAAATTCAACCAGTGTTTGATAATCATACAATGAGCTTTAAGATGCCTGCCCCGGCAAAATTGCTGGTTGAAATTGCCGGCATGGAACAACTTTTTATCTATGCCAATGATTTTGAACATGAAAAACCCAGTCCTGATGCAGAGAACGTATTATATTTCAAAAGCGGTCAGCTATACGAAACCGGTCAGTTACAGCCGGAAGATAACCAAACCATCTACATTGAAGGAGGTGCTGTTGTGCGGGGCAGTATCAGGGCCACATCAGCAAAAAATGTTAAAGTGTCCGGACGCGGTGTGCTGGACGGCGGATATTACAAGGGAGTCAAAGGCCGCCCGAAATTTGTATTGTTTGAAGACTGCCGGGATGTTACCATTGAGGATATTATCCTGATTGAGCCACAAACCTGGATGATCACACTCTACATTTGTGATGGCGTACATATTGAAGAAGTTAAAGAACTGGGCGCAGGCCATGGTACTGACGGTGTGGATGTGGTCGGTTCAAAAAATATTATGATTAAAAACTGTATGTTCAGGAACGGTGACGATTGTATTGTCATGAAATCCTTTAAACGCCCTCAGTATGCAGAAAACAAGCTGAATACATGGGAAGGAGTGGACAATGTTACAGTGACCGGATGTG
The DNA here is from genome assembly GCA_964629805.1 of uncultured Bacteroidales bacterium. Taxonomy (GTDB): domain Bacteria; phylum Bacteroidota; class Bacteroidia; order Bacteroidales; family CAZVTW01; genus CAZVTW01. The sequence goes on along the minus strand of CAZVTW010000077.1, from coordinate 3,567 downwards.
CTGTACAAGCCAATATGGGCGGACAGGCATTTGAAATAGGCCACGAACTGATGAAAGGACCTGTGCAGAATATCACTTTTAAAGACTGCGATGTGATGGGTGTTCACGGACAGGGTGGTGTTTTTGGTATACACAATTCAGACCTTGCCCTTGTTAAAAATGTCACCTATGAAAATATTCGTGTAGACCACTTTTATAACAAACTTGTAGATTTCAGGATTATCAAGAGCAGGTGGAGTGATTCTGACAAAAGAGGACGTGCAGAAAATATCCTGCTCAAAGATATCTATGTCAAACAATCAATTTACAATTACGGGTATTCTATCTCACTGATTGGCGGTTATGATGAAAACCACAAAATAAAAAATGTGACATTTGAAAATTTTATGCTTGACGGACAGAAAGTCACCAATGCAGACCAGCTTGATTTGTTCATCAAACAGGTGGAGGGGGTTAAGTTTAAGTAAAAAGAAAGAAAAAGATTATTGCAAACCGACGGTTTGGTTTGAAGCGACACCATCGGTTGTTTTCATTTTTGGACGTTTCCAAATCTGTTCGGAGGATTGAAAGTCCCTAAAAAAATCCTTTAATATTAATTTAACCTTAAAATATTTTTATTTTCTGTCAAAAAACATAAATTTGACGACTTTTAGATGAACCCTAAAAGTCATGATATGTATCAAAAATCAATTCTTTTAACACTTATATGTCTGGCATGTCATTTTCTCTTTCTTCATAATATTGAAGCCCAGACAAACCTGACACCCGGTGATATAGCTATTGTGGGATTTAATTTTGATAATCCCGATGAATTGGCTTTTATGGCCATAACAGACCTTGATGTAGGAACAGAAATTCATTTCACGGACAATGGCTGGAAAGCTGATGATTCTTTTCGTGATACTGAAGGCACATTTACATGGACGGCCCCGGTTGACATTCCCAAAGGTACCATTGTCAAACCATCGGTCAGTAGTGTGGCATTTGCAGCAACAGGTGACCAGATTATTGCCTACCAGGGAAATGAAACCAGTCCTTCCTTCATTTTTGCAATCAACAGCGAAGGCACAGGATGGCAGGCAGACGCCACCACCTCAAACGAATCCTGCCTGCCTGATGGTCTGACAGACGGATATTCGGCCATTGCCCTGGATGAAGTTGACAATGCTGTCTATAATATGTCTGTTGTATCTGGTTCAAAAAATGAACTGCTGGGTGCCATTTGTAATTCAGGTAACTGGGATGGAAGTAATTCAGACAGGCAGGAAATGCCAAAAACACCAGGCAGCGGCGAACCAACCTCACTGGAAAAAGGTGACATTGCCATCATAGGTTTCAATTTTGACAATCCTGACGAAATCGCTTTTGTGATTCTAACTGATATTGAAGCAGGCACTGAGATACAATTCACAGACAAAGGCTGGCTTTCTTCGGGTGGTTTCAGGAGTCATGAGGGTACACATGTATGGTCAACACCGATCGGTTATCCTGCCGGTACAGTGTTTTCTGTTCAGACGGGCGGGGCCTCTTTTTCCGGTTCCGGTGACCAGATTATTGCCTTCCAGGGGGATTTGTCATCTCCAAATGTTATTTTCGCACTTAACAGTGAAGAAAATGGCTGGCAAGCTGATGCAACAAGCTCAAACACCTCTGCTTTGCCAGCTGGACTGGTAAACGGCGAAAATGCCATTGCACTGGATGAGATTGATAATGCCGTATATAACATGTCAGTCACCTCAGGAAACAGAAACGACATTTTGACTGCAATTTGCAATCCCGTGAATTGGAACGGCCATAATTCTGACCGCCAGACCATGCCAGGCGGTAGTTTTTCAGTTATCGAAATCACGAAGATACATGAGATACAGGGCGCCGGCATGTCCAGTCCCCTTGCAGGCACGACAGTGACCATTGAAGGTATTGTGACCGGGGATTTTCAGAAAAACGGCAGCCGGGATAACCTGAAAGGATTCTTCGTACAGGAAGAAGACGACGACAATGACGGAAATGACGAAACATCAGAGGGAATTTTTGTGTATGATAATAATTTCGGGCAGGTGGTTGAAACAGGTGAGAAGGTCAGGGTATCAGGTGAAGTGGCTGAATACTACGACATGACCGAATTAACTTCCATAACAGAAATAACTATCATGAGCAGCGGGCATCCCCTGCCAAAAACTGTAAATGCAGGTTTTCCGTTTCCTGATGAAACATTTCCCGAACGATACGAAGGCATGCTCATATCATTGCCTGACGGACTGACGGTCATCAGCAATCGATCACTTGGGAAATATGGTCAGTTCACCATAGCAGAAAGTCGCCCGGCTCAACAGACCCAGGTAAACCAGGCACAGGGAGATTTTGCTGTTCTGACTACAGGAAGCAATTCAGGTCGGATTATTATTGACGATGGCCAGATAAATTCATGGCCAAATCCTGTTGCTTATCCCCCTCCTGCACTTGCAGCAGATAATACCCTTCGTGCAGGCGCTACTGTTTCCGGAATTTTCGGTGTGCTGCACGAAGCTTTTGATGATTACAGGCTTCATCCGACACAAACAATCACTTTCAATCCTTCAAACACCCGCCAAACAGAGCCACCAAATGTTGGCGGACGCCTCACAATAATATCCATGAATCTCAATAACTATTTCAATGGCAATGGTTCAGGTGGAGGCTTTCCTGCACCCCGTGGCGCTGATTCCAAAACTGAATTTGACAGGCAAACAAATAAAATTGTGAGCGCCATCCTGAAAACTGAAGCAGATATTATTGGTCTAATTGAACTGGAGAATGACGGTCATACTGCAAATCCGGCTATAGAAGACCTGGTCACAGAAATCAATGCTGAGGCAGGCAGTAACCTGTATAAATTTATCATTACAGGAAAAATTGGAAGTGATGACATATGCAACGGACTAATATATAATCCGGCTGTTGTTGAACCGGCAGGTGATTTTAAAATTCTTGACAACAATGAACATCACGGGTTTGATGATAACCTGCACAGACCGTCCCTGGGACAGGCATTCAGGGAATTGTCAACAGGCTATATCCTGAATATTGTTGTCAGCCATTTCAAATCAAAAAGATGTGACGGTTGTTCAGGCCTGAATTGTGATCAGGGAGATGGTCAGTCATGTTATAACCAGGCGCGTGTACAAGCCGCACAAGCGCTTATCGAATGGCTGGAAACAGACCCTTTGCAGCCAATTGACAAGTACTTGTGTATTGGTGATTTTAACGCATATGCAGGTGAAGACCCTGTTGATGTTTTTCTGAATGCAGGTTATACTAATCTTGCAGGAGTATTTTCCGGCAATAATGCTTACTCGTATATCTATTCAGGGCAAACAGGAACCCTGGACTATGCATTTGCCAGTCCCGGGCTGATAAACGATGTCACCGGTTGTGCCTTTTGGCATGTTAATGCAGATGAACCCCCGGCGCTGGATTATAATACAGAGAACAAATATCCGGGTTTATATGACGACAGCCCCTTTCGCTTCTCTGACCACGACCCGCTTATTGCCGGACTCAATCTCACGCCGGCAGCAGAAGTAAAAG
>CAZVTW010000076.1:0-16501 GCA_964629805.1 uncultured Bacteroidales bacterium | reverse complement strand
AATTAGGCGAATTATGCAAATTTCATTCATCCTTTTGGGTGAATGAAAATTCGTGAAAATTCGTGGATCAAAAAATAAATCTGCGGATTTAAGGTATTTTGAAAAAAATACCGCTCTAAATTTCGTATTCATCGGAACTATTATTATTTTTAACCTGAAAGGCAAATCCAAAAAACAAGCATATGTTCGAAAAAGAAATTTATATTGAACGACGTAAAAAATTGCGTCATCTCGTCAATAGCGGTGTCATTCTTCTTCCCGGCAACAATGAATCTCCAATGAATGCTGCTGCGAATACATATCAATTCAGACAAGACAGCTCATTTCTTTATTTTTTTGGTCTGAATAAGCCTCAACTAGCTGGAATAATGGATATAGATGAAGACAGAGAAATTATTTTCGGAGATGATGTTGATATTGATGATGTTATTTGGATGGGTAATCAGGAATCGGTTTTGGAAAAAGCCCGGAAATCAGGTGTTAATGAAGCCAAACCATTTAACGAATTATATGGATATATAAAAACGACAATTAACTCCGGACGTCAGGTTCATTTTTTACCACCATACAGGGCGTACAATATTTTGCTAATAAGTCAATTAATTAATATTCCACCCGACCGGGTTCAAAAAGAAATATCTGTTACACTCATTCAGGCAATAGTTACATTAAGAAGTGTTAAAGAGGACTGCGAGATAAAAGAATTGGAAAAAGCCTGGGCTTCAGGTTATGATATGCATGTTGCAGCAATGAAATTATGCAGTCCGGGAATACACGAATACGAAATTACAGGTCATATAGAAGGTATCGCAAAATCCAATAATGGAAACATTTCATTTCCTGTGATTTTGACTCAGAATGGCGAAACATTACACAATCATTATCATGGTAACAGGCTTAGCCCCGGAAAGCTCATGCTTACTGATGCAGGTTCTGAGACCTCAATGTGTTATGCCTCCGATTTTACCCGTACTGTTCCTGTCAGTGGTAGATTCACAAAAGAACAGAGAGACATTTATCAAATAGTTTTACAGGCAAATAATACAGCTTTTGAACTGATAAAACCAGGTGTTCCTTTTCGGGATATACATCTTGCAGCTGCTAAGGTGATTACTTCCGGATTAATGGAGATGGGTGTAATGAAAGGCTATGTGGAGGATGCAGTTGCTCAGGGAGCTCATGCCTTGTTTTTTCCTCATGGACTCGGGCATATGATTGGTCTTGATGTACATGATATGGAAGACCTGGGAGAAGATTATGTTGGATATGATGAAGAAATTCAACGCTCTGACCAGTTTGGACTGGCAAATTTGAGACTGGGCAGGAGATTACAGGAAAATTTTTATATCACAAATGAGCCGGGTATTTATTTCATTCCTGCACTTATTGAAAAATGGGAAGGTGAGAAAATAAATACTGATTTTATTCATTATGATAAAGTGAAAAATTTTATTGGATTCGGCGGTATCAGGCTCGAAGATGATGTGTTAGTTACGAAAGACGGAGCCAAATATCCCGGGCAGCGAATACCAATTGATCCGGATGATATAGAGAGGATTATGAAAGATTAATATGGTAATTCTTCATTGAGTTATATCAGGGTTAACCAACAATCCCGGCCTTTAAAAATTCCCTGTTTAGTCTGGCTATGTGTGCCAAAGAAATATTTTTAGGGCATTCAATTTCGCAGGCGCCTGTATTTGAACAACCACCAAAACCAAGCTCATCCATTTTAGCAACCATGCTTTTTGCTCTCCTGATAGCCTCAGGTTTCCCCTGGGGTAATTTGGCAAGATGCGACACCTTTGAGGCGGTAAATAGCATTGCAGAAGAATTAACACATGTGGCTACACAAGCGCCACATCCAATGCAAGATGCTGCATCCATCGCTTCTTCTGCATCATCTTTTGGTACCAGAATAGCGTTTCCGTCAGGAACGCCACCGGTATTAACAGATACAAAACCTCCGGCTTGCAGGATTTTTTCAAAAGCAGACCTGTCTACCATCAAATCTTTTATAACAGGAAAAGCTTTAGCCCGCCAGGGTTCAATGGTTATAGTTTCACCATCTTTGAATTTACGCATATGCAGCTGGCATGTTGTTATATCTTTATCAGGCCCATGAGCCCTGCCGTTGATGTATAAGCCACAGGCGCCGCAAATACCTTCCCGGCAATCATGATCAAATGCAACAGGGTCCTCTCCCTGATGAATCAATTTCTCATTTAAAATATCGAGCATCTCAAGAAATGAAGTACCACCGGAGATGTTTTCAACTTCATATGTTTTAAATGCTCCTTTTGACTGAACATCCTTTTGTCTCCAGATTTTTAATGTCAGCTTTTTTAATATCTTATCTGCCATGTTTGTATTTTATTTTTTCTCTAATCTCAACGTAGTATTATAACAAGTATAAATGAATATAAAAAATAATAAATTCTGTAAAACAGTTTTTCACTTCCACCTTCGGTCTCCGGACTTCCAACTCCCAACTCCAGGCTCCGGACTTCCGTCTCCCGACTTCCGTCTTCGGTCTTCGGTCTCCCGTCTTCGGTCTTCGGTCTTCCGTCTCCCGACTTCTCCTACTTATAACTCCTCTGGGTCAATTTCACGTTCTCAAACTCCAGTTTTTCTTTGATCAGTTCAGGGTCCTGTCCATCACCCCGATACTTCCAGACAGATGAGTGTGTGAAGTTTTCATCATCACGTTTTGCTTCACCTTCTTCAGTTGTCGATTCTTCCCTGTAATGACCCCCGCAGGATTCGTTTCTGTCAAGTGCATCTCTGGCCATTAACTCACCCAATTCAAGAAAATCAGCTACTCTGCCCGCTTTTTCCAGCTCCACATTCAACTCATCTGACTTACCGGGAACTTTCACTTCTTTCCAGAATTCATTCCGAAGGTCTTCTATCATATCTATGGCCTTTTTCAAACCCTCCTCATTTCGCGACATACCAACATAATCCCACATAATATGCCCCAGTTTTTTATGTATGGAATCAACTGTCTGTTCGCCTTTAACTGACAGTAATTTTTGTATTTTTTTATCAACTTCTTTCTCTGCCTGTTCAAATTCAGCATGCTTGGTATCGATTTTTCCGGTTAAAATTTCATCAGCAAGATAATCACCGATGGTGTAGGGAAGAATAAAATATCCGTCTGCCAGCCCCTGCATCAAGGCTGAGGCACCGAGACGATTGGCGCCGTGATCTGAAAAATTTGCCTCTCCGATTACATACAGCCCCGGAATATTGCTCATAAGATTATAATCGACCCAGTTACCACCCATGGAATAATGGATAGCCGGATAAATCATCATTGGTGTTTCATATGGATTCTCATCAGTAATTTTTTCGTACATCCGGAAAAGATTACCATAGCGTTCTTCAATGGTATTTCGGCCAAGACGGTTTATTGCATCAGCAAAATCCAGATAAACAGCTTTACCCATGTCATTCACACCATAGCCTTCATCGCATCGTTCTTTTGCTGCACGTGATGCCACATCCCTGGGAACAAGGTTTCCATACGAAGGGTATCTTCTTTCAAGATAATAATCACGTCTTTCCTCCGGAATTTTGGTTGGTTTGAGTTCTCCTTTTTGTATTTTTTGGGCTTCTTCAATATCTTTTGGAACCCATATGCGTCCGTCGTTTCTGAGGCTCTCGCTCATGAGTGTCAACTTGGATTGTTGATCGCCGTGTACAGGAATACAGGTGGGGTGTATCTGAACAAAACACGGATTAGCGAAATGAGCTCCCCGCTTGTAACATTTCCAGGAAGCGCTTCCATTTGACCCCATAGCATTTGTTGAGAGAAAAAAAACATTTCCATAACCACCGGAACCAACAACAACAGCATGAGCGCCATGTCTTTCGAGCTCACCGGTGATGAGGTTTCTTACAATAATGCCGCGCGCTTTTCCTTCGATGACAACAAGGTCCTGCATTTCGCGCCGGGTGAACATTTCTACTTTCCCTGCCGCAATTTGCCTGTTCAATGCACTGTATGCTCCTAACAACAATTGCTGACCGGTTTGACCGCGCGCATAGAATGTCCTTGAAACAAGTACTCCCCCGAACGATCGGTTGGCAAGTAAACCACCATATTCCCGGGCAAAGGGTACACCCTGCGCAACACATTGATCAATGATATTATTACTAACTTCTGCCAGTCTGTAAACATTTGCTTCACGTGCCCTGTAGTCTCCCCCTTTTATTGTATCATAGAATAATCTGTATATACTGTCGTTATCATTCTGATAATTCTTCGCAGCATTGATGCCACCCTGAGCAGCAATACTGTGAGCTCTGCGCGGGCTATCCTGGTAACAAAAAAGTTTAACATGGTAACCGAGTTCAGCCAGACTTGCAGCTGCAGAAGCTCCTGCCAGACCTGTACCTACTATGATAACATCTAACTTTCTTTTGTTTCCGGGACTGACAACTTTTATTTTTGCTTTGTGCTGTGACCATTTGTCAGCAAGTGGTCCTTCAGGTATTTTCGAATCTAATATACTCATAAATGTATGTATTGCCTTTTAAAAACAGGAATTATGAAAATATACTTGTCACTAATATGACCACCGGTATAGCTGCAAATCCTCCACCAAATAATATTGCAAAGAAAAGACCGACCCTGTTAAGTCTCTTCCTCCATATATCTCCGCTCCACCCCAGGGTTTGAAAAGCAGACCAAAAACCATGTGCAATATGTAAACCAAGAAAAACTGCAGCAATTACGTACAGAATTGACAACCACCAAAAAGAAAATTTCTCTGTAATAAGATCATAAGCATTTTCAACTTCTTCACCTCCTATTACTTTAGGAGAAATGACACCGGTATCGAATCTCATGTGCCAGAAAAAATTTGCAATATGCAATACCAGGAAAGCAAATATTAATCCTCCAAGAATAAACATATTCCTTGAGGCCCAACTGCTGGCTTCTTTTTGGTTTACGGTTGAATATTTTACCGGCCGGGAATTATAATTATGCAGGGTAATAACAATTGAATAAACAATATGTAATATAAATCCAATTGCTAAAACAGGTTCAATAATTTTGATAACCGGATTAGTAGCCATAAAATGGGCGGCAAGATTGAATGCATCACCATTATCAGCTGGATTGAACACTGGTACCAGTAATAAACTATTAACCGATAAATGAATCAACAAAAATGAAATCAGAAATAAACCCGACAAACTCATCAGTAATTTTTTACCGATGGTTGAATGTAAAAATGTATTCATGCCCGTATTTTTAAACCTTATTCTTTATTTTCAGTTATCTATTATATCAGATGTCTTCAATTTTATTGAAAAAGAGCGCTTATTTGGATGAGTAAAAAAAACAACCCACTTTTTAATAATTTCATTTGTATTGTTTTATTGGGATACAAATCAAATTTAATATATATCAAATCAAAAAAATGAAAACCGGCGAGTTCTGAAAATACAAAATTAGAATAAGTAATGATAATAGCAATGTTTGTTGATTCACTTCATTTCTATTTATAGTAATTCTAAATAAAAACATGTTTTATGAAAGACTTTTGGAATGAAAGATATGCAGCACGGGAGTATGTTTATGGAAAAAAGCCTAACCAATATTTTAAAAAGAATATTGATGGACTTACAGCCGGAAATATTCTTCTTCCATGTGAAGGAGAAGGAAGGAATGCTGTTTATGCTGCTCAGAAAGGCTGGGATGTTGAAGCTATTGATTTTAGCGTTGAGGGAAAGAAAAAAGCTTTGTCACTTGCTTTTGAACATCATGTGTCTATAACCTACAAATTGCAGGATATTAGAAATTTAAATCATACACTTAAAAATAAATATCAGTGTATTGGATTATTTTATTGTCATATGGGACAACAAGACAGGTATAATTTCCATCGTCAGATTAAAAAGTATCTATTAGAGGATGGTATAATTATTTTGGAAGCTTTTTCAAAAGAGCAACCTTACTTTGGAACTGGCGGACCTGGAAATCCTGATTTATTATTTAATACTGAGATGCTAAGAAGCGATTTCAGTGATTTTCAACTGATAGAATTATACCAATCAAATGAAATATTGAAGGAAGGACCATATCATCAGGGATTATCTTCTGTTGTTCGAATGGTGGCGCAAAAAAGATTTGATTGATTTGGAATAACTCCAAATATTAGTTAGTTTTAGCAACCTAATGAAGAGAGATTTATAAACAATTAATCAATCATATAAAAATGTCATATTTATTTACATCAGAATCAGTTTCAGAGGGTCATCCTGATAAAATTGCAGACCAGATTTCGGATGCCTTATTGGATGAGTTCCTTAAACAAGACCCTAATTCAAAAGTAGCTTGCGAAACTTTAGTCACTACGGGTTTAGCAGTTTTAAGCGGAGAAGTGAAAACAGAAGCTTATGTTGACGTGCAACAGGTAGCACGGGATGTGATCAACAGAATTGGATATACAGAAGCAGCATATCGTTTCGATGGTGATTCCTGTGGTGTCATATCCTCTATACATGAACAATCGCCTGACATTAACCGGGGAGTAGAACGTAAAGCTGAAGATGAACAGGGCGCTGGCGACCAGGGAATGATGTTTGGCTATGCAACCACGGAAACTGACAATTACATGCCATTGCCCATTGAACTTGCTCATTTTCTCCTGAAAGAATTAGCTGAGATCAGACGCGAGAAAAAAGTGATGACCTATCTGCGTCCGGATTCAAAGTCACAGGTTACAATTGAATATGACGATGACAATAATCCGGTAAAAATTGACACAATAGTTGTTTCAACACAACATGATGAATTCATAAAACCCAAAGATGATAGGGAGCAAAGCCGGATTGACGCCGATAACAAAATGCTGGAAACAATTTTCAAGGATATTCAATCAATATTGATTCCACGGGTAAAGCAAAAGCTGCCCGCGCGTGTACAGCCATTATTCAAAGACGATTACAAACTGCATGTTAATCCTACCGGCAAATTTGTTATAGGCGGACCACATGGTGATACAGGTTTGACAGGCAGAAAAATTATTGTTGACACATATGGCGGGAAAGGTGCCCATGGCGGTGGCGCTTTTTCCGGCAAGGATTCATCAAAAGTTGATCGTTCCTCTGCATATGCGACAAGACACATTGCAAAAAACATGGTTGCTGCCGGTGTGGCTGACGAAATGCTTGTGCAGGTTGCTTATGCTATTGGTGTTGCAAACCCTGTCGGAATTTATGTCAATACTTATGGTACTTGCAAGGCTAACAAAGAAAACGGGAGTAAATATTCGGATAACGAACTGGCCGATATTATCAATGATATGTTTGACCTGCGCCCCGGCGCTATAATCAAACGTTTGGGACTGAAAAGACCACTGTTTTTCCCAACAGCATCATACGGTCACTTTGGAAGAAAACCATATACTGCTGAAATCAAATTTCAGTCAAACGGCGGTGACACCCGGACCGAAAAAGTTGAGTTTTTTACCTGGGAGAAGTTAGACTATGTCGATAAAATCAGAGAATATTTTAACATGTAAATATTTTAACTTAATCCTCTTCGAATAACCAGCATGAAAAAGGCGAATAAAATTTTGCTGCCAATTACTCTTATAATTGGCTTACTTCTTTTCATCAGATCAAGATTACATATCATGCCTGAGCAGTCGGTCCTCCGAAGGTCATGGGCATAGCAGGTGTTCCTCCTGTTTGTTCGGTATTTTTAATACCACCGTGTTGTGATTCATATTTTTCAATATTATCCTTAAGTGCAAATAGTAATCTTTTTGCATGTTCAGGTGTCAGAACAACACGTGATTTCACTTTTGCTTTTGGCAAACCAGGCATTACCCTGATAAAATCCAATATAAATTCAGAACTGGAATGGGTAATAACAGCCAGATTTGAATATATCCCCTGTGCAACTTCTTCATCTAATTCAATATTGATTTGATTCTTCTTTTGATTTGGATTTTTTTTCTCTTCCATGATCAATTATTTTAATATGAGATTAATATTCACAAAAATAAAAAAAGGCGTCTGAATGAACGCCTTTTTTTTGTTTTTTTAAGTTTTTACCGTCTTATTTAGAATCAACAAGACTTTCATACTCTTCCTTAGAACCCACTATGAGGTTATTATATTCACGCAAACCGGTTCCGGCCGGAATAAGGTGCCCGCAGATAACATTTTCTTTAAGCCCATCAAGTTCATCAATTTTTCCGAAAATAGCTGCTTCATTAAGTACTTTTGTAGTTTCCTGGAAAGAAGCAGCAGACATAAAGCTTTTTGTCTGAAGGGCTGCTTTCGTGATACCCTGTAGCACCTGACTAGAAGTAGCCGGAATAACATCACGGGCAGAAACTGGTTTTTGGTCTCGTCTTTTGAGCATCGAATTTTCATCTCTGAGTTTACGGGTAGAAATTATCTGACCAGGTTTGAGCGTCTTTGAATCGCCCGGGTCTTCTACTACTTTCATACCAAAAATCCTGTCATTTTCTTCCATAAATTCGAACTTGTCAACAACTTGCTTTTCAAGGAATTTGGTATCACCCGGGTCATCAACAACAACTTTTCTCATCATCTGCCTGACAATGACCTCAAAATGTTTGTCATTAATTTTCACACCCTGCAGGCGGTAGACCTCCTGAATTTCATACACAATATATTCCTGGACTTTTGTCGGCCCTTTAATATTGAGGATATCTTTTGGAGTAATAGCGCCGTCTGATAGTGGTGTACCTGCCCGGACATAGTCATTGCTCTGTACAAGTATCTGCTTAGACAGCGGAACAAGATATTTTTTTGTTTCCCCTGATTTTGATTTGATAATAATCTCGCGGTTACCACGCTTAATCTTACCGAACTGAACTTCTCCGTCAATCTCAGAAACGACTGCGGGATTTGACGGGTTACGTGCTTCGAAAAGTTCTGTAACACGGGGTAAACCACCGGTTATATCACCCATTTTACCAATAGCCCGGGGTATTTTCGCAAGTACCTCCCCTTGTTGGGTAAATTTATTTTCGTTAACAATAAGGTGTGAACCAACCGGCAGGTTATAGGCTTTGAGCATTTCTCCCTCTTTATCAACAATTTTTACAGTGGGATTTTTGGTTTTATCTTTTGTTTCGATAATCACTTTTTCCCGGTAACCGGTTTGTTCGTCAGATTCTTCTTTATAAGTAATTCCTTCCTCAACATGCTCGAAGACAATCTTTCCGGAGGCCTCAGACACAATGACAGCATTGTAAGGGTCCCATTCACAGACAACTGTCCCTTTTTTTACATCTTCACCATCTTTGATATACAATTTCGAACCATATGGTATGCTATGAGTTGAAAGAACAATTTTCGTATTTTTATCAATAATTCTCAGTTCAGTTAACCTACTGATAATTATATCATAAGCTTTACCTTCATCTGTTTTGGCCTCAACGGTTCTTAATTCTTCGAATTCAGCTATTCCGTCAAATTTAATCACAATTTCAGACTCAGCAGAAATATTACTTGCTGTACCACCAACGTGGAATGTCCTCAGAGTCAGCTGTGTGCCAGGCTCTCCAATGGATTGTGCAGCAATAACTCCCACAGATTCGCCCTTTTGCACCATTCTCCCGGTCGCCAGGTTACGACCATAGCATTTGCTACAAACACCTTTTGGCGCTTCGCAGGTTAATACTGAACGAATTTCTACCTGTTCTATTGGGGAATCTTCAATAATAGAAGCTAAATCTTCTGTTAGCTCTTCACCAGCTCCAACAATTTTTTCACCGCTTATAGGATGATATATATCATGAACAGTGGTGCGACCCAGGATTCTTTCATACAAAGTTTCAACAACTTCTTCGTTCTTCTTTATGGCAGTAGCAACCAAACCGCGCAATGTGCCACAATCGCTTTCCTGAATAATAACATCCTGAGAAACATCAACAAGCCGTCTGGTAAGGTATCCGGCATCTGCTGTTTTAAGAGCAGTGTCAGCTAGACCTTTTCTGGCTCCGTGTGTAGAGATAAAATATTCAAGCACTGAAAGTCCTTCTTTGAAATTTGAAAGAATGGGATTTTCAATAATCTGAGAACCAGTAGCTCCTGATTTTTGTGGCTTCGCCATCAATCCCCTCATTCCGGAGAGCTGCCTGATCTGTTCTTTCGAACCACGAGCGCCGGAATCAAGCATCATAAATACAGAATTAAATCCTGCATTATCTGTTGATAGACTTTTTAACAAAGTTTGGGTCAGTTTTGCATTGGTATGAGTCCAGATATCAATAATTTGGTTATACCTTTCGTTATTGGTAATAAAACCCATATTATAGTTATCCATCACTTCTTCTACCTGCATATAGCCTTCATCAACCAATTCCTGCTTTTCGGCAGGGATAATAACATCATCCAGATTAAATGATAATCCACCTTTAAAAGCCATATAATAACCCAGGTCCTTAATAGCATCTAAAAAATCTGAAGTAGCAGTGGTCCCGCATTTCTTAAGTACGGTTGAAATAATTTCACGTAAGGCTTTTTTAGTGATAAGTTGGTTAACAAAACCAACCTCATCCGGTACTTTTTCATTGAAGATGACTCGCCCGATAGTCGTTTCTATAACCTTATCTACTTTTTTGCCATTTTCAACATCTTTGGTTTTAACCTTTATGATTGCATGTAAATCAACAGCTCCCTCATTGTAGGCGATGACAGCTTCCTGAGGAGAATAAAAAGTTAGTCCCTCGCCTTTCACTTTTCTCTCTGTAGTACTATTTCTGTGTTTTGAAAGATAATACAGACCCAGTACCATATCCTGAGAAGGGACAGTAATAGGAGCGCCGTTAGCAGGATTTAAAATATTATGAGAACCAAGCATCAGTAATTGAGCTTCCAGTATTGCGGCATTACCAAGGGGTAGATGAACTGCCATCTGGTCACCGTCAAAGTCAGCATTGAAAGCTGTACAGGCGAGTGGATGCAACTGTATTGCTTTTCCTTCAATCAATTTTGGCTGAAAAGCCTGAATACCTAATCTGTGAAGAGTAGGCGCACGGTTGAGCATTACAGGATGTCCTTTGAGGACATTATCCAATATATCCCAAACAACAGGGTCTTTACGGTCAACTATTTTTTTGGCAGATTTAACAGTTTTAACAATACCGCGTTCTATCAGTTTGCGTATAATAAATGGTTTATATAATTCAGCGGCCATGTCTTTAGGTAAACCACATTCATGCAGTCTAAGCTCCGGTCCGACAACAATAACAGAACGAGCTGAATAATCAACACGTTTACCTAAAAGATTTTGACGAAATCTGCCTTGCTTTCCTTTCAGACTATCACTCAATGATTTTAATGGTCTGTTAGCGTCGGTTTTAACAGCATTGGATTTTCTGGAGTTATCGAAGAGAGAGTCAACAGATTCCTGCAACATTCGTTTCTCATTTCTGAGAATGACTTCAGGAGCTTTGATTTCAATAAGTCTTTTGAGACGGTTGTTACGAATAATGACTCTACGATATAAATCATTTAAATCGGAGGTGGCAAATCGTCCTCCGTCTAGAGGAACCAAAGGTCTCAATTCGGGTGGAATAACCGGAACAACTTTTACAATCATCCACTCAGGTTTATTGATATTCCTGGATTCCCTGAAAGCCTGAACCACCTGCAGTCTTTTTAATGCTTCATTTTTGCGTTGCTGAGATGATTCTTTATTTGCTTTATGTCGTAATTCATAGGCCAGATCGTCAAGATCGATAGAGCAGAGTAATTCATATAAAGCCTCAGCTCCCATTTTGGCGATAAATTTTGAAGGATCGGAATCATCCAATAATTGATTGTCCTTTGGGAGGCTTTCTGTTATGTCAATATATTCCTCTTCTGTAAGGAAATCAAATTTTTTTATTCCATCCTCTGACTTTATTCCTGGTTGAACAACAACATATCTTTCGTAATAAATAATTGAGTCCAGTTTTTTGGTTGGGAGCCCGAGCAGGTAGCCAATTTTGTTTGGTAATGATCGGAAATACCAGATATGAGCTACCGGAACAACCAAAGAAATATGCCCCATCCTTTCCCTTCGAACTTTTTTCTCAGTTACTTCAACCCCACATCTATCGCAGACAATCCCTTTGTATCTGATTCGTTTGTATTTGCCACAATGACATTCGTAATCTTTTACCGGGCCAAAAATCCGTTCACAAAATAATCCGTCACGTTCCGGTTTATATGTCCGGTAATTAATTGTTTCCGGTTTCAATACTTCCCCGCTGGAACGTTCCAAAATTTCTTCAGGAGAAGCAAGACTAATAGAAATTTTGGTAAAAGTACCCTTTATTTTATTATCTCTTCTAAAAGCCATAAATGTTTATTTATGAATGAAATAGTTACTAATAAATATGGGAAAACAACTTTTTCCCGTGAAGGACATCTATTTGAGATTTATACTCAATGCCAGTCCCCTGAGTTCATGGAGCAATACGTTGAGAGATTCCGGTATTCCCGGCGGAGGCATTGATTCTCCTTTGACAATAGACTCATAGGTTTTTGCCCTACCAACAACATCATCTGATTTGACAGTAAGAATTTCCTGCAGAATGTGTGAAGCGCCGAAAGCTTCAAGCGCCCAAACTTCCATCTCACCGAACCTTTGTCCTCCAAATTGAGCTTTACCTCCCAGAGGCTGTTGGGTAATGAGTGAATAAGGGCCAATAGAACGGGAGTGCATCTTATCTTCAACCATATGTCCTAATTTGAGCATATAGATAATACCTACGGTTGCCGGCTGATCAAAACGTTCTCCGGTACCGCCATCATAAAGATATGTCCGTCCAAATTTTGGCAGTTTGGCTTTATCAGTATACTCAGTAATTTGATTTAACAGAGCGCCATCAAAAATCGGTGTGGCAAATTTCAAACCAAGTTTCTGTCCGGCCCAGCCAAGTACTGTCTCATATATCTGACCAAGATTCATCCTTGATGGCACGCCTAATGGGTTGAGGACAATATCAACAGGAGAGCCGTCTTCGAGAAATGGCATATCCTCAGCCCTGACAATTCTTGAAATAATACCTTTGTTACCATGGCGTCCAGCCATTTTATCCCCGATTTGCAATTTACGTTTTTTAGCTATATACACTTTAGCTAACTGAATGATACCAATGGGTAATTCATCGCCGATTGTAACATTGTATTTCTTCCTTTTAAAACTACTATCAATTTCTTTATACTTGACAATGTAGTTGTGTAAAAGCTCCCTGATGGTATCATTTTTCTTCTTATCAGTAGTCCATTTATTCGGATTAATATTTAAATAATCAATGTCCTGAAGTACTTTCTGGGTGAATTTAACGCCTTTTGCAATTACATCCGCATTATAATAATCTTTGACTCCCTGGGAAGTTTTACCATTAACCAGCAGAAAAAGTTTATCCATGAGTCGGTCTTTTAATGCATCTGCTTTTTGCTTAAATTCTTTATCCAATTTATCCAGGATAGGTTTATCCATTGTTTTTACCTTCCGGTCTTTCATTGAGCGGGAGAAAAGCTTTTTCTCAATAACCACTCCTGATAGAGAGGGAGGAGCTTTTAATGATGCGTCTTTGACATCTCCTGCTTTGTCACCAAAGATGGCACGTAATAGTTTTTCCTCTGGTGAAGGATCAGATTCACCTTTTGGCGTAATTTTTCCAATGAGTATATCTCCCGGGCCAACATGAGCGCCAATACGAATTAATCCATTTTCATCAAGATTTTTAGTTGCTTCCTCACTAACATTGGGAATATCAGAGGTCAATTCTTCAAGTCCGCGTTTTGTATCCCTTACTTCAAGAAGATATTCATCGATGTGAATTGATGTAAATACATCGTTACGAACCACGGATTCGGAAATTACGATTGCATCCTCATAATTATAACCCTTCCAGGGCATAAAAGCCACTTTAAGGTTTCTTCCCAGGGCAAGTTCACCATCCACAGTAGCATAACCTTCGGTTAAAATCTGTCCTTTAACAATTTTATCACCTTTTTTGACTGTTGGTCGCAGATTAAGACATGTGTTTTGATTTGTCTTTTTAAATTTTGGAAGCTTATATTTTTTTATGTCATCCTCAAAACTGACAAACTTCTGTTCTTCAGTTCGCAAATATCTGACAACTATTTCGTAAGCATCAACATATTCAACAATGCCATCAGCTTCTGCAACAACCTGAATTCTGGAGTCCTGAACAACCCTTTTTTCAATCCCGGTACCAACAATAGGAGCTTCAGGTTTAACAAGCGGGACCGCCTGTCGCATCATATTTGAACCCATCAGAGCGCGGTTTGCATCGTCATGCTCAAGAAAAGGAATAAGTGATGCTGCAATAGAGGCAATCTGATTAGGAGCAACATCCATCAAATCAACATTCTCTTTTTCAGATAATGGGTAATCAGCTTCATATCTTGCTTTGACGCGGGCATTAACAAAATTGCCTTCATAATCAATGGGTGCGTTGGCCTGGGCAATAATTTTACCCTCTTCTTCTTCTGCACTTAAATATTCAGCAGATTCAACATTTAGGTCTACCTGACCGGTATTAACTTTCCTGTAGGGTGTTTCGATAAAACCAAGATTGTTAATTTTAGCATAAACACAAAGAGAGGAAATCAAACCAATATTGGGACCCTCCGGAGTCTCAATAGGACAAAGTCGTCCATAATGGGTATAGTGAACATCCCGAACTTCGAATCCGGCGCGTTCTCTGGAGAGACCACCCGGACCAAGTGCTGACATCCTCCTTTTATGGGTCATTTCACCCAGAGGGTTTGTTTGATCCATAAATTGAGATAACTGGTTCGTCCCAAAAAATGAATTAATAACTGATGACAGTGTTTTTGAATTTATCAGATCAACCGGTGTAAAGACTTCATTATCACGTACATTCATTCTTTCCCTGATGGTTCTGGCCATCCTGGCTAAACCCACACTAAACTGGTTTGCCAATTGCTCGCCAACAGTTCTCACACGTCTGTTACTCAGATGGTCAATATCGTCAACGTCTGTTTTCGAGTTAATAAGTTTGATCAGGTATTTGATGATGGCAATAATATCTTCCTTTGTCAGAATCCTAATATCCATGTCGATATTAAGTTCGAGCTTTTTGTTTATTCTGTATCTGCCAACATCACCAAGATCATATCTTTTATCTGAGAAAAAAAGTTTTTCTATAACATCCCGTGCTGTTGCTTCATCAGGAGGTTCAGCATTTCTAAGCTGCCTGTATATATGCAGTACGGCTTCTTTTTCAGAGTTACACGGGTCTTTTTGTAAGGTGTTGTAAATAATAGCAAAATCCTGCAGGTTCCGGTCTTCCCTATGGAGGAGAATGGTTTTCGAACCGGAGTCTATGATATCTTCGATGTGATCATTTTCAAGAATTGTTTCCCTGTCAATAATAATCTCATTTCTTTCAATAGAGACAACTTCACCTGTATCTTCGTCAACAAAATCTTCAACCCATGTTTTTAATACCCTTGCTGCTAATTTTCTTCCAACATACTTTTTCAGGCCAGTTCTGGAGACTTTAATTTCATCTGCAAGGTTAAAAATCTCAAGAATGTCTTTATCTCCTTCAAAACCGATAGCCCTCAGGAGGGTTGTTACAGGTAATTTCTTTTTACGGTCAATATAGGCATACATGACGTTGTTAACGTCCGTTGCAAATTCTATCCATGATCCTTTAAAAGGGATAATCCTTGCAGAATACAGTTTTGTACCGTTTGCATGAAGACTTTGGCCAAAGAAGACTCCTGGCGAGCGGTGTAATTGTGAAACAACAACTCTTTCTGCTCCGTTTATTATAAAAGTGCCTCGGGGTGACATGTAGGGCACTGTTCCCAGGTACACATCCTGTATGACAGTATCAAAATCTTCATGTTCAGGGTCAGTACAATATAATTTTAACTTTGCTTTCAATGGTACACTGTAAGTTAGTCCCCTTTCAATGCACTCTTCAATAACATAGCGAGGCGGATCAATGAAATAATCAATAAACTCCAGCACAAAATTATTTCTGGTATCTGTAATCGGGAAATTTTCATGGAATACCAGAAATAATCCTTCATTTTTACGCTGTTCAGGAGTTGTATTTAGCTGGAAAAAATCCTGAAAAGATTTTAATTGTATCTCAAGAAAATCCGGATATTCAAACTTTTGTTTTGTTGATCCGAATATAATTCGTTGGTTGTTCTCAGTCATTAATGATAGGATTTATATAACCTTAATAAAACGACAAAAAGGCTTAAGGCCCTCAAGTAGGGGCCTTAAACCCTGAAAAATATTGTAAGATGTTGAAAGATTGTTATTTAACTTCAACTTCAGCTCCTGCTTCTTCAAGCTGCGTTTTAAGGGCTTCAGCTTCTTCTTTCGAAATTTTCTCTTTCAATTCTTTAGGTGCGGAATCACAAATTGCTTTTGCATCTTTAAGGCCAACACCTGTTAATTCTTTAACAAGTTTAACAACCTGCAATTTTT
>CAZVTW010000075.1:0-16545 GCA_964629805.1 uncultured Bacteroidales bacterium | reverse complement strand
CTGAAACCGCAAAATTTATATTCAGACTCTTAAAGAACAGTTTCGGTATTATTGTTCTCTTTATGATACTCATTGATATTATCGTCTTAAAAATAAATTTTAAAAATAAACCGGGTTTAGTTCATAAACCTGACAAATAAATCATTATCTTTATGTTTATTTAAATAAAATAGAAAAATGTTACCAAAATTCTTACTCGCTGATAACATGGATTTTCCGGGGAAAGTATATATTGTACATACCAAGTACCCGCGCTGTATTATTGAAAGTAGTGTGGATGACTTCCAGGAAGACCAGAAGATATACTGGCTGGATGAGGAAGTTGAAGATGACGATGAATTAAAAGAACTGTTAGAGGAAGCCGAGAACTACTTTATCCGGGAGATGGATGACCTGGATGAAAATTATGATGATGATTAAAAGGGCTGTTTCCAGCCCTTCTCTTTGTTGATTTTAATCCGTGCAACATGCCTGCCATAGGTTTATGTTTGTCTGTTGTTGCCCGGAAACAATCTATATTGATGTAAGGGCTTATACATCCTTCATTGACAGCTGAATCCGCTTTCGTGATATATCAACCTCTGTCACTTTGACTTTAACATGCTGATGGAGTTTGACCACATCATGTGGATTGGACACAAATTTTTGAGCCAGATTGGAAATATGTACCAGTCCGTTTTCTTTGATTCCGATATCAACAAAAGCGCCGAAATTTGTTACATTTGTCACAATACCTGGTAATACCATACCAACTTGCAGATCATCAATTTTATAGATGTCATTTGAAAATTCGAAAACCCTGACATCTTTTCTGGGATCCCGCCCTGGTTTCTCAAGTTCCCGAATAATATCATTGAGAGTCGGAAGTCCAGTTCCATCAGTAACATACCTTCCAATTTGTATCTTCCTGATAACTTCATTGTTGCCGATAATGTCAGATACTGCCACATGGAGATCGTCTGCCATCCTTTCAATGATATGATATGACTCCGGGTGCACAGCACTATTATCCAATGGATTATCTGCATTACGGATACGCAGAAATCCCGCTGACTGCTCAAAAGATTTAGCGCCCATTCGTTTTACTTTCATGAGTTCCTTCCTGGATTTGAAAGCTCCATGTTCTCTCCTGTATTCAATGATATTATCAGCAAGTTGAGGTCCCAGACCGGAGACATAAGCCAAAAGATATGAACTGGCTGTATTGAGGTCCACGCCAACCATATTGACACAACTCTCAACAGTCCGGTCAAGGCTTTCCTTCAGTTTTGCCTGGTTAACATCATGCTGATATTGCCCAACACCAATTGATTTCGGGTCAATTTTGACCAATTCGGCAAGTGAATCCATCAACCTTCTGCCAATAGAAACAGCCCCTCTGACTGTGACATCATACTGTGGAAATTCCTTCCTGGCAATGGAAGAGGCAGAATAAACCGATGCACCACTTTCGTCAACCATGTATATTTTTATATCTCTGTCAAATCGAATTCTTTTGCGGATAAAATATTCCGTTTCCCGGCTGGCCGTTCCATTGCCGACTGCAATGGCTTCAATATTGTACATCTGAACAAGGGTGGAAATTTTTTTTGCTGCATGTTTGGTCTCTTCCTGTGGTTTGTGCGGGTAAATGGTTTCATTGTGCATTAAATTTCCCTGCTCATCGAGGCACACGATTTTACAACCTGTACGATATCCCGGGTCTATGGCCAGAATCCTTTTTGCACCCAGCGGCGGAGCTAATAAGAGTTGCCGCAAATTATCCTGGAATACCAAAATTGCTTCGTCATCTGCTTTGTCTTTTGATAGATTGCTGAACTCTGTTTCTATGGAGGGATATATCAATCTTTTGTAGCTATCTTCAATAGCCATTGAGATTTGATCAGCACAAATATTGTTGGAATGAACAAAAAACTTTTCAATTGAATGAATGGCAGTCTCCCCATCAACTGTAATTTTAGCCCTTAAAAAGCCCTCCTTTTCACCCCTTCGGAGTGCGAGTAAACGATGCGAAGGGCATTTCTTCAGAGATTCACGAAAATCAAAATAATCTTTATACTTAACTGCTTCTTCTTCTTTACCTTTGATGACTGTAGACTCAATGACAGCCTCCTTTTTAAATAGCCCGCGAATGTTGTTTCGAACTCGCTGATCCTCACTCACCCATTCAGCTATGATATCCCTTGCACCTTGAAGCGCCTCCTCTTCATTTTTTATGCTTTCATTTATAAACTGGACTGCCCGTGACCCCGGATCAACTTCTTTTTGTTTCATCAATATTTTGGCGAGTGGCTCAAGCCCTGCTTCCCTGGCTTTAACTGCCCTGGTTTTCTTTTTAATCTTATACGGTAAGTAAATATCTTCCAGTTCAGTCAGGCTTGTGGCCTGTTCCAGCATTTTTTTAAGCTCCGGTGTCAGCTTATCCTGCTTGGATATTGCTTCTGTTATGGTTTCCCGGCGTTTATCAATCTCAACCAGACTGTCTTTTTCTTTTTTTATTTGCTCAATCATTATCTCATCCAGGCTTCCGGTAGCTTCCTTCCGGTAACGGCTTATGAAGGGGATGGTGCTGTTTTTTTCAAATAGTCCAAGTGTGTTTTCAACCTGCCAGGCAGCAAGTCCCAATTCCTGCGCAATTATCTTTTCATGTGTTGCTGTCATAAAGAAATGTATTTTTTGTTATTGATCGACAAATGTATAAATTTTATTGAATGACCAATTGTGTTGTGAAAACATTACTCAATTGTTGTTGTTAAGATAGTAAAAAAATGTTTATCATAAAATATCATGGAATTACCTTTTTGTTAACACTTGTTTTTTATTGAAAATATTACTTTTGCATTTCGCTTGAAAAATAATAGTTTATAATACATAAAAAGATTTTATCATGAGCAATATAAACAAAGCATTTTTAATGATCCTTGATGGATGGGGAATAGGAAATAAGACTGAATCTGATTTGGTATATCAGGGAGAAACCCCTAATTGGGACAAACTGGTAGAAAAATATCCTCATTCCCAACTAATGGCAATTGGAGAAAATGTTGGCCTTCCCAAAGGAGTCATGGGCAATTCGGAAGTCGGTCACCTCAACATAGGAGCCGGGCGTGTCGTCTACCAGGACCTGGTGAAAATTAACAAAGCTGTTGAGGACGGTACCATGAAGGACAATAAAGTTATTCGGGAAGCATTTGAATATGCAAAGCAAAACAATAAAGCAGTCCATTTTATCGGCCTATTATCTGATGCGGGGGTCCATTCAATGGACCATCATCTTTTCGCACTTTGCGATATGACCAAAGACTATGGATTGGATAAGGTTTATGTTCACCCCCTGACAGACGGACGTGATACGGATCCAAAGTCAGGTAAAGGGTATTTAGAAAAACTCATAAAGCATCTTGAGAAATCTAACGGACAAATAGCAAGCGTTACAGGACGTTATTATACCATGGACCGTGATAAACGCTGGGAAAGGATTAAAGTTGGATATGATGCCCTGCTTAAAGGGAAAGGCGACAAAACACAGGATATACCCGGGGCTGTACAGGCTTCTTATGACCAGGGTGTTACGGATGAGTTTATCAAACCAATTATTGCTGTTGATGACAATGACCAGCCGGTAGGGAAAGTGCAGGAAGGTGATGTATTCTTCTGTTATAATTTCAGGACTGACAGATTGCGTGAAATAACTGTTGCACTGACCCAAAAAGATATGCCTGAACACGGGATGAAAATGCTACCACTTCATTACATCACAATGACAAGATATGATGAATCATTTAATGGTATCAATGTGGCTTTTGACAAGGAAAATGTCAAAAATTCACTCGGTGAAGTGGTATCAAAAAACGGGCTGAAGCAAATACGTATTGCAGAGACGGAGAAATACGCACATGTGACATTTTTCTTCTCCGGCGGACGCGAAGAAGAGTTTGAAGGGGAAAAGAGAATACTCATCCCTTCACCCAAAGTTGCAACCTATGACTTACAGCCTGAAATGAGCGCATATGAGGTAAAAGACGCTATTATTCCGGAGTTGAAAAAGCAGGAGGCTGATTTTGTCTGCCTGAATTTTGCAAATGGCGATATGGTTGGCCACACCGGCGTGAAAGAAGCTATACTGAAAGCTGTAAATGCTGTGGATACCTGTGTGGGTGAAGTTGTTGAAGCTGCACAACAGAATGGTTATTCTGTACTGATTATTGCAGACCATGGCAATGCTGATTTTGCTATGAATAACGATGGCTCGCCAAATACGGCTCATTCTTTTAACCCTGTTCCCTGTGTACTGGTCAGTGGCAAATATGACAAGATTCAGGATGGTATACTTGCTGATGTTGCTCCAACAATCCTGAAAATTATGGGTCTGGAAGCACCTGAGGAAATGAACGGCAAGGTTTTGGTTGAATAGATTTTTTTTGTTTTCTAAAACTAAAGAACTAAAAAGTCATACGATGATTATTTAATTGATTTAATATCTCATCGTATGACTTTTATCATCCAATATGAATGAGATTCTGAAATCAATCCACCACAATAAGATTCAATTCACCCATACCACCAACAACATCAATACGCATCCTGATGCCTGAATCATCATAATCGGGCGAATAATAGTGATTCCCGTCTTTCATCAGTCCCCGGTGATTGATTTCACCCAGAATTCCTGTTGCATGAATATCAATGTTTACATGAGAGGGCAGTTTAATGGTCAGTTCACCAAAACCGCATGTAAAGTCCGCATCAAGATCATGGTTTCGTTCCCCGGTCAGGTCAACAGTGGCCTCACCGGCGCCGCCTTTAAATTCCAGGTCAGGAATGGATGTATTGCGTAAATCCAGATAAATTTCGCCACCACCTAGGGTTACTTCAACTTCATTGAGGTTAAAACCTGCCAAATCAAACCTGCCAATACCGCCTCCTATCTTAACATCCAGATTGGTGGGTATTTCTTTGTTTAATTCAATATCCCAACGGTTCACCTCATCATCACCATCAAGGTCAAAGTCGATATTGCCACGATCAAATTCAATGTTGAGGTTTCCGATGCCATTTCTAACATAAAAATCCATAAAAGGTTCCCAGTCGTTATCAGAAAAGGTAAATTTTGTTGTGGCAAGTTTGTTATTATTTCCACCAATATAAAGCCGCCCCCCGGGCAGACTTATTTTTGCATTCATTAGCTCAATATCCTCTTTGTCAATAGATTTTGTTATGACAACAGGAAATCTCTGGGCAACTAAATTACCGGGAGTACATAGTAAAACAATGGATAAAAGAGAAAAAAGTCTGTACAAATTTTTTTTCATTGTAACATAAGTTTAAAATTTTTGTTATGACGGGTAAAGGATATGAAAAGTTACATTCAGATTTGTAAAATCTGAACTCAGTAATTTTCGAAATCTATGCGTTGCAAGGCATCGTTTAACTCCTCATCCCGACATCAAGTATGTCGGGACTCCGGGATTAAACGATGCCTTGCGCCTTATCTTTCGAATTTACTGAGTTCAGAAAATATTATTCTTAATGAAATGACTCATTTATCCATCCTTTTCAGTAAATAACTTGTGAATTGTTTTCCGTTGACTGTCGTATATTTGAAATCAGAATCGTTACCGAAATCAGTGCCATTAATATTCAACGGATCATAAAATTTTGCATATTTAAAATCTCCACCCCGCTGGAATCTGGCTTTTTCAAGATCAGCGCCATGAGGAAATTTCGTATATTTGAAATCTGCATCATCCTTAAAAAGTGACTGTTTAAAACCTGCGAATCCATCAAATTCAGTATATTTAAAGTTCGCATCATCGTAAAACTTAACATGATTAAATGCGGCGTCCCTGTGAAAATCAGTATATTTAAAATTAGCATCACCATAAAACTTTGATTCGCTAAAATTTGCTTCCTGTCTGAATTTACTGTATTTAAAATTTGCCTCTTCCTGGAAAACAATATTGTTGAAAGCTGTTCCTTCGGGAAATTCCGCATATTTAAAAAGAGCTTCTTCAGTAAATTCGGATTCTTTAAACCATGCATTTTCGTAAAATGTTGAATACTTAAACAAGGCATCGCCCCTGAAAATGCAATTTTCAAATACGACATCCTTATGAAACATGGCATTGTAAAGCTCATCTGAATATTCATCGCTGTAATAACCAACTACATCGTCGGTAAAAGTACAATTAACAAACCGTAATGTACTGCGAATATGGCAATGGTATTCCTTATTGTTCGAATCAGAATTACGGACAAGTTTTATATCATCTACCGAAATGAATTGTAAAGGACCGGTGATCGTCGCATTTTGTATTTCAATATGTTCCCCGTTGTTAATTTTTTCTATGATTTTTTCACTCCTGATTCTGTTTTGAGAAAAAGCAGGAGAAATAAGAACTGATAAGAATAAGAAAAAAGTAAAAAGTGTTTTCATGATTTTGTTTTTTTTAGGATTTATGTGAATAAAAATTAACTTATTGATAAAGACAGATAAATAATACAACCGCTGCATGTTTTTATTTTTTTTCACTCATGTCAGGTTATTTTTTTTTGATTCTTCTTCCGGGATACCCGTGATCAGAATGACAAGTTATTACGAATGATATAGTTGAGAGTATGATAGAAGTCTGAAAAGCCTGGTCCTATCCTACACTCTTTGCCCGTTATCACTATTTTTGTTAACTATTCAGGAGAATATGTACATTTGGTTTCCATACAGGAAAAGTAAGGAAAAACCTTATCAGATAAACAGTTTCAATAGATTACATTTTTAAGCATTTCCTGTGTTTTCTGCAATTAATAATTATTTTTGCAAAGTTCGAAAATAGTGTTCAAAGTAAAATTTATTATTAGTAATAATTCTAAAAACAAAGAAATGGCGAATATCAAGTTTTATTTGGGAGAAGAGATACCATTGGAAATGCATAAAGTAAGAATGGTGCAGCGTTTAAATTTAGTTCCGATAGAAAGAAGGATTAAAGCAATTGAAGAAGCAGGAAACAATACATTTCTGCTTTTCAATAAAGACATTTATCTTGACATGCTTACTGATAGCGGGGTAAATGCAATGAGCGACAATCAGACAGCATCTATGCTTTTAGTAGATGATAGTTATGCCGGGTCCGCTACCTTTACACGGCTAAAAGATAAGCTTTTTGAACTATTTGATAAAAAATATTTTTTACCAGTTCATCAGGGGCGTGCCTGTGAGAATTTATTATCAATGTTTTTTGTAAAACAAGGTACATTCGTTCCGATGAATTATCACTTTACTACAACCAAAGCGCATATAATGGTAAATGGTGGCGAAGTGCTGGAACTTTTTAAGCCTGAAGCTTTAAATCCGGTTAGTTCAGACCCATTCAAAGGGAATTTAAATCTGGCAGAATTGCAAAAATTAATTGATAAGGAAGGTGCTGAAAAAATTGCTTTCATTCGAATTGAAGCAGGAACCAATCTGATTGGAGGTCAACCTGTTGCATTGGATAACTACATCGAAACAAGCAAAATTGCAAGAAAATACAATATTCCGTTTATTGTTGATGCCAGCTTGTGGGCAGATAATCTGTATTTTATAAAATCGCGGGAAGAAAAATATAAAACATTTTCGACACGTGAAATCACTAAAATAATGTCTGATACAGCTGATATTATCTATTTTTCAGCCAGAAAATTAGGTCATGTCCGGGGTGGTGGAATTATTACTAACAATGAAGACACATTTAAAAAACTTTTGGAATTGCTACCTCTTTATGAAGGATTTTCAACTTACGGAGGTATGTCAACCCGCGAAATGGAGGCGATGACAGTTGGTTTAGAAGAAACTATGGATGAGGAAATGATAAACCAGGGGCCAATTTTTATTAAATATATGGTAGATGAATTGGTTAAACTTGGCATTCCGGTAATAACACCTGCTGGTGGACTTGGAGCTCACATAGATGCAATGGATTTTCTTTCTCATGTGCCAAGGGAGCAATACAGAGCTGGAGCCCTCGGGGCAGCTTTATATATTATCAGTGGTGTCAGGGGTATGGAAAGAGGCACTATTTCTGAAGAAAGAGAAGCAGACGGAAGTGATCATTTAGCAGCAGTTGAGCTTCTCAGACTCGCTCTGCCACGACGTGTATTCACACTGTCACAGGTAAAGTATACGATAGACAGACTCGCATGGCTATATGAAAACAGGAAACTTATTGGCGGTCTTGAGTTCTATGAAGAACCTAAAGTACTTAGATTCTTCTTTGGTAAACTCAAGCCTACCTCAGACTGGCAAGACCAACTGGTAGCAAAATTTAAAGCTGATTTTGGTGATAGCTTATAATCATTACATAATCAATATTTTTCTTACATATATGAACGTCAGATCAAATATGAAATAACGTATCATTTTTCAACCCTTTGGAGGTTCGAACTTCCAAAGGGTTAATCGACAAAATATAATTGACATGAGCCAAAATTGGTGTTTTCTGTTGTCTTTAAAAGTTTAAAAATGGCTCAGAGGCACTAAATAAGTATTTACCAATGACCAAATTCACAAAAAGACAGGAGTGGCTGTTAAGGTAATCCAAAAATTTCGGAAAAAGTATAGAAACTCCGGAATCCGGAAATCACGAATTAACGGCCATCCCGGATGTAGTGCTTTATTTCACTTTGTTTATATCCGATACGGATTGCAACAGCCTGGATTGTATCATTCAATTCAGCAGCAAGAGGACCTGTATATAACGACCAATTGCCGTTGGCAGAATTAGAATTTTGATAGGCGATTGAGGCCCCCGGCGTTTCTGAATATATTGTTAACAAGTTATCTTCCTTGTTATATTCAAATTGCGGATTTTTTGTTACAGGCTGGGTACCATCAGGCGGCCAAAGGATTTTAATAAGCTCGGGTTCAGGCATCAAACGGGCAAAATCATTTGTCTCTTCAGTCCATTCCTTTAATGCTTTTCTCATCCTTGCCAGTACCTCAGAGTATTTGGAATCGTTGGCCAGGTTTTTCACTTCATGTGGGTCATTTTTCGTATCATACAATTCTTCTTCCGGTTTTGTTTCCCTGAACCATAATTTTTGAATTTCGTTAAGTTTGCCTTCGCGATTGTATCTTAATAGTTCCTGCATCAAATCCATCTGATCGCGGTATGGCAGGAACTGAACATATGGCTTTTCAGGCTGGAAATTTTTAATGTATTTAAACCGCTTATCCCTGACAGCCCGTCTACAGTCTGTTGCCGGGTCCATCCTGTCTCTGGTTGCAAAAATGTAATCCCGCGGTGTTGATTTCTGAGGGCCGGAAAAGGCTCTTCCCTGCATATAATCAGGAATTTCTATACCTGTTAAAGATAACATTGTCGGAGCAAAATCAACAAAACTGACAAGTTGATCATCAACACTACCTGTCCCCTGCCCATCTGGAAAACTGATGATAAGCGGCACCTTTATGCCTGAGTCGTATGTCCAGCGTTTCATACGCGGCAAACCATCACCATGATCACCATAAAACCATACAATGGTATTATTTTTTAATCCGGCATCATCAATTTCTTTCAGGTAAACACCTACAATACTGTCCATTAACAAAATATTGGAATAGTGCCTTGCGATATCTTTCCTGACTACCGCGTTATCCGGATAATATGGAGGAACAGGCACTTTTTCGGGTGATACTTTTAAGGGTTTGTCAGCCATTTTCCAAACTTGCGATTCGTGGGTGATGCCAATATTAAACACGGCAAAAAAAGGCTTTCCCTCCGGCCTGTTTTTCCAGTGGGCATTATTACTGCACTCGTCCCAGGCTGTCACCGGTGAATGAAATTGATAATCTGTTTTAGAATTATTCGTACAATAATAACCATTTGCCCTCAGTATTTCACTAAAGCACTTAACCTCCGGTGGAGGAACAGCTTCATAAACAGGTATGGCGAGCAATTCCGGGTCTGATATTTTATCAAGCGCTGATGTTCTTTTTATTGTGCGCATGTGTTGTGCACCAAAAGAGGTTGGATATAACCCTGTGATGATAGCTGCGCGGCTGGGAGCACAAACACCGGATACGGAAAAGGCATTTGTATATCGAATCCCTTCGGAGGCGAGTTTGTCAATAGTGGGTGTTAAAATGGTTGAATCACCATAACAACTTAGCCGTGGACTCATGTCCTCACATGTTATCCAAAGGATATTGGGTTTTTGAGATGTTTGCTCTTCTGTCCTTTTTTCCTGGTCTTCAGGTGTGGGACCAGTGCAGCCTGAAAAGGCAAATACACTGCCTAAAATGCTACAAATAAAGATATTTGATGACATGAAAGTGTCTTTTATAAAAAAATCATGTATTGAGTCCATAACTAAATATTTCTTTATTACCAAAAATCAAACCTTTACAGGGCATTAATATCATGATTTTGAAAATTTTTGGCAGTGAAAAGTTGTTACACTAAAATATCTGTAGTCAGATTGCTAATGCTGACTTCAAGCGCTTCAAAGGGTTTACCGTTGCCCTGGTTATCATCTTCAGCAAATGCGAATTTCATTCCTGCTGTTTCTTTGGCAGCCATGATTCTTTTAAAATCAATCAGTCCGGCGCCAACAGAGGTGATGTCATCTTTAACAACCTCAAAATAAGGAGCATTGTCCTTTGCCATATCTTTTAAGTGGAAAAGCTGAAATCGTCCCGGGTAAGTTTCAAACATTTTCACAGGGTCCTGTCCGGCTTTGGTAGCCCAAAACATATCCAGTTCCATTGTAATCAAATCCGGGTCTGAATCTTTCAAAATGATATCATAGTAAGGAATTGTTCCGTCAATATTTTTAAACTCAAAATTGTGATTATGATAACCAAACTGAATTCCAACTTTCTTCATTATCCTTCCTACTTTATTCCAGTCAGCAACCATTTTCTTATAAGTCTCAATATTTCTGTCTTTCTCCTCAATCCAGGGCTGGACGCAATATTTAACACCCAGTTCGGCATGGTCATCAGCCATTTTTTGAGCATTTTCCAGTGTAATGCCTTCTGCTTCAACTTTTGTGTGGCTACTGATTATTTCCATACCCAGGTCATGAACGATATTTTTGAACTCTTGCGGACCAAATCCGTAAAATTTCCCATTAGCGTAATCTGCGAGTTCAACATATTTATATCCAAGGTCAGATACTTTTTTTAGTGATCCTTTAACATCTGCTGACATAGCATCGCGGATGGTATACAACTGAAGACCAACGCCAAAACTTTTTCTGTCTTTAACCGGAGCTGTGCAGGCAGCCGGACCAAGTAACATCATACTTAACGCTCCGAATGATGTTACTTTTATAAAATCCCTTCGATTTTGTTTCATTTTCATATGCTTTTTAAATTTAACCAATAAAAAATTCCTCTTTTTAGCTAAGGCATTGATGAAAAAGAATATCAATAAATGTTCTGTTTATTTTTTTTCAATGCCTAAACATGTGTTGTCAGATAAACAGCAAGTATGTAAATATCCTTTGTCGAAGAGCAAAAATATAAAATTATTTTTAAATGTTTGTCATGCAGATTCATTTATGGATATGTAATATTTTTATTACCTTAGCCAGTCAGTTGTGAAAATAAATCAAAAGAAAAATGGAATGTACAATTTGCGGTAAAGAATCGGACAATCTTATGATAATGGTTAATAAAGACACCATGAAAGCAGATTATGTGTGCGATGAATGCCTGAGTGAAAATGAATTCCCGGACCTGTCGTTAGAGGAAACAGAAGACCTCCTTGCGCAGTATGAGTCTATTGCCGTGCAGATGGAAGAATTAATCCCCCACATGAGGGAAACAGAGAAAAACATTCCGCCTGAACTGGCTGCCTTTGCCATGACGCCGACAAAAGGATACAAAATGGCACTGGATGCTGTCAGGAAACTAAAGATGCGAAGAATGGAACTTATCTGTGATACACCTCAGGCTGATTTCCTTGAAAAAGAGCTAAAAAAAGCCATTGAAGAAGAGGACTTTGAAAAAGCTGATATTTTAAATAAACAATTGGAAGAGTTAAAAGATAAAGATAAAAAAAAAGATAAAAAACAACAGGAAAGCACCAAAGAGGAAGAAATTAATAATTATATTTCCAAATTATCAAAAAAACTTCAACAGGGAGATGACCTAACACGCATTCCTCTCATAGAGGAAACCGGGATACTCTTTGAAAAGATCGAACGTTTCATTGTTTCGGAGACACCAGATCTAACAACGATTAAAAAAGTGATCGAAAATCTTGATGGTTATGATATTCCGGAAATAGAAGCAGCGAAAACACAACTTGCAGCAGCTAAGGAGGCCTCTGACAATGAACAAATCAGGCATTTACAAACAAAAATAGAAGTATTCGAAACAATAAAATTTTCAGCAATAACAGCTGCAATCAAAAAAGCAACCCGCAAATCTATTGACAGGTATGATAAAACAGATAAAAAAAATCTTGAAGAATTATTAGAAAAACGACAACAAAAAATCACTGATAAGTTAGTACCATTGAAGGACCTCATGCTTGATGATTTGAAAAGGAAAAAATGAGTCCAACTATAGTTTGTGACATATGACTTTCAAAAAAATTTGACATTGATTATCAGGCATATGACACAAACGAAGTTAAAGTCAACTTGACATTTTCGACATCGAATGTCATTTTGTCAGTCGAGACAAATAATAAACATTTTTTGGCGAGCACCGGAATTTCAGGCGTAGACTCATAGATAATTCTCGAATTATTATCTTTTGATAAAGAAATATGAATTTACATTCCCAATTTCTTCTGCAATTCTTCCAACGGAATTCCATTTGTTTCAGGCATTTTTGTTAACACCCATAATAATTGAATCACCATACAAAGAGCATAAAAAGTAAACACATGTCCTCCGGAAATTTCAGCAAATACAGGGAAAGTCCATGAAATGAGTGCAGCCATAAACCAGTGTGTGAAACTTCCCAGGGCTTGTCCCCGGGCCCTGACTTTGTTCGGAAATATTTCACTGATAAAAACCCAGATGACTGCACCCTGCCCAAATCCGTGAGCTGCAATGAATACCATTAAACTGATAAGTACAACGAGACTACCTGCATTGGTAAAATTTGTTCCATGAGAATAAAAGGTGACTGCAATAGCACCCAAACTGATAATATATCCAATGGAGCCCCAAAACATGAGCTTCCTTCGGCCAAACTGATCAATAATCAACATAGCCAGGATGGTAAAGACGAACATGACAAATCCGATGCCAGCTGAACTTAACATGGCTGAACTTTTGGCAAAACCTGCCATTTCGAAAACCCTGGGAGCATAATAGAGAACAGCATTAATTCCTGACAACTGGTTAAAAGCAGCAATTGTAATGGCCAGGAATATCGGAGAAAAATATTTTCGCCGGAAAAACTTTTCTCTTGTTGCTTCTGCTTCGGCCTGTAAAGACTCCCTTATCTCGCTTATCTCGTATTCAACATTACCCCTGTCTGCACCAAGATTTTGAATGACAAGCCTGGCTTCATCTTCAAGATTTTTACTGACTAACCATCTTGGACTTCGCGGATTTAAAAATAACAGGCAGAAAAATGCAGCTGCCGGAATTGCTTCCACACCAAACATCCATCTCCATGTCACATCACCTAACTGTAAGGAATTGATAATATAATTTGTAAAGTAGGCCAGCATGATCCCAAAAACGATATTGAGCTGTGTGAGCGCTACCATTCGTCCACGAAAAGGTGCAGGAGAGATTTCGGCATTATACATTGGTGCAACTACAGAAGAGCCACCAACACCTAAACCGCCTAAAAAACGCATGACAGCGAAAAACCACCAGTCAAAAGCCAAGGCGCTTCCAATTGCTGAAATAAAGTAGAGCGCTCCCAAAACAAACAACATTTTTTTTCGGCCAAAAATATCAGCTGGTTTCCCAAATATCAAGGCGCCTATGATGGTACCAATTAGTGCTGTAGCAACAGTAAATCCGTGCCAGAAACTTTCATTACCCAGAAACTCTGAAAATGAGGAATAAGTATCTGAATATAATTCTCTTAATGTTCCTTCAGCTCCTGATATAACAGCGGTGTCGAAACCGAACAATAAACCGCCAAGCGCTGCAATGGCAGCGCTTTGTATTAAGGCTCCTTTTATTTTCATATGTTTATTTTATAGAGATCACTTATTATTAACGCAATAAAAATAACCATTCTCGTCACAAAATTTTCAATTTCGAGGATACTCGACATAAAATGGGTATATCCCGAAATTTATATTTTCGAGGATACTCGTTTCATAACAAAATATGAGATTGCTATGAACGGATTCCTAATTTTACAAAAATATTCTAAACAAATTAAAAGTTTTTAAATCAATTTGCTGAGATGGATTTTTTTTATAAAAAACTAATCAACATCTTATCAACAAACACATGATTCCACTCCTAAGAAACGCTTTAACTCCTTCGGAAAATATTTTAACAGACTGTGGAAACAGAAAACTGTTTTCTTGTCAGTCCCTTCCTTGCCAAACACTTCGTTGCTTGTCCCGACTCGAGTCGAGACAAACGCGCCCGACATAATGTACGTGACAGGTTCGACCTTGACTAAGTCGAGGTAAAAATCATCCTTTTAGAAGAAGTGAATTCATAAATTAAAACCTAAATTTCTAAAATGGAATCGTAACGAAACAATGAAATGTGCTTTGAAATTGAGAAGCGCATCAAAAAATATCGCAAGCGTAGCTATTGTTACGGTGAGATATTTTGCAGAGAGCATTCTCAATAGCAATGTGCAGTTCAGTGTTGCAGTAGATTTTCGTTTTAGAATTTTAGGTGAAAATAAAACATTGAAAATATCTACGATGAAAAATCTCATTAGTAAAACAAACGGATATTTCTATTGTTACCGGAAATGTCATACATCGTCATAAACTAATTCAACGAGTTTAAAAAAATCTCTGGTAACGGGATGTTATTTAACAAGGTCTGTTATTTTCATGATGCATAGATTTAGTAACTAAATTCCATGAGCTCAACCAGCGCTCCGTTATGCTCAATCATAGCAACTTTTATGCCTTCTGTAATTGAGTCTGGCGGAGAAAGCACATGCAGGTTTCGTTTTGTTAGCTCTTTTTCCAAATCTTCAACAACAAAAGCCAGGTGTGGGACTGCTTTTATCAAATCATCCACAGGGCTGTCGTCTTCAAACCGCATCCATTCAATACCAAAAGGACTGGTATCAAATCCGGAAACATAAAATTTCAGTTGAGGCAGATATTTTTCACCTGGCAAGACTTTTTTTGTCGGTATGCCTGTATGATGATATTTCCAGCCCCATTCTTCTGTGGCTAAAGGTAATTCATGGTCTTGTCTCTGTATCATGATGTAAGGTTTGTGATTTTTTTGGCAATGAGATATATTCTTTCTGACTGAAATTCAAATTTATAAACAGGTTTTCGCTGTTGAATCTCATTGATATGAAATCCGTGTTTTTCAAGCAGCTCCTGTAATTGCTTTTTTGATAGTGTATCATGTTAACGACAGATTGACAAATTCGGAATTTTTATGTCTTCGACATTACTTATTAAGACAGGAATTTCATGATTTACATGATTAATATGGTTTTTGCGGAGCAAAAAACATCCTGTTAATCTTGTTTATCCTGTCCATTTAAATTATGTCACTACTTTGTTACGCAATCAAATATTACTGAAAAACTAATCTTATAGTTAACAATTTCTGGAAAATATTGCTTCATCAGCTATCATTACAGCACTGCTTTTTTACAATACACATTGAGTGTGCTTTCAGGTTTTGCCGTCCAAACCACATAAACATTACCCTGGTCATCAATATCAAGAGAAGGATGCTGTGCCCTGTTGGTTTCATCAATGAGGATATCGTCGCTCCAGGATTCTCCGTTATCAGAGGAATATTTGAAATATATGCCGTCTTTGCCTGTCCGGTTATCTCCAAAAACAACTCCAATGAAATTGTCTTTCACTTTAATGGAAGGATCGGCTGAAACGCCCTGGGCATGTGTCAGTCGTTGTATTTCTCCCCAGCTCTCACCGTTATTTTCAGATTTGAGGTAATAAATCTCATAATTATGATCCGGTTCAGGTTTAATTGGGGGGTAACCGATATGTTCATAGATGGTATCGTGCATATCATCCCACCAGACAACGTGGATATTTTCACCTTCGCAATCTGCTGTCGGGAAACGCGAATCACCATAATCATCTGTCAGTCTTTCCGGTTGCGAAGGCCAGATCTTTCCCCGGTCTGTTGATTTGTTATACATAATTTCCCAATTATAGCGCTGAGTTTCCTGAACATCAAAATTATTTGAAACAAAAATAAGATTCAGATCGCCATTTCCGGCAATAGTCATGTAGGGACCGCCTTCAAGAATTTCGCTTATATCCTGAACTTCTGACCAACTTTCACCGTTATTATGTGAAGTGCGCAATGAAACATTTCCTTTTTCGCTGCCATCAATAAGGATATAGTTCTCCCAGGTGACATAAACAGATTCTCCTTTTGATGCAATATTAGGAG
>CAZVTW010000074.1:0-16698 GCA_964629805.1 uncultured Bacteroidales bacterium | reverse complement strand
GGTGTTTTGAGACAGAAAAACTATTTTAGAAGACTATATGGATGGACACTAATTATATTGGGTTATGACAAATATTGCTGCCAGCTGTTGCAAAAGGCCTTAAACTACACAAACTTTTTATTGATTGTCTTGATTCACATGAGACAAAAATCAAGGCGTTTGTCTCGACTGAGTCGAGATGAACCGGAGTTAACTTGTTGTTAATGAGGATTCAAAATTTCAAACAACGAAGAGTTTGACAATAAAGGGATTTTTAGGAGTGGACTCATTTATGTTCCAAAAACCTTTCAATATCTCTATCGAGACTATTAATTTTTAAGATATTCAAGTCTCGGGCCGCGAATCTTCTTAAAGCCACTTACTAAAAATCAAGCGTTTACTTATTATTCCTATTTAGAGAAGACAACAGAGCATGAAAACTTTCTGAGGGGATATATTTGGGTATGCTATTCCCTGAACCTAATCCAAAGTTAGATTTATTTTTGGTTTGCTCTATCAATTTTTCTGCACGTTGTTTTATTGCCTGAGGTTTTTGATTGAACAAAAAATCAAGATCAATTCCCCCGGCTATGCAAATTCGGTCACCCCATAGCTCAATTGCTTCTTCAACCGGGATAATATTATCTTCAAAGGAATGTTTAGCATCGTATTTTAGTTCGTCAATGATTACATCCATAATTTGAGCCAGGTTACCACATGAATGTAATATTGCCGGTTTACCTTCATTATGAATGGCCTCAACAATTTTCTTGTGCCAGGGGAAAACATATTCTGCCATCATATCCGGGGGAAACATTGTTTGGCTTTTAAAACCCCAGTCGTCATTTACTAATACGGCACCAATGCTTTTGACAGAGGCAATATATTTGAAATACTTCAATAACCTACCTCCAATTTCATCAAAAATCTGTTTTGTTAAATCCGGTTCCAGGAAATACATGTAACATAGCTTTTCGTAGCCAACCAAATGAATTGCATTTTCCAGTACTCCCCCATCTGAGCATGACATAAACTTCATACCATCCGGCAAATCCTTTACATGTTTATCAAACACGTCATAATCGAAATTATTCGGGTCCGGCCATACATAGTTATCAAAGGATTCCTGATCATATATCAGTCTTTGGTCAAATTGCGATCTTGATTCTTCCTCTTCAATATCTCCTTTTGGAAAAGTGAACCCTTTAAATTGCCACGGACCAATGAGGCAATAATGATAACCCATGTTATTCCATGCTTCAATAATCATTCTATAATATGACGGTGTATATTCTTTTGCATTTTTATATTTAGGTGCAAAATCCCTACAATGGATATCATGAATAAAAAATTCAGTAAGAATAGTTTCACCTGTCAATTGACCATTCAAAAGCTTCAAAAATTTGTTAAAGTCTTTTTCTTGCTTCATTATCATTTAAATGCTATTACCTGTTTATTATGTTTCAAAATTAGATATAAAAAAAAATATGTCTGTTCACTATATTTACTAATCATTGAATTATATTTGCATTTTACAGTAAATCCATAATCTCATGAATGATTTGACACAAAAACATGCTTTAATGTTAAGAAAAATGACCATCCGTGAAAAAATTGGTCAAACTGTGAATATACTGGCTAATATGAATGATATAGAAAAAAGACACGGAAGTTTGGAGGCCTTTTTTGAAAAATATCCGGTAGGAGGATTGTACATTGGAGCACAAGCGTGGCTTAACCCGGAGAAAACCTATGGCAAAGAATGGTTTATCCGTGCAAACGAGGAGTATCAGAGGATATCTAAATACCCACTGTTGATCATGGAAGATATGGAAAACGGCCCGGGATTTTTGTTGCCTGATATGCCAATGCTGCCACATTTAATGGCTTTGGGTGCCAGCCGTTCAGAAGAACTGGCATACGAATATGGAAAAGCCATCGCATACGGAGCACATTCACTTGGTATTCATTGGCTCCTGAACCCTGTTGCAGATATCAACATCAATCCTTTTTCGCCAGGTGTAAATGTTCGTGCCATATCCGATGATCCCGAATTGGTTACCAGATTACTGGTGCAGGTAGTAAAAGGAATTGAGGACAATGGTGTAGCCGCCTGCCTGAAACATTTTCCGGGTGACGGTGTAGATTTTCGCGAACAGCATGCTGTGACCAATTATAACAGTTTATCCCAAAAAGATTGGGACAACTCTTTTGGTATGGTCTACAGGGAATGCATAAAGGCTGGTGTAAGCTCTGTAATGACAGGACATATAGCTTTACCTTCATATCAAACCCAAAAAATTGACGGAAGATATCCCCCTG
Organism: uncultured Bacteroidales bacterium; assembly: GCA_964629805.1. Taxonomy (GTDB): domain Bacteria; phylum Bacteroidota; class Bacteroidia; order Bacteroidales; family CAZVTW01; genus CAZVTW01. The sequence continues at coordinate 14,397 of CAZVTW010000074.1, read as the reverse complement.
CTACTTTATCAAAGGAATTGTCAACCGATTTACTTCGAAAAAAAACAGGATTTGACAGGGTCGTTGTTACCGATGCTGTGGTAATGGGTGGGTTTAAAAAACATATAAATGACCATACACAAGCAGAAATTGAGAGCTTTAAAGCAGGCTCGGATGTGATTTTATGGCCTGCTTTAAACTATTTTGACCGCATGGAACAGGCCATTGAAAAAGGAGAAATATCAATGGCAAGACTGGATGAATCTGTTGCCCGGATTCTTGAATTAAAAGAAAAGAAAGGGGTACTTGAACAAAAAGAAAAATACACGCCTTTTAACGAAGAAAAAAAGATTTATATTAAGACTGTTTCCCAGGCTATTGCCGACAAAAGCCTGACCCTTGTCAGGGACGAAATCAATTTTCTTCCCTTGTGTAATACAAAAATAAAAACAGCCCTCATTGTAGGAATTGCACCCAATGATATGCATTATAAAAATATGGAGACCATAAAAGAGGAATTTGAAAAACGGGGTGTTCAGACTAAATTACAGCGCAACATCGATTACGAAGCGAATGGTTGGAAAGATACATTTAGTCATGAAAATGATGTAATCATTTTAGCCCTGGCAAGGTTTCCCCAAAGACCTTTTGGCGCCATGAATTTTATGGCGCCTGAATTTTTTAGTCTATGGGGAGGCCTTAGTCACGGACGGGATAAAACCATTGTTGCATCATTTGGAAGCCCTTATCATTTAAACGAACACTTCGAGGCATCCAAAATTTACATTAATGCATATTCTTTTGTAAAACAAAGCATGATAGCATTTGTCAAAGCAGTATTTGGTGAGATTCCTTTTGAAGGAAAATCACCTGTAAAACTTGAATTAGACAATTGGGGCTGATTGATTCTGATTTGAAAGATCATTCATGAGTCGACTTCTTCATGAGTCCGCTATTTACTTATCAAATTCAGGTTCCGGTATTTCAAGATTTTCCCTGTGATAAATTATTGCCTTTTCTATTTCCTGAATAATTTCAGGGTATGTATCACTTACATCATATTTTTCAGACGGATCTTTTTCAAGGTTATACAGGAGGGGGGTATCATGTGTTTCAACTGTCCTGTTGCCATGACGGTTAAATGGTTCAATGATGGTTTTAAGATGCATTTTCCATTTTCCGGTTCGTATAGCAAATAATTCACTGCCCTTGTAAAAGAATATATCAGATAATTTTTCAGGTGTCTGGCCATAAAAAACCGGGCTGATGTCAACCCCGTCATACATTCTGTCATTAGGTAGTTTATAATCCGCTAAATGAGCAATAGTTACAAATAAATCCATTGTTGAAGCAGCCGCGTGTTCAATCTCTCCGGCCTCGATAACCCCGGGCCACCAGGCTATTCCGGGAACCCGAACACCTCCTTCCCAGGTAGTGGCTTTGCCTTCCTTCAGAAGCCCCGCCGAACCACCGTGAAGATCTCTCATAAGCCAGGGGTTATTATCACTTGTGAAAAAAACAAATGTGTTTTTGTCCAGATTGTTTTCTTTTAAGCACTGAATTATTTTACCAACACTCCAGTCAATTTCTGATACCACATCACCATACAATCCTCGTTTACTTGTGACCTTAAACTTTTCTGAAACATGCAAAGGTGTATGCGGAAAAGTGTATGGCAAATACAGGAAAAATTTATTCTCTTTTTGCGCTGTAATAAATTTCAGGGCCTCATTTGTATATCTGATTGTCAGGCTGTCCTGGCAGGGTTCATTTTCAATAATTTCATTGTTTCTCATCAATGGTAATGTCCTGCAATTTTTAACACCATCCCAGTCATTATTGGCAGGGCTCATGTCATTTGAATAAGGTAACCCGAAAAAATAATCAAAACCCTTAGAAAGTGGCAGGAATTCATTTTTATGACCAAGATGCCATTTGCCTATGCATGCAGTTTTATACTCTTGATTTTTAAGTGCTTGCGACAGCGTTATTTCAGATTGAGGAATACCACCATTTGATTCGCAAAAGAAAACGTGTTTTTCTATTCCGTACAACCCGGTGCGAACAGGCAGCCTTCCGGTTAAAAGGGCACCCCTGCTGGGTGAACATACCGAAGAAGAGACATAAAATTGCGTAAATTTCATCCCCTCAGAAGCCATATTATCCAGGTTGGGGGTTTTTATGGTGGGATGTCCGTAACATGACAAATCGCCATATCCTAAATCATCAGCAAACAGAATGATAATATTGGGATTATCGTTTCTTTTTTCTTCTTTGTATTTTTCCACATTTTGTGCACAGCTCAGTGAAAGGAACAAAAATCCATGTGACAAAAATTTACATTTTTTCATATTGCAAAACTTCACATTATTGTTATTTAAAGAAAGTACTATAAACACAGACTTCGTCAGTTTCGTTTAATCAGGGTGCAGTTGAATTTTCATACCGGAATTAACTTGCTGTAAATGAGGCTGTAGGATTTTCAACTGCAAGGCAGAGAAATCAGAAACAGATGAAGTCTGAACCGGAAAACAATGCCAAAATTAGAAAAATATATGACAAAGCCTGCATTGCGTTGGTTAAAAAATGTAGATTTAACACATGATTGAGTCCACTCCCGGAAGATTGATTTTCGTCAAAATAAAGCCGTTTGGAATTAAAGAACCGGAGCCTCAACACAGTAGAGATAATGATTCGGGAATTTCAAACATCGAAGAGTTTGGCGATAAAGGGACTTCCCGGAGTAGACTCATAAATAATAATGATATTTGCCAAAATCTTTAATGAAATTTAAGGGACAGTGTATTAGTGTATGTGAGAAAATGTCAGGACCAAAGCTTTTTGAAATTTCAAACCGGAGTTTACTGACTGTAAATGAGGATTTAGGGTTTTTAGTCCAACGAAGAAATCGGACTTTAGATACAGACACTATTTAATAAAACTGAAAGCGACCAGGTAAAACTACGGGAGCCATTTCAAAAGCTGTTTTATTGCTTTTTCTGTTTGGTTTTCATAGAATAATCTGTCTTCTGCCACTTTTAGCAGGTTAGTTTTTCCTGATTTTTCTCTTACGGAATATTTAACATACCCGCTTTTTACTTCTTCAATATTTATGGGAATAAATCCTGCCACATCCGCACTTTTGCCATTAATGGCGACGATTTGTCCATTTTTATCAATACATGATCCTGCCATGTAAAGAAACCCGACTGTGCAGAACATACTCCTGTGTTTTTCTGTCAGGGTTTTTAGCGTTGAGTCATTCAAAGGGTTTTGCAGACTCTGAAACCAGTTTTCTGCTGAACGTTTTTCATACATAAAAGTGAAGAATTTTTTCATGTTTTCGGATAATTGCGGAATCACATTGCCATGTTTGATCCTGTAATGCGATACATTGCAGGGCAGCCAGTATATTGGACAATTGGCCTGGAAAATGGCATGATAGCCCTGCATGTCAAGTTTTGTGTTCCATTCGGGCCTTGAACGTTCATAAGGGTTTTCATCATTACCATAACCTGCATTGAGGTATATGCCGCTGCATTTATCTTCGAAAAGCCCGGGAAACCTATTCATCGCAATAGCCACGTCACGTGTACTACCCGTGATAATAATCCTGACTTTCTCTTTGGATTCAGAAAGTATATCATGCATAAGGTTTACCCCTCCCATATCCTTTACCAAAGCGTATTCCTGTTTATCCGTTTTGCTTTTTAAAGGGTATGGAGAACCTGTGACCACCGGAACATGAAGACCTGTGATATAATTTAACATGGCAACGGCAGCTACATCAGGATTTTTCTTTTCAACATATGCTTCATTCACCGGGGAATCAATTATCATTCCTTTAAGATCTATTGCTCCTGAATAGGCAAGGGCAAAAGCAGTAGCAAGATCCCAGTGATCATCCGGGTCATCATCCGGTCGCATGAGATCAGAGACCAGAATCACAGGTTGGATAATTTTTAAGGTATCGCTAAATCTATTTTGTGAAAAAACTATCTTTGAAATAAAAAACATATAAATGATTACTAATGCCAATGTTTTATTTAATGTTTTCATAATAATTGCATTTAAGGTAAAGTTTTAAAAAGATTTTTAATGACTTTTTGCATTGCCATCTGATAGTTGTCCATGTCATTTATATGAAATATAAATCTATTTGTAGCTTTTTCATCAAATTGCCATGTTGTCCGCGATAACTTATCGCAAGTAACCCGAACAGGTCTGAAACAAAACACGCCATTCTCCATATCATCAATAAGTTCACCATTAACTGATACGGATTTTCCTGCTGCATGAATAAAGCCGGCTGTACACCATTTTTCGTCTGTTCTTTCACATATTGAGTTAAAACGGGCACTGTCAATTTCGGATTTTTCAATATACCTTAACCAATTAGAAGTTTCTTCTTTATCGAACATAAACATGTAATAGCGCTTCATTTTTTCTGATAAAAAGGGAAGAATTTCATTCTGGGAAAGTCTGTAAAAAGTTGAGTTTTGAGATATCTTTATGTCTTTTCTGACATTCCAATCTGGTTCCCACCGATCGTGAACAGGCATCCAATATATAGGGCAAGGTATTTTCCAAATCAATTGATAAGCGAGTCGATCTGTATTCACATTATAATCAAGCGACCTTTGCTTTATTGTATCATTGGTGCTTACCCCCATATTCAAATATATCCCTTTACATTTTTTTTTGAAAAGCTCCGGCTCCAAAATACCTGCTACGGCAACATCTCTACAGGTTCCGGTGATATGAATAACCACAGCTTGTTCACTCTCTTCAAGAAGGTTTAATATCATCCTTACCCCATTATTTCGGGCAATATTGTTGTTAATGCTTATCTCACCTTTTTTATCTAACCAACCATAAATACCAACAGATAAAGGGATTGAAAGTCCTGAAATGTAATTTAACTGAGCTACTGAAAGCACATCAGGATTTCTACTGGTACTTCTGTCTAATACGATGCCTGCTAATTCTATTTTTCCTGTATAAGCCAATGCATATTCAAAGGCTAAATCAAAATGATCATCATCATCCACACTTGGCCTGAATAAATCGGTAACATGGATTACTTTCGTGGTTTTTATCGTATCAGAAATTTCAGATGTGGGTTCAATGCTGTTTTTTGGCAAGCAACCGGTTATTATAAGGCAAATGACTAAAACTATAATTATATTTTTCATCCGTTTAAATTTTGTCCGCAAAAATTTTATTGTCCGCGAATTACGCGAATTACACGAATTAATTAACTTTCAGTTAATTTTTTAATCATCGACGTGTGTGTTAAAAACCATTATCATGGGTGTTTCATTTTGCTTAGAGTTTTATTTTGTTCTAACAATTCGTATACCTGTAAAATTTGTTGGGTTGTCAGCGCCTTCCCTGTCCCTGTTTTTGATTCTTGAATGTTGGGAATGAGCCATCCAGCTTCCGCCCCTGATTACCCTCACCCAGCTTTTTTTTGCCCCCTTGGGATTATTGTTCTCTCCCAATGAATAGTAATTTCCCGAATACCAGTCAAAACAAAACTCCCAAACATTACCGCTCATGTCATACAATCCATGATTATTCGGTTGTTTCTGTCCTACAGGATGTATAGAGCCATTGGCATTTTCTAAAGTCCATGCTACTTTATCGGCAGTATTGCTTCCCGAATACAAATAATCCTTAGAATTACCGGCTGCATATTCCCATTCGGCCTCAGTCGGCAATCGGTAACCATCTGCTTCTTCGTTGATTGTAACTGTCCATTTAATGTGATCATAGAAATTCTGGTTGCATGTATCCATTTGAAGGGAATCTATTGTATAATAAGGCACAAAACCAGACAATTCACCTAAGGTGTTGCAAAATACAATGGCATCGTACCAATGTACATTTTCAACCGGACAATCATCGCAATCAAAAAAGTGCGAAGGATTATTCCCCATAACCGCCATCCATTGTTTTTGGGTAACCTCGTATTTGCTGATATAAAAATCGCTCACGGTAACCTTTCGCAAAGGCTGTTCATCAGTTTCTCCGGTATTACTCCCCATTTTAAATTTCCCTCCGTCAACCAATACCATATTGTCGCTTATCTCGTTCACGATTTCCGGTTTTTTACTTTTGTACAAGGCAATTTTCCGGTTTCGCTTTTCTTTTTTCCTTCTTTTTTTCTCAATATATTTTATTTGTTTACTGAAAGAAATCTGCACCACATGAGGGCTATCTATGGTAAAAACTTCCCTGAAATTCAGGTTACTGTCAATCGTTTTTGCAACAATCGTATGCTTTCCTTTTTGAAGCGCAATTTCAACCGAATTGTTGGCTTTTAGCTGATTTTCAACTATTCCGTCAATCAAAAAACTGCAATCTTTATCGGTTTTTACAATTACGTTTTGGCTGTATGCCTGTAATATCGCAGCATATCCCAAAAATATCAGTAGTGTAACATTTCTATACATAATTATTCAAATTTAGATAAAACAGGTAACAATTTCAAATACGAACCTGTGGGAATATCCTCACTGATTTGTATCATAAAGGGTTTGTTATTAAATTCCTGTTTCCTCATATGCAAATATTCAAGAATATTTTTTTCGTTTTCCTCACTCAGGGAAGCCGGAAAATTCGGACACAAAACTTTATCCGGCCATATTTCAAGTGCTTCTTCGACCGGTACATCTCCTGCCATTTCAGCAAAAGAGAATGATTCAACCACATCAAAAGGCGATTGGGCAATCAGGTGTTTTATTCCCTGAGTTCGGCCATCTATATGCACAATATAGGGTTTTCCGGCATTCCGACACTGTTCACCGTGTTTTTCATAAAACGGTAACACATACTTTTCATACATATCGGGCGGAGTCATATCGGCAGTCACATTGTCGGGTTGCCAAATAGCTTCAACGCCCGATTCCATAGCCATCAAAAATTGTTCGTTGCATTTGTGGTTCGTTGTTTCAATCAATTCTTCAATAGGCGCAGGATTTGTATACAGCTCGGGCAAAAATGTTTCGGGATCGGCAAGTTCAATAAGCAATTTTTGATATGGTGAACGATCAACCCGCCCGAGTACTATTCCGTCATTGCCCAAATCAGCAATTCGTTGTTTAATAGCCTTTTCCTGTGGTTCGAATACTGTGTTTTCCACTATGTATTGCATTATTTTGTAATCTTCTGGCGTTTTAAGGTAATGTTTCTGTATCCAGTCGCTCCCATAGGCTGTATCTTTAACGATCTGTTGCGAAATGTTGCCAACCGGAGTTTCAAAAGTTCGTATTTCTGTTTGCTTTCCTTTATCCCAAATTATTTTTATTTCGAACGATGCGTTTTTGACTTCTGATACATAACCCGGTTTCACATGCCAGGGCGGTGCCAGTAAAGAAACAACAGGGTAAAAATCAAGAATTCCCAATCCATTATTTCTGGCAACACGCTCAACCTCTCCATACCGGTGATACCGGTTATAAATGCCAATTGGCATTTTATCGGGCATTTGATTATTGTAAACGCTTAAAATTCTTTCTTTTATAGTCATATTTTCGAATTTTTCAGGAACATCCGGATTGATACATAAACTCAGCCAATTCTTCGGCATTCGGAATTGATTCGATAACACCAATTTTGGTTGTTGACAGTGAAGCAGCACATATAGCCACTTTTATTGCTTCAGAAAATTCTTTTCCCTCTGCAAGTAAGGCAAGAAAACAGCCACTAAATATATCTCCGGCACCGGTTGTGTCATGAGCCTTTACCTCAGGGGCTTTAAAGTGCACCTCCTTTTCGTTGGTTACCAAAACTGCTCCTTTACTGCCAAGGGTAACGATAGCTTTCTCTACTCCTTTGGAGAGCAACCATTGCCCTGCTTTTTTTGCACTTTCCACATCAATTACTTTTATGCCTGTTAAAATTGTTGCTTCTGTTTCATTCGGTTTTATAATATCTATGCATGGAAATAAATCATCAGGCAGGGAAGTTGCCGGAGCCGGGTCGAGATATGTTTTCGTTCCCCATTCTTTAGCCTTACGAATTCCATAGAATACGGTATCATGATTGTTTTCTAACTGAAAACCGGTGATAAAGGAAGATTGGATAGCTTCCTTCTCACTGTCAATATCTTCTTTTGAAAACAAATAATTTGCGCCCGGAACAACTGAAATCATATTGTTGCCTTTATTATCAACAATCATAACACTCATACCGGTATGAGTATCGGGAATAAACTTTATCCTGTCTATAGATATTCCACGCTCTTTATACATTTTCAGTGCATCAATTGCATATTTATCAGCACCTAATTTTCCGATAAATGTAGTATCAGCTCCAAATGATGCGCAGGCAACTGCCTGGTTTGATCCTTTTCCTCCCCCTCCTTCGTGAAACTGTTTTCCCATAATTGTTTCACCAAGTACAGGCATTGTGTCACCAATAAAAAAGAACCCCACGTTGTAACTTCCGATAATTGTTATTTTTTTTTTCATAAATATATATCTTTTAAACCATACGCAGATATATGATTTAACGTTTAATCTAACATATAAAATATTAATAATCAAAATTATAACATAAAGAATAGCATTCAATATCGTGTTGAATATTTTATACATGCATCATTTTATGTACAATATTGTTAGGTTTAACGTTTAATCAATGCAAAAATAAAGAATTTTTTATAATAAAACAACCCTATATGAAAAAATTTAATACTTATCACTAATGTCTGGTTAATATTGGACAGATTCCTCGTTTCACCCGGAATGATTAACTTTTCCTGGTATTTGTTTTGCGGAGGGGGTCGGTTTGTGGCTTAGCCACAAACCGACCCCCTCCGCAAAGCTTCTTCAACGGTAACACCTTGTCATTTTGAGCGAAGCGAAGAATCTGTATGGAGTTTAAATTTTTAACAGGACAGTAGTGAAAACTTATTTCAAGCGGGCTACAAAAAGTAAACTCTAATTGAAATATTTATTTTAAGGTTTGCTAAAAAAAATAAGATTCGTGAAACCCGGTCTAAAAATTTTTTATTGATCTATTTTATTATGATATTCGCAGTCAATAAAAATTGCGAAAGAGTACTGTACAAAAAATGTCTCGCAATACTATTTTTGAGTCAACTCTTAAAAGTCCAATTGTTGCCAAACTCTTTGTTGTTTGACATTTTTGAATCCTCATTAACAGTCAGTTAACTCCGGTTCAAAAATGTCAAACGTCTCAATTTTGACAAAATTCTTACTTTTAGGAGTGGACTCATTTTTTAATAAAAAAAATAATTTACAAATGCTTTCAGAAAACTTCAGTTCATTTCATTTAAGCGAAGCATCAAGAAAAAAAATAATTTCTGATGCATATTTACACATAACAATCGCCGATATTAAACAAATTTGCAAAAACAGAGATTTTCCTGCCTCGGTAAATGCGAACAACGAATTTTTGAAGCATTATCTCCTGCAGACAACCGGACTTGAAAAAATTATGAACACCCTGTCTGAAAAAGAGGTAATAGCATTGTATTTTTTGAGCATATTAAAGACGCTGCCCAATGTGTGTTTTTTTCAGTCTGTTTACCCAAACAGTGTAATTCGCAATAATTATTATGCATCTTTCAATCAGAAATACAAAGATTTATACAAAGAAGTCACACGGAAATTAATTTGTAAAGGCCTAATAATACCAATGTTTAAAGTGGATGTTTTTGCAAAATCCAAACTTGAACAATTGTATTTTTATTTTCCGCCGGAATTTGCCAATTATTTACCACCCCTTTTGAAAACCAAAACAGAAAAAATAAAAGGAATTATTGAAACAAAACATTTTATTAATGAAATAATTAAAACTATCCACGATAAATTTGACCAAACAAAAGGCCACCGCACAGAGGGTGCCACTTTTTCGATATCATCTGTTAAAACCCGGGTTGTGCAATCACAGCTAAAAATTCATATGCCCAAAAGTATACCAAATGAGAAGCAAAAAGAATTATTCCGTTTTATCACAAAAATTTTAAACGTGCACGAGGAAGATGTTTGGTTTCACCCCGATAAGCTGAACAAAATAATCGAATTTTTCCTGTCTGATGATACTCAAATAGTAAAAGGAGAAAATATTTGCAAAATACTATTCAATTGCAATGTCCTGTGTAAACATCCTTCCGAAAACCTTTACAGGCCGGTTCAGATAACCGATTATGATAAGATGAATCCTTCTGAATATGCAAGAGACGTTAAGGATGCAATTGTAATAAATTTCGATAAAATTCCGGTTAATGTAATTGAGGTTTTAACTCAATCAGCTAAATTTGAACCGACCGGAAAAGCAATCAAAATAATCCCGTCCGTGGAATTGATTACACGCAACATTGAAAAAATTGAGAACAATATTGTCTTTAAAGATGTATGCACCCGGTTTCCTCTGTTTGCCAATTCCCTTAATAGCTACTACAAACAATTAGGGAAAAAAATAATACATACAAATGTATTGGTAGCCAAAGTCAATGATTTGTCGGTAGCTGTTATGCTTGAAAAAAAATTTAAAAACAAAGAAGACCTTGTAAAACTGCCTGATAATTATTATGCATTCCCTCAGAAAAACAGAAGCATTATAGAAGCTATGCTCAAACGCTCAGGAATAATTGTCAAAGAAATAGCTGCCTCATAAAAAAAATCATTGGAAATGGAAAATATTAGATTAGAAATAGCTGATGTTTCAAATCTGGACTTGAAGAGTTGTAAATACAACCTGCGTAAGGATTTGATTAGTTTTGTTGACTTTTGCTCGGAAACAGACTTAAAACGCACACACAGAAATAATGACATTTCGAAAACAGATGTGCGAAAAATTGCAAAACTTTTTGGTTACAAAGACATTATTGGAGAAACATCAAAATCAGGGAAATCTGATTACATTGAATTCATTGACCGCCTTGCCTACAAAATGGATTTTACATATTATGAAACAGAAGGCGTCTATATGGGTTATTCAAGCTCTGAGCCATCATTTCCCGACAACTATATTGAAACCGATCAAAGTATCCTTGAAAAACATATCAACAGTTCTTTATACAATCAGGAAAAAAACATACTTGAAAAATTAACAGATGGGTATAGCAATGGTCATAATGAATTTTATAAAACACATTTCTGTTCTTCTTTAGAAGCGTATATTGGATGGAATAACCGGGGAATAACAAATTATATAGATTTTGCCAAACCAAGGAATTTTTTGCTCGATCTTTTATTTTCACTTCCAGTAGGCGAATGGTTTACAACGCAGTCATTAATTCAGTACCTTAAGCAAAATCATTTTTTTTTCCTCATCCCCAAAACATTAAAATGGCAACGAAATAATAATCAAGGTCGTTATTCCGGTTTAGAATTAGTGAAAAGAGGTTATAATTATTATCCGAGAGATGAAATAAAAATTAATGAAAGCGATCCGGATGCTTTTGAAAAAGGCGAGGGAGGATGGATTGAACGCTTTCTGGAATATATCCCTTTAATTATGGGATTTGTTGATGTAGCTTACGATAACAACCTTCCTTTAGCGGAATATGTCCCCACATTCGGGAAGCTTAAAGCATTTAAAGTCAATCATCGACTGAAAAATTATTTCAAAGACGACTACAATATTAAAGCAACGCTTCAACCAAACTTTGAGTTAATAGTTGAAGCACCGATTTATCCGGTAAAAATAGCACGTACATTCCTCCCTTTATGCGATACTTTGACTGAAGACCCTCAGTTAGTTATGCGCCTGAATAAAATAAAGGTGCTGAAATATGTTGCCAACAACAAAGCTGATATTATTGAAATGCTTACAGAATCCCTTACTCATCCCATACCGGCCAATGTTCTGGCCGAACTTAAAGAATGGATGGGGCAAACCGACTGGTTTATTCTATATTCTGGTTTTGCTTTGTACGAAAATAACGGCCTTAAAGATGAGGTTGAGGTGGTACACAAAATAAATGAAAAAAATGCATTAATTAAAAACGGAGCTCAAGTTTATGAAAGTCTCCTGATTGATGGTAAAGTGCCTTTGATTGTCAATCATAAAGATAATAAGTTCACCTCAATGCCAAAAGTTGCAAAAACCGCATTTGGGAAAGCAACTCAGACAAAAAGTAATGCACAGACCAAAGAGAAGGTAAGCGTATTTGCTGATACTTTTGTTGAGTATAAAATTGACAATAAGAATTTTTACAAAGCCCTTCTTTTGAAGTGTTCTGAGAACAAAATTGTAAAGACTTACAATGATGCTAAATGCAGTATTGTATTCAATAAAAAAGTTGAAAAAATTGTAAATGAAATAATTAAGGAGTTGAAATCTTCATATACAGTATCAATAAAAAGCTAAAAATATACGAAAGGAAATGCCGCTAATTGTACAAAGTGATCATACATTAATGGTTGAAGTAAAACACAACCAATACCCGGTTTGCCGGGACTTTCTGGCATCATTTGCCGAGCTTGAAAAATCGCCTGAATTTATTCATACTTACCGAATTACTCCTTTATCATTGTGGAATGCAGCCGCTCTTGACATTCCGCTTGATGAAATAACAAACGGATTGCAGAAATTTTCGCGCTACGACATTCCTCAAAATGTGCTTTCCGATATTGTTGAATGGTACTCCGCCTATGGCAAGTTACTATTGAGACCCTATAAAAACGGATTCCTTCTTCTTAAAATACTTTCGAAAGTTATATTTGATCGTCTTATAAACGAAGAAGACCTAAAAAAATACTGGCAGGAAACAATACCCGAAGGGATTCTGATTAACCTTTCAGACAGAGGATTAGTAAAACATGATTTGGTTAAAATAGGGTATCCGGTTAAAGACCTTTGCGGATATAACGAAGGTGAAGACTTTGAAATAAAACTTCTGGATGTAGATCATGACGGAAATATTTTCAGACTCCGTGATTATCAGACTGAAGCAGTAGAGGCATTCTATCATTCAGGTCGCGCTACCGGAGGAAACGGAATTATTGTATTGCCATGTGGTTCTGGAAAAACCATTATCGGGCTGGGTACTATTGCCCGGATTTCGAACTATACACTCATCATCACAACCAACAATGTATCTGTTCATCAATGGAGAGATGAATTAGTTTCAAAAACTGATATTAATCCGGACGATATAGGTGAATTTACAGGATTAAATAAAGAAATAAAACCGATTACAATTACAACCTACCAAATGCTAACGTATCGGAAAAATAAGGAAGAACAACATCACAATCTTGAATTGTTTAATCTCCAAAACTGGGGACTAATTCTTTATGATGAAGTACACCTTCTGCCAGCTCCTGTTTTTCGCGCTACAGTAGAGATACAGGCCAAACGACGTATGGGTTTAACAGCAACACTTGTTCGCGAAGATGGAAAAGAAGATGAAGTGTTTGCACTTATCGGACCAAAAAGGTATGATGTTCCCTGGAAAGTTCTTGAGAACAAAGGTTTTATTGCCGAGGCGTATTGTACTGAATACAGGATACCAATGTGCAATGAAACAGAAATGGAGTATGCACTTGCCGATAAAAGAAAAAAATTCAGGATAGCAGCTGAAAATCCCAATAAAATTGAGCTTGTTAAAGAGTTAATTGATAATCATAATGATGATAAAATTCTTGTAATAGGTCAGTATATTAAGCAAATCGAATCAATAGCCCAATTTTTAAAACTGCCGGTTATTACAGGAAAAACCAACAATCAAAAACGTGAAGAGCTTTATCATAAATTTAGAAACGGAGAAGAAAAAATACTCATTGTTTCGAAAGTAGCCAATTTTGCTGTTGATTTACCCGATGCAAATGTAATGATCCAGGTTTCAGGTACTTACGGGAGCAGACAGGAAGAGGCCCAGCGTCTGGGTCGAATTCTAAGGCCTAAGAAAAAACGATCGCATTTTTACACCCTGGTATCAAAAACAACCACAGAACAGGATTTCAGCATTAATCGCCAGATGTTTTTGGTTGAGCAGGGATATAAATATGAGATTCGGTATTATTAAAGCAACGCAGAACCGGGCGTTTTCTTTGAAGCAGTATGTACCTGTTCTGTTTTTTTTAAAGCTGTTGCACATCCGAATATATAATAATTCTTTGCAATTTCACTTCATATTTCTCTGATGGATTTTTAAGTACCAGTTTTACCTGATGTTTTCCTTTTGGCAGGTTAAATGCCCAGGCAATTCCGTTTTTACGAATGGCGTATTTTGTTGGCATTTTGGATGTCTCAATCAATTTGCCGTCAACAAATACATCAATCAACACATTGTGATTATCTTTGAATTGATCGCGCGTGCACCATGTCCAGCCTTTATTAAGTGCCCAGCCATTCACAACAAAGCCGATTCCTTCAAAATCAAATGAGTGAAGATCTTTTGGGTTTATAATCAATTACTTACAAATCAGCATGAAA
>CAZVTW010000073.1:0-16746 GCA_964629805.1 uncultured Bacteroidales bacterium | reverse complement strand
ATCACAGGACCAATGACCTGTATTATTTTTCCGTATTTCCCGGCCATAAGAGTTTTATTTTTTATTTATCGTGATTATACAAATGTAGTATTTTATTTTTATTAATTATTCCGTGAGATTAATTTTTCAATAATATTGTAAAAACCTTCCTTTCTGTAATTTTCAACAGTAATTTTTTCTAAATAATTCCTTGCCTGGCGATAATAATCATTGATTTTGTTCAGGGTTATTTCACGAATGCCCAAATCATGATAAACAGACATGACACCCCGAATTTTCTCCTCCCTGTTATTATAATCAAGCAATAAGCAATCTTCAAGTTTTGTACGCATTTTTCCTTTTGCCTCCTTAAACGCATGTATGAGTAAAAAGGTTTTCTTATTTGAGACAATATCATTTCCTGTTTGCTTGCCAAAATATTCCTGATCACCAAAAACATCCAGATAATCGTCCTGCAACTGGAAAGCGATACCCATGTTCATTCCGAATTGGTAAAGGTCTTTTGCCATTTCATCCGTACATCCGCCAATAATACCACCTATTTTTATTGATGCAGCTATCAGAGCTGAGGTTTTGAGGCTTATCATCCTGAGATAGTCATCTGTTTTGACACTATCCCTCATTTCAAAATCCATATCAAACTGCTGTCCTTCACAAACTTCAAGCGCTGCTGTGTTAAAAACAGACAATACTTTTACCAGGACTTCAGCAGGACATTTTGTAATGAACTGACAGGCCATTACAGACATTGCATCGCCGGACAGAATTGCTGTGTTCTCGTTCCATTTCTTATGCACGGTAGGTTTTCCCCGTCTTGTATCCGATTTGTCCATGATATCATCATGCAGGAGGGTAAAATTATGAAATATTTCAATCCCTAAAGCTGGTTTTAATGCGTGAGTAACGGATTCGCTAAACAGGTTGCATGCCATGAGCATAAGAACGGGACGCAGTCTTTTCCCCCCAATGGTCAAAATGTACTTGACAGGATCATAAAGCATAGCCGGTTGCATATCCTGTTGCAGCAGACAGTCGGAAATTTCATCCTCAATCAATCCAAGCAGTTCCTTGTATGTATATGTTTTAACTGCATTCATCTTTGATCTCAAGCTTTTCCAGTTCTATATCTTCTTCTTCATCAAAAAATTGCAGGAAAGGTTCTTTAAACGCTTTTGTTGTGAGAAACCGTTCCAGAGAGAGCAATAATGAGGGCAATAGAATAAGGTTTGCAAACATTGCCACAAATAAAGTGATAGAGATTAAAATACCCAGGGCAACAGTTCCGCCAAATTCGGAAAGGGCGAATATGGCAAAACCGAAAAACAAAATACCTGCTGTGTATAAAATGCTGACACCTGTTTCTTTTAGCGCTTCAAGAACAGACTTTTTTATGTCCCAGTTAAAGATTTCCAGTTCCTGCCTGTATTTAGCGAGAAAATGGATGGCATTATCCACAGAAATACCAAAAGCAATACTAAATACCAGAACTGTTGAAGGTTTAATGGCAATACCGGCATACCCCATAACAGCAGCTGTAAATAACAATGGCAGAATATTGGGTACAATAGAAATTAATATCATTCGGAGCGAAGAGAACATAAAAGCCATAAAAATTGAAATAAGCAAAACAGCCAGTAGTAAACTTGTAAACAAGTTATGAATCAGATGTTCTGTGCCTTTTGTAAAAACAATGCTTGAACCTGTTACAATGGTATCATATCTGTCAGGCGGAAAGATGGAATCTACTTCAGCCTGTATTTTTTGTTGTAATGCGTCCATTTTTGTCGTCCCGACATCACCGACATTGAGTGTAACCCGGGCTTTTTGCATGCCTGAATCTACAATGGAGTTTAACAGGGATAGATTCTCCGGACTTTCACCTTTGGGAAGGTATGAGAAGATAAAGCTTTTTTCACGGTTACCTGGTATCTTGTAGTGTCTTTGGTTTCCCCTGAAATATGCCTGCCTGACAAACTTTATTCCGTCAGCTATGGAAAGGGATTTTGACAGTTCGGGGTATTTTCCGAGTTCATCCTGTAATTTGTCGATCCGTTTTAGTGTGGATGTTGAAAGTACACCTTTTCGTTTTTTTGTGTCTATCATTATCTCAAAAGGCATGATGCCTTTAAAATGCTCTTCAAATATTTTAAGGTCTCTCTTGACCGGGTGGTTGGAGGGGATATCGTCAATGATGTATCCGGTTGTATGCATCAGACTGATACCTATGCCTGCCAGAACAAGAAAAATACCAACAGAAATGTAAACTGTTTTCCTGTATTTCATTGTAATGGTACACAATGAACTGATAATTTTTTCGATGATTTTACTATCAAGGTGCTTTGTGTGTCTTTCAAGTGGTGGTGGATTATAACTGAATAAAACAGGGATTAACAACATAGAAATAACAAAAAGCCCCATGATGTTGAGAGAAGCGATGAGTCCAAATTCAGTGAGTATCCTGTTTTGTGTTACCATAAATGTTGCAAAACCGGCAGCAGTAGTGAGGTTTGTTAAAAATATCGGGCTACCCATTTTGATAATCATTCTTTTAAGAGCCTTTATTTTATTCTTCTTCTCACTATAAGCATTATGGTATTTGTTGAGTAAAAACACACAGTTCGGAATTCCGATAACAATCATCAAAGGGGGTATCATGCCGGTAAGAATAGTAATCTGGTAACCAAAAATATCCATGGTTCCCAAAGCCCAGACAACGATACTCCCTACAATGAACAAAGAAAACAGAACAACCCTGAATGACCGGAACAAAAACCATAGGATGAATGCAGTGACCAGCATGGCAAGAAAGATGAACATGAGAAGTTCGGATTTTATCATTTCAGAAATTCTGGTCCTGGTATAGGGTAAGCCTGAATATCTGATTTTAAGCTGATGTTTCTCACCAAATTCTGAGATAATGGATTCCAGATTGTCGACAAAATCAAAGCGTTTGTTACTGTTAATTTTATCTTTTTCGACATTCAGGGCCATCAGGTAAAAGTTTGAAGAGTCATTGTACAGGAGGTTTTTATAAAATGGCAGACTCATAAAAATATCCCTCAGACTATCGAGTTCGGATTGCTGATCAAATTTGTCAATAAATATTTTTTCCGCTTTAAATACTCGTTCCTGGCGGTCAGTAATCAAATTGACAGCATTAGCCACAGAAGTAACATTTTTAACCCCTTCAATTGATTTTAAGGTATCAATGAGTGATATCAAATCATTGAATTTCTCTATTTCAAACAGGTTTGTGTCCTGAAAACCAACAACCATAAGAGTTCCGTCTTCACCAAATATCTCTTTGAACTCTCTGTACTGAATTGATATGGAATCAGTTTCGGGCAGCATGACCGCCATTTTGTATTCCATTTGAACAAAAGAAGCCCTGTAGGCCATATAGCCCGTAATGAGGACAACTGTAATCAGAATAAAAAGTCGATATTTTATGATTAAATCCGCTACTTTATGCCACATATTGTCATATTAATTCTTCACTCCCACTCATGAAAAGTCAACCCCTTCTCAGAGCCTCAGCTCCACTGACTATTTCTATTATTTCCTTTGTTATCTCAGACTGTCTGGCTTTATTATAGTTTAAATTCAATTCCCTGATCAACTCAGAAGCATTTTCAGTGGCATTATGCATTGCTGTCATTCTGGCGCCATGTTCCGATGCGTTTGAGTCGAGTAATATCTTGTAAAATTCAATCTTCAATGATTTTGGAATGATTTCAGTGATTATAAACTCCTTATCAGGTTCAAAGATATAATCCGAATGATATTGTTGTGCCGGAATATCTTCGTCTACACAAATAGGTAGAAACTGACTTATAATTAAGTCCTGATTAGCAGCATTTCTGAATTGATTGTAAATGATTTCGACCTTGTCATATTTTTCATATAAATAGTCCTCCATGATTTCTTCAGCAATTTTTCTGACATTACTAAAACTTAGCATGTCAAAGATATCGTTATGTTGAGATTCTATTTCAATACCCCTTGATTTCAGGACATCCTCTGCATTTTTTCCTATGGTGATAATTTTCAAATTTTTATTTTTTTTGTAGTCTTTATATTCATTATTAATGAGTTGCATTGTTTTTTTTATCACATTGGCATTTAAAGCGCCACAAAGTCCTTTGTTTGAGGTTATCGGAATGAGCAAAACATTTTTCACTTCTCTTTCGTGTGCATACAGATTTTCGGTATAGGTATCCATACTAGCTGCCAGGTGACTAAGTATTTCTTGCAGTTTATCAGCATAGGGCCTGATATCCGCAATCGCCTCCTGTGCTTTACGCAGCTTAGCCGCTGATACCATTTTCATAGCGCTTGTAACCTGCCGGGTCAATTTAACCGAATTGATTCTTGTCCGTATCTCCTTTAAACTGGCCATTGTTTTTTACAACTTTAATATGATTTTGAAAACAAGGTCTATGCTTTAATCTTCGCGATATTTTTCTGTATGCTCAAAAGCAACTTTTTTCAGGGTATTCATCATATCTTCATCTATGTTCCCTTTTTTCAGGGTATCCAAAATATCCTGATGTTTTACTTTTAGAAACTCAATAAATTCTTTTTCAAATTCTTTGATTTCATCCACAGGAACATCAGACAGGAGTCCGTTTGTACCGCAAAAAATCAGGGCAATTTGTTCCTCAACAGGAACAGGCGAGTACTGTGGCTGTTTCAGCAGTTCAACATTTCGTTCGCCTTTTTCCAGGACAGCCTTTGTTGCAGGGTCGAGGTCCGAACCGAATTTTGCAAACGATTCAAGTTCCCTGTATTGTGCCTGATCAATTTTGAGGGTGCCGGCCACTTTTTTCATCGCTTTGATTTGGGCTTTCCCTCCAACCCTGGATACTGAAATACCCACGTTAATAGCCGGCCTGACGCCGGCATGAAAAAGGTTTGACTCAAGAAAAATCTGACCATCTGTAATTGAAATCACATTGGTAGGGATGTATGCTGAAACATCACCTTCCTGGGTTTCAATGATAGGGAGCGCCGTTAAAGATCCCCCACCTTTGACTTTGTCTTTGATTGGCGGCGGAATATCGTTCATTTTAGAAGCAACTTCATCATTGTCAATGATTTTTGCAGCCCTTTCGAGTAGACGGGAATGTAAATAAAATATATCACCCGGATATGCTTCCCTTCCGGGTGGTCTACGGAGCAGGAGTGATACTTCGCGGTAGGAAACAGCTTGTTTGGAGAGGTCATCATAAATAATCAGGGCGCTTCTGCCTGTGTCCCTGAAATATTCCCCGATGGCTGCTCCTGCAAATGGTGCATAAAACTGTAAAGCCGCCGGTTCGGAAGCTGCTGCCGATACAATAACCGTATAATCCATTGCGTCATTGTCTTCAAGGGTTTTAGCTATATTGGCAACAGTAGAACCTTTCTGTCCGATTGCTACATAAATACAATACACAGGTTCTCCCTTGTCGTAGAATTCTTTTTGATTGATGATAGTATCTATGGCAATGGCCGTTTTCCCGGTTTGTCTGTCGCCAATGATTAATTCCCGTTGTCCGCGGCCAATAGGTATCATGGAGTCAATAGCTTTAATTCCGGTTTGAATTGGCTGATTTACCGGCTGTCTGTAAATGACACCCGGGGCCTTCCTTTCTAAGGGCAATTCATACAAATCACCGGAAAGTGCGCCTTTCCCGTCAATGGGTTCTCCAATGGTATTGACAACACGTCCCAGCAATGCCTCACTTACATTGATGGAAGCTATCCTGCCAAGTCGTTTAACAGTACTGCCTTCCCTGATATTTTCGGATGAACCGAGCAGAACACATCCGACATTGTCTTGCTCCAGGTTTAAAATAATACCCTTCACCTGGGTTTCAAACTCAATCATTTCATTTGCCTGAACATTTGAAAGCCCGTAAATCCTTGCGATTCCATCGCCAACTTGCAGGACAGTGCCTACTTCTTCCAAATCAGCGCCTGCTTTCAGACCCTGAAGTTGTTTTCGCAGTATTTCAGATACCTCTGAGGGTTTAATATCGGTCATAAAAATATGTATTATTCAAATTTAATATCCTATTTACATATATGTGCTTGTTTGAAAGCTTTATCCAGTATTCTGAGTTTATTTTTAACACTTGCATCTATTTGCTGGTCCTCAACCCGAAGCATAAAACCGCCTATGATTGAAGGATCAATATGTTCTTCAAATTCAATTTTTGTATGAAATACTTTTTCCAATATTTTTTCAGCCTTCTTTCCGGCGTTTTTTGAAAGTGGAACTGTACTGACAATAGTGGCTTTTTTAATGCCTTTGTATTTTCTGTATAAGTCCAGAAACACTTGGGATATATCCTTTAGAAAAATTTCCCGGTTATTTTGAAGGATTATGTGAATAAGGTTATTCGTATAATCATGTCGTTTTTTCCCGAAGATTGTTTTAATAATCTTCTCTTTATCTGTAGGTTCGATAGATGGATTTTTCAGGAAGGCATCAAATTCTTTTACCTTGCAGCAAACCTCATAAACCGCTTCAATATCTTTTTTTACAGGTTCCAGGCTGTTGGTGTCCCTGGCCAGCAGAAAAAGTGACTTTGCATATCGGGTAGAAATAATGCTTTCGTTCATTGTGTTGAATCAATAATTATGCTAATGTTAAATCATTCAGGTTTTGTTCGATAAATTCCATTTGCTTTTTATCACCTTCAAGTTGCTGCCTGATAACTTTCTCAGCGATTTCAAGCGAAAGTTTTGCAATATTATCTTTCATTTCGATAATGGCTGCTTTTTTCTCATTTTCAATGGCCTGCCTTGCATTTTCTATCAGTTTGTCAGCTTCATGAGAAGCTTTCTGACGGGCCTCTTTTATTATTTTGGCTTTTACATCACGGGCCTCTTTGAAGATTTTATCCCGTTCGCTTTTTGCTTCAGCCATTATCCGTTCATTTTCTTCCTGAAGGTGCTCCATTTCTTCCCTGGCCCTTTCGGCTGCTTTTAAAGCATCTGCAATTGATTTTTCACGTTTTTTCAGCGTACCGAGTATGGGTTTCCAGGCAAATTTTGCCAGGATATACAAAACCACTGTAAAAGAGAGTATCATCCAGAAAATAAGCCCTAAACCGGGAGTTACAAGCTGCATAATTTTATTTTTTAATGTTTGTATCTGAAGAAATAATGCCACGGGAAACAGCCAACCGCTGCTCCCGGGTCAAAAACTTACTTTTTTTAAACAAAAAGAATAAGCAGGCAGACGACAATGGCAAAAAAAGCAACACCTTCAACAAGGGCTGCTGCGACGATCATACTTGAACGTACATCACCCGATGCCTCCGGCTGACGGGCAATCGCTTCCATAGCCTGGCTACCAATCTTACCGATACCGTAAGCAGCGCCGATAACAGCTATAGCAGCTGCTAAACCTGCCCCTAATTTTGAGAGGGCTGCCCAGCTGGCTGCTTCAAGAATAATTGATAAAACTAACATAAACTGTGTTTTTAATGATTAATATATGACCTCAAAACTGTTTTCATAAAAAAAATTCAATTAATGATGTTCTTCTGTTGCCATGCCAAAATACAAGGCAGACAAAAGGGTGAACACATAAGCCTGTATAAAAGCTACCAATAGCTCCAGGAATGTAATGAATATTGCAAAACTGATAGAAACAACTGAAATACCGTATCCGGCAACAACATTCATATTCCCAAAAACAAAAATAAGAGCAAAAAATCCAAGTGATACAATATGTCCTGCTGTAATATTAGCAAAAAGACGAACCATCAGGACAAATGGTTTTGTTATCATGCCAAGTATTTCGACAACCGGCACCAATGGTATTGGAAATTTCATCCACCAGGGTACGCCCGGAGTATTGAAAATATGTTTCCAATAGTTTTTGTTTCCCTTGATTGTTGTGATAAAAAAGGTAAAAAGCGCTAGTACGCCTGTTACTGTAATATTCCCTGTGACATTTGCCCCTGCAGGCGGAGGAAAAGGGATCAAACCTAACAAGTTATTGACAAATATGAAGAAAAATATTGTCAGGAGATAAGGGAGGAATTGTTCATATTTTTTATCTCCTATTGCATCTTTGGCAACATCATCTCTGATGAAAATGATCAGCGGCTCAAGTGCATTTTGCAGGCCGGTTGGCGGCGAATTACCTCTCTGCTTGTATTTTTTGGCTATTTTTGTGAAAATAATGATGAGTAAAGCACAACTGAAAAATATGCCTAATACTGTTTTTGTGATAGAAATATCAATGAAGGGCGGTTTCCATTCTCCTGTGTCTGTTTTTTCAACGATTTGACCTGGGTAGTCTTCATTCTTTCCGGCAATCCGAAATCCTTTGTATTCACTGTGACCATGATGAAACTTGCTTGTAGGAAAGACCTGGAATCCCTTATCTTCTGAATACAGGATAGCAAGGAGTGGTATGCTTATGTGTATATCTTCGTATGTCAGGATATGCCATTCGTAAGAATCGTATATGTGATCGAAAATGACATCTCCCGGGTTCATGTCGCTTTCATGTTCATGATGGCTGTCATGAGTTTCCTGAGAAAATGCATTTGTGGCGGAAATCAGGATAAAAGCAAAAGCCAGGAGAAAGAAAAATCCATGTTTCAGAAACCCTGATTTCTTTTTATGTATTTCTATTTGTTCATTTTGGCACATGTGTGTAAAAAATTTTTACTTTCTGTGTGTTTTTGATATCCTGACAGCAGAAAAAACTTCAAAAATAGTAAATATAAGATATAAAACAAGGAATGAAATCAGAAACGGGACAGCTTCACTCCTGTCATATAACAAATAACCAGTAAGATAGATTAATAATGTAAATATTTTTATTGTCATAGATAATAAAAACATCCGGACAAATTTGTTTGGATTATTTTCACCCCGTTTAACGATCAAAAAGAAAAAAAGTAACGTCAAAGCGAAAAAAATTATCACTGAAAGCGGAAAAATTTGAAAATAATACTCCTTTAAAAGTGTCAAAAACAGCGCAGCAGAAAGGATGGCCACAATAATTGTAAAAATAATAAGCTGAATGGTAATTTTTTTCATTGTTTTGGCCATGTTGACATATTTTATTTTTTTAACACGTCTTTGATTGCAATATAAATCGCCAGGGAAACAGATACAATGGAACCAACAATCGTAAAGACCGGAATACGAAATTCTAAATATTTATCAAGTTTAAATCCTCCAAAAACGCCTAACAAAATGACAATGAGCATTTGAAAAGCTATTCCTGAATATTTAGCATACCCTTTCAGGTTGTTTTTGACCTTTTTAAGGTTGTTTTCCTCCTTTTTTTTCATATTTTTGAGGACCTGTTTCCTGTGGTTTTGCTTTATCCGTATTCATATTGCAGGTACCGGAGAAATTAGCGCCTGGTTCAATAGCCAGTTTTTTTGTTTTTATATCACCTTTGATGTCAGCAGTTGCTTTTAATGATAATAATTCATTCACTGTGATTTTACCTTCGACATGTCCTTCAATATCAGCATTGTTGCAGTGTATTTCACCCACTATTGCACCTGACGGGCCAACAACAATTTTTTTATCCGTAAAAATATTTCCTTTCAGTTTGCCATCAAAACGTATATTACCGTTTGTTTTAACATCACCGGTAATATTGGTTCCTTCTGCTATTGAATTGTGTGTCCTGATATCTAATTTCTCATTGTTGGTTGCCATTGTTTTACCTTTTTTTTCTTTTGTAAGCATGTTAATAATGTATTTTTGAATTGAAAATAAAAAGCAAAGATAAAAAAATGAGGTTTTATTATTGCTTTAGGAGAATTTTTTTTTAAAATTAACTGAAAAGAACGAAAATTGACTTATTTTAGATAAGTTTTTGTAAATGAGAGTCAAAATCCCACCTGTTCTATTTTGCCTGATGGCCCGGTAATCTTCTATTCGTTTTCGTATGATATTTTTCAGTCCGGTATTGCTTTTTCCTCCAAACCGCATTTTGATCAAAATTTCAGGGATATAGGAAACAGAAATTTTATATTTTCCGAGAATCCTCAAAATATAATCATAATCTGCTGATATAGAAAAGGATGTGTCGTACAGTCCATACATGTCATACACGTTTTTTTTCAGAAACAATGCCGGATGTGGTGGCATCCAGCCTTTTGCTAATTTATCCCGGGTAAAATTTCCGGATTTCCATCGCCTGATTATCGAATTTGTGTTTTCACGTCTTACGTAGACAAGATCGCCATAAACGCCCTCTGTATCCGAATTTTTAAACATACGAACAACTTGCTCAATAACATTTTCAGCAAAATATTCATCATCTGTATTCAATATGCCGATAATGTCTCCGGTTGCTCTTTTAATTCCTTTATTAATCGCATCATAAATTCCTTTATCCGGTTCGGAAATGAATACAGGATTTTCATCCCCAAAAGAATCAACTATTTGAGTTGTATTATCACCGGAACCGCCGTCAATGATGATGTGTTCAATCTCAGGATAGTTTTGACTTTTTACAGATAACATGACATTTCGAATTAAATGAGCGCTGTTAAAGGATGGTGTAATGATGGATACTTTCATTGATTGATTGATTATTATTTTTTTTATACTTTTTCAACGCTGCCGGGTTCAGGCGCGCCGGCAGGTTGACGGCAGAAATGGTAATATTCTCAGACCGGAAAAGAATATCAATAAATGTTCAGTTTATTTATTTTCAATGCCTAAAGGTTGCTTTAAATGAGCGAATCCCGAATTAACTCAGTGCGTTTTTTATATCATGAACAAGCAGATCAACATCTTCTTTTTGTGTATCCCAGGAGCACATAATCCGGATACCACCCAGACCGATAAAAGAATAGAAACGCCAGCCCTGCAACTCAAGTTTTTCAACAACTCCATCCGGAATATCAATAAACAATGAATTGGCCTGACAGGGAAATTTGACGGATATTTTTTCTATTGATTCTAATTGCTGCTCAAGATATGCAGCCATTTCATTGGCATGGGTTGCGTATTTCAGCCAGATGCCATTTTTTAACAACCCAATCCAGGGCGCTGATATAAACCTCATTTTGGAAGCGAGCTGACCAGCCTGTTTACACCTGTAGGCAAATTCGTCAGCATAAGCTTTGTTAAAAAAAATCACTGTTTCGCCAGTGATCAGCCCGTTTTTTGTTCCGCCAAAGCACAGAACATCTATTCCTGTCTGCCAGCTTATCTCTTTAGGTGTGACATTGAGGGCTGCTACGGCATTGGCAAATCTGGCGCCGTCCATGTGAAAGGATAAACCGTATCGTTTTGTGGTTTTGTAAATATCCAGGATTTCCTGTTTTGAGTAAACAGTGCCGTTCTCAGTGGCTTGTGTGATACTCACAACGCGGGGTTTCGGATAATGAATATCTGATCGTTTTGTGATAAGATTTTGTATTCCAGCCGGGGTTAATTTTCCGTCAATTGTGTCGCCCAGTAATAGTTTGGCGCCATTGGAAAAAAATTCCGGCGCCCCGCATTCGTCTGTTTCAATATGTGCAGTATCGCTGCATATGACACTATGGTATGACTGAGTCAGGGAAGCCAGGGCAAGGGAGTTGGCGGCTGTGCCATTGTAAACAAAAAACACCTCACAGTCTGTTTCAAACACTTCGCGAAACATATCGCACACCTCTGCTGTCCATTTGTCCTCACCATAGGGTAAGGAATGACCTTCATTGGCTTTGATAAGCGAATCGAGGGCCTCGGGGCATATTCCTGAATAGTTGTCGCTTGTGAATTGCTTTTTTTTAAGATTCATAATGATTACTTATGTCGATTATTCAGATATAACTCTGTC
Source organism: uncultured Bacteroidales bacterium (assembly GCA_964629805.1). Classification (GTDB taxonomy): domain Bacteria; phylum Bacteroidota; class Bacteroidia; order Bacteroidales; family CAZVTW01; genus CAZVTW01. The sequence continues at coordinate 4,940 of CAZVTW010000073.1, read as the reverse complement.
GCGAATTTTAACTGCAGGATTACCCTGATAAACCGAATATGGTTCAAGGTTTTTGATGGCAACCGACCCTGCTGACAGAACAGCGTGACTTTGGCAAACAACACCCGGGCAAACGACGGCTTTTGCACCTATCCACACACCCTGTTCAAGGATAATTGGTTCCGTTATTAAATCGAAGGATGCTTTTTTATAATTGTGATTACCGCATAACAACAAAGCGCCCTGGGAGATACAGCAATGTGGGCCGATATGAACTTTGTCAAGGTTGTCAATCCATACGCTTTCTCCAATCCACGAATAATCACCAACACTGAGTTTCCAGGGATATTTGATGTTGACAGACGGCTTAATGACAACACCTTTTCCTATTTTGGCGCCGAAAAGCCGTAGCAAAATAACTTTCAATGTTGAACTGACAGATAATGGATTTTGAAAAAAGAATGTGTTGGTCAGAAACCATAACAATCGTATCAAAAGGTTTTTACCCGGATTGTACCAGGAATTATCATATGAAGAAAGCCTGACGGATGACATGTATCTGTTTTTCCTTGTTTATTTCACCCTTGTAGATTCTTCGTTTCACTCAGAATGACGCGTTTATAAATAACTGTTTGTCATTTCGACCACGAGTTACTCGAGGGAGAAATCTAGATAATTTAAGTTGCATTCATATTTCTCACTTGCTTATTGTGGACAAGCAATTTATTCTATATCTTCCAGAATATTGTTATAATGTTTTCCTGCATGAGAATATACTTTAATACCAAGTTCATCTGCTACTTTTTTTGCTTTCGGGTCAACCATTGGTGATATGACAATAAGTTTTGTTGCCTTTTCCTTATGCTTCTTTTCGTAAAACCTTACCTTACGTTCAAATGCATAAATATCGTTTTTACTCAGTGAGGATTTTATTTCACAAAGAATCAGTATCCCGTTTTTTACAATTATATCCAGTTCAATTAATTCCGGTCTCCCATAATAAACTATTCCCTCGTCGTCCCTGTCGTTATAATTGAATACCTGGACTCCAAAATCTTTTTCAAGGATACCTTTCAATCCGTTTCTGAAGGACTCTTCACTATGCAAACCCCATCTTGCGCCGAGGGCGCCTATACTGCTTCTGTGCAACTTATCCTGTTCGTCTATATTTTCAAGTAATCTTAAATTATATTTATGCTGTTCCTCCCATTTTTTGTTCTGTTCTTCCCACTTTTCCCTTTCTTGTAACCTGTTCTGTTCATATCTTATATTCCATTCTTCCCACTTTTTTTTGTCTTGTTCCCTGTCTTTCTCATGTTTAAGATTCCATTCCTCCCACTTTTTATTCTGTTCTTCCCACTTTTCCCTTTCTTGTAACCTGTTCTGTTCATATCTTATATTCCATTCTTCCCACTTTTTTTTGTCTTGTTCCCTGTCTTTCTCATGTTTAAGATTCCATTCTTCCCACTTTTTGTTTTGTTCTTCCCACTTCTTTTTGTCTTGCTCCCTGTCTTTCTCATGTTTAAGATTCCATTCCTCCCACTTTTTGTTCTGTTCTTCCCATTTCTTCCTTTGCTCAATTCTGTCAAGACGTAACTCATTGATTATCCTGTCAAATCTGTCATCAAAAGTTGTTTTTTTTGTAAAATGGTCTTCAAATAATAACTGAAGTTTGCCTTGTAATTCAACATCACTTTCAATGATTTTTGGAATTTCCTGTTTTACATACCTTATTACTTCTTTTGATTCCATATTATTTCGTTGTCATTGATGAATTCACAAATATAATCATAAATATGAGATGATATTATTGTATCAACTTTTTTGTTATTAAGGTTCAGACATTATATGAAAAACGCCTGGATTCATTCATTATTTCAATAATTCAGTTAATGTTTTTATGTTGAGGTCTTTTTCAAAAATTGATTTTACAGGTATCCTAAATTCCGGAATTGTGTGACAATTAACTACTCCTTTATCTGTCTTCAGGAGCAAAAAATATTGTCCATTTCTTAAAAGATATTGCTCCAATGTTTTTTTTTCAGGGTCTATAATCCAATATTCCGAAATACCATTATAAGCGTAATCAGTAAATTTTACACCTCTGTCATTTTTTTCAGTTGATTTGGATAAAAACTCCACAACAAAATCCGGTACAGGGAACAACATCTGATCAGGTTTGAATACCTCTGCTTTTTGTTTTGAAAAAAATACAATGTCCGGTTCATAATCATTTCTTTCAAGCGAAATCATGGCTTTATCATAATAAACCCTTCCTAAATCATTATTATTGACATAGTTTGAAAGTAAATTATACAAAAAACCTGAAAATAATAGATGAGAGGAGTTGACAGGAGAATGAAAAATCATTTCACCATTAATAAATTCAGCTTTATCATCCTCTTTGACAATCTTGTAAAATTCTTTCCTCTTTTTCTTTTCCGCGTTAATATAGTCTTGTATTTCCTTATAGTATGCAGGTAATTTCACGGATTTTTTTATCGTATCAACAATATCAGTCATGATGCATATGTTTTATTTGTAATTAGTGGCGCTAATTACATAACGAGCTACTCACAATTTTCGTTTAATGTTTTATCAATATACTCATTAAAGGCATCAATAATAGTAAATTTCACAGAAGTCCAGTCTTGCTCCTTTAAGGTATCCGGGTCAAAATTTGATTCACAGTCTTCCGAAAAAAAAGTCAGATTTTCTAATACTTGTTTAATATCATGATAAGGATATTTTTCTTTATAAAACTTTAAGAGTTGCTGAAGTTTATATTTTTTCAGGAGCTCTGCTATATCGTAAAAATCTTTTTTTGTATTACGTGTTGTAATTGCTTCTAATTTCATAGCAGCTATGTCTTCAATATCGGCTAGTCTCATTTTTTCAATAATGTTCGCCGGTCTGATAAATGTATCTGTCAACATAAAATCGATGATAAGTTCAGAATTATCGGGCGCCCTTATATAAGCTGTTATACCAAAAGCTAATTGTCTTATTTCAGAGTTTACAAAAACCCAAATTGAGCGATTTTCGCTCACTGCCTGCCCCGTGCACGAAGTGTCGGGGACAAACAAATTGTAAGGTTTTCACCTTCACCTATTCGGTGAAAACCAACAATTTCTAAGTCGGGGTTAAACCTAAGTAAAGCGCTTTTTCACTTCGTTCAAACCGCTCAACTTAGGAAAAAGTTTTTTTAAGAACCGGACAAACTCTTCTGTCAAAAACTCAGTATCTGAAAATAAATTTATATCAAAACTTTTCCTGTGTCCTAATTGCAGGCTCAGACCAGTTCCACCTGCCAGGCGAAATGGTTTGATTTCTTCCTGTTTCATCAAATCCTGGAGTGTTTGGTATAAAAATGGCGTTGTGGTTTGTTTGTATAACATTTAAATTCAGATTTATCAATTTTAAACATAGCTGCAGCAAAATGTAAGGTTTTTTCCGGTAAAAAATGCGTTTTTTTCAGAATTTCAATCGTCTTACTTTTTCCAAAATACCTGGTAACATTGACAACATCCTGAAATGTTCCATGTTCAAACACTTTACGGACAATGAATTCCGGGTAATTATCTGCTTTTTTCATAAGCTGGTCAAAATCAACATCCCAGAACGCCCGTTTTGATAGTTGTAATTGTTTATGCATATTTGATGAGATTGACATTTTTTCCGGTTAGTTTATAGGAATTTCTGAGGAATGGCACAGTTGGACAAAAGTACAAATATTTTTTGCTGTTATCAACTACTGGTTCAGCATTTTTTCATATAAGCGGTATTGTGATTCTGCAATTCTGTCATTCGTGAATTTTTCGGTAATTAAATCAATGCTTCGATGTGAGATATCTGAAAAATACGCCGGTTTTTTTTGCTGCATACAATATAAAGTGTTTTTTATTTCTTCGGGAGAAGCGCCGGTCCTAACAGCACAGTTTGATTCAAAAGCCTCGGGAAAATTGCAACCATCAGTAATAACAGGAACCAGACCATGTTGCATTGCTTCAATCACACTCGTTGGGAATCCTTCACTCTGTGATGGTAGAATGTAGAAATGACATTTGTTCAGTATTCGTATTTTCTCATCTCCATATAAGGGACCTGTCAGAATAATATTTATGTTGGGATGTTGTGATAGTAACTCATCAATATGTCTTTTTTCTCCTTCATCAGGACCCGCAATAATAAGAGTGTATTTTTTTTTGTGTATGAGTCCCGAACCAATCCATGCTTCGACCAGTGGCAGTACGCCTTTTTTATGATGAAGTCTTGCCATAAACAGGAAAAAAAGCCTGTCAGAAAAATCTTTGGGCTTCATTGCCTGAACCAAAGTTGAAACACCGTTTGGTATTTTGACAACCTTTTTAAACTGCTGAGAAAGATGTTCATATTCAGGTGTTCCAACTGCTCTGATATAATCAGCGCCGTTGAGATATTTTTTTTCAAAAACAGTGTAATACATTTTTTTCTTTAACCATTTTTGTTTTACACTCCATGGCTCAAGCATACCATGGGGACAGGCTATCCAACTGAATCCAATGTTCTTTAAACGGTAACCCCATTTTGAGGGGAAACGCCAGCAACCATGAGTAGCAATTATTGTAATTCCGGATTTCAGGTTTTTTTCTTTGATGAGTTTTCTCAGGTAACCCTCAGATATGTCAGTCAGAGGAAAAACTTTAATATCTTTTAAAAAGGGTGAGTATGGTAATTCCATATCGGGTTGTCCCGGGAACCATAATTCAGTATCAACTTTATAATGAGACTTTAATGGTCCTGCAGTTGCAATGGCCGCCTGCCAAATTCCAATGTTTATTGGGTGAATAGTATCAACAATATTAATTATTTTCATATGTGTAAATTTTGTCCGCGAAATTTTTTTGTCCGCGGATTACATGGATTTCACCCCGTGAAATAATTATCTCGCATTTAGTTATTTAACGGGGTAAACCCCGTGA
>CAZVTW010000072.1:0-16857 GCA_964629805.1 uncultured Bacteroidales bacterium | reverse complement strand
TTGCAGAGAGCATTCTCAATAGCAATGTGCAGTTCAGTGTTGCAGTAGATTTTCGATTTAGAATTTTAGATAATATATGACCAGCCGATATTTTTTAAATAAAAGTGGCTGTTTGATATTCTCAAAAGGGAAATTATGCCCTGCCAATGGCAGGACGCCATTTTCAACAGGAAATGATTCGCTGCCAATGGCAGGACGACTTTTCCAGCCGGAAATGATTCGCTGCCATTAGCAGGACGCTATTTCCAAACGGAAATGATATGCTGCCAAAGGCAGGACGCTATTTCCAAACAGAAATGATGTGCTGCTAGTTGCAGCAACCTGTAAAACAGTCACTTATTTCTTTTGTCTTGTTGCTCCCTCTTTTACTCATCACCCAATCTTTTCTTTTTCAGTCATTTTCATTATTACAACTCATTTAAAATAAGCATATTGATTATTTATCAAAAAGATAAGCTGTAATCAAAATTTTTTATATATTTGCGCGATTATTTAAAAAGAAGGATACAAATTTGTTTATTCCCTTAGAATATGAGTATTAGATAATAACAAACCTATACTGAAATTCCGGGAACAACGAAATTTAAATACTCTAAATGATGACTCTTATAAAACGATAAGATAAAGGCTTTTTAGAGTCACAAAATATACTTGAAATAAAAAGCAGATTATAACATATAAAAATTAATACTGATGCAAAACAAAGGAGCAATTAAATTACTGGCAATTTTACTTGCACTGGTAAGTTTATATCAATTATCATTTACATTTTTCACCTGGCTTGAGAGACAAAAGGCAGAGGAATATGCCAACGGAGACCAGGAAAAAGAAAGGGCATATCTTGATTCAGTAGCAAATGAAGGTATTTATAATTTTCTGTGGCTGAGAGATTACACATACAGGGAATGCCAGGAACGTGAGATTAACCTGGGGCTTGACCTTAAAGGAGGAATGAATGTGGTTTTGGAAGTGTCAGTGGTTGACCTGATAAAATCCTTGTCTAACAATTCTAAAGACCCCACCTTCCTGAAAGCGATTGAACTTGCTCATGAGAGGCAAAAAAACAGCCAGGAAGATTTTGTGACCCTTTTTGGCGAAGCTTTTGAAGAAATCGACCCGGGGGCCAGGCTTGCTGCTATTTTTAGCACTCGTGAGTTAAAGGACAGAATTAATTTTGAGTCTACCAACCAGGAAGTGCTCAGTGTTATCAGGGAGGAAACGAACAGCGCAATTGATAATTCATTTAATGTTCTTCGCAATCGTATTGACAGGTTTGGCGTTGCACAACCACAAATACAACAGCTTGAAAACCAGGGAAGAATCATGATTGAATTGCCGGGTATTGATAATCCGGATAGATTTCGTAAGTTATTGCAGGGCGCTGCCAAACTTGAATTCTGGGAAACATACGATAATCGTGAAGTATTCCAGTACCTGAGTGAGGTAAACCAAAGACTGCGGGAAATTAATATGGCAGAAGAAGAGCTGGAAGAGGAAGAGAAAGAAGAAATTACCGGAGAAGAGCCAACTGAAGAGATAACAGAAACTGATGCTGTGGATGAAACAGGAATGAAACAAGATACTTCTGAGGTTGATGACCTCCTGGCAGAGATGGAAGAACCAGTTCAGGATACGACAGGGGAAGATGCTGGTATTGATTCCCTACTGACGGAAATTGAAGAAGATACGACAGCTCAGAAACAACACGAATCTTTAGAAGATTTTAATAAGGAAAATCCACTTTGGGCGGTTCTCAGACCTCAAACAACCAGAGAAGGTAAGCTTGTTGAAGGCGCTACTATTGGTATCGCACAAGGAAAAGATACAGCAACTGTCATGGAGTACCTGCGCGATCCGCAAATCAGGCAAATGTTTCCGCGTGATCTGAGTTTCAGTTGGTATATCTTTCCGATGACAATTGAAAAACAAGAATATTTTCGCCTGGTTGCCCTCAAGTCATCAACCAGAGACAGAGAACCGGCTCTGACCGGAGATGTGGTTACTGATGCAAGGGCTGAATTTGGAAACAACCAGGCTTCAGCAGAAGTCTCCCTCTCCATGAACGGTGAAGGTGCAAAAACCTGGGCCAGAATTACCAAAGACAATGTAGGTAAGCAGGTAGCCATTGTTCTTGATGATTATGTATATTCCTACCCGGTTGTTAACCAGGAAATTCGCGGAGGACGTTCGCAAATAACAGGTGATTTTGATATTAAAGAAGCAAAAGACCTCGCTAATGTCCTAAAATCCGGTAAAATGCGTGCTCCTGCTGTTATAATACAGGAAGAGATTGTCGGTCCTTCACTGGGACATGAAGCAATCAATTCAGGACTCTCTTCTTTCCTGATTGCTTTTATTTTTATTCTTCTCTATATGGTGTTTTATTACAAAACAGCCGGTTGGGTTGCTGACCTGGCGCTGATAGCTAACATATTCTTTATTTTCGGGGTACTTGCCTCACTGGGCGCTGTACTAACTTTACCCGGTATTGCTGGTATTGTTCTGACCATTGGTATATCTGTTGATGCCAATGTGCTCATATACGAACGAATAAGGGAAGAAATAAAAATGGGTAAAGGCATTAAACTGGCTGTTGCAGATGGTTACAAAAACGCCTATTCAGCCATTATTGACGCCAATGTCACTTCGTTAATTACAGCCATTATTCTCGGGTACTTCGGTAAAGGTCCGATTCAGGGATTTGCCACAACACTCGGAATTGGTATTATTACCTCTTTATTCTGTGCAATTTTTATTACCCGTCTCATTTTTGTTAATTTTCTTGACAAGAATAAACCCGTCAGCTTTGCTTCAAAGTTTACTGAAAATGCCTTTAAAAACCTTAACTTCGATTTTCTTGGCAGGCGTAAAGCATTTTACGTAGTTTCGGGGCTTATTGTACTTATTGGTATTAGCTCTTTGTTTATCAGAGGATTAAACTATGGCGTTGATTTTAAAGGAGGCCGGTCATATGTTGTTCGTTTTGAAGAACCTGTCAGCACACTGGATATTGCATCTTCATTAAAGGATTATTTCGGAGAACCACCGGAAGTGAAAATTTTTGGTGATAATAACCAGGTGAAGATTACAACAAAATACAAAATAGATGACGAAGGAGAACAAGTAGATAAAGAAATTTTGGAATTACTTTACCAGGGGTTGCAACCGATATTTAGCCATGATGTTGATAAAGAAACTTTCCTGGATGATTACAGGATGAGTTCTGTCAAAGTGGGGCCGACTATTGCCGATGATATTGTAGTTGCAGCGATCTTTTCAATTGCCTTTGCTTTGCTGGCTGTGTTCCTGTATATCTTTATCCGGTTTAAAGACTGGCGGTATGGTCTCGGGGCCGTTGCCGCTCTGGCGCACGACTCATTGATTATTCTTGGTATATTCTCTATCTTGTATGGTCTGATGCCATTCTCCCTTGAAATCGATTCTTCCTTTATTGCAGCCATACTGACAGTTATTGGTTACTCTATCAACGATACAGTAGTCGTATTTGACAGAATCAGGGAGTATACAGTCCTGCATCCGAAAAGGGAACGGTTTAGTGTATTGAACTCCGCTTTGAACAGCACACTCAGCAGAACCTTCAGTACCTCTTTGAGTACTTTTGTCGTGTTGCTGGCCATTTTCATTTTCGGTGGTGAAGTTATCCGGGGATTTGTTTTTGCTATGGTGCTCGGTGTTATTGTTGGTACTTACTCATCACTGTTTATCGCAACCCCGATTGTTTTTGATACAATCAAAGCGATATCTAAAAGAGATGAAATAAAACAGCGTATCCAGGAAAAAAGAAGAGCTAAGAAAAAACAAAAAGCTGTCTGATATATTTGTTGTGAAATCTTGTTGGTAAAGGGCTGTTATAATAACCGGCAATTTGTTGTCAGTTATAATAGCAGCCCTTTATTTGATCTTTATAACTCTTTGGTTGAACTGATAAAGTCAAAAAAATGAAATTTGAAATCTTTTTATTATTTTTACCGTTTAAATAATTAAAAAAACATTTATGAACCAGATATTTTTATTTATCAGCGGACCTGAAATTTTCATTGTTGTCGTGGTTGTTTTGCTGCTTTTTGGGGCCAAAAAGATACCAGAGCTTGCTCGTGGCGTAGGCAAAGGAATGAAAGAATTCAAAAAAGCAACCAGTGATATCAAAAAAGAACTGGAAGATACTGAATTCATGGACGAGGTAAAAGATATTAAAAAGGAGGTAAGCGATAATAGTGTAACCAAAGACCTGAATAAGGATATTGAAGATATCAAAAAAAACTTAAAAGGATAGCTCCTGAGATTGCATGGAATATTTTGAATTACTTTTTGGTATCATAGCGCTTGTTTATGGCGGGAAATACCTTGTAAAAGGAGGTGTTTCTATAGCTGTCAGGTATAACATCCCCACACTTGTTGTCGGTGTCACAATCGTTGCCCCCGGGACATCAGCACCCGAGCTTCTTGTAAGTATTAACGCAGCTATCACCGGGCATCCGGAGATTGCAGTTGGTAATGTTATCGGGTCCAATATTTCTAATATCGCCCTGGTTCTTGCACTGACTGCGATTATTATTCCTATACCGGTCAAAAAACAATCACTTTTAACAGACTGGCCTGTGATGATGCTCGCAAGCATTCTTTTCTTTCTGTTTATCCTCAATGATATTTTTGAACTCTATGAAGGGATTATATTTGTACTTCTGTTAACTGGATATATCCTTTTTCTTATCAGAAAATCAAGGAGAAATATCATTGTGCCTGAAGTAGAAATCAAATCCGACTATTCTGTTCCAATATCTCTGCTAATAGTTATACTTGCTTCTGTTTCCCTTGCCCTGGGCGCACATTTTCTTGTGTCCGGCGCTTCTGAAATTGCTCGTTTTATAGGTGTGAGCGAACGTGTTATTTCAATAACTATTGTGGCTTTTGGTACAAGTGTACCAGAACTGGCTACCTCCATCATTGCTGCCATGCGCAAGGAAATGGATATTTCCATCGGCAACATCATCGGTTCCAATATTTTCAACATGCTGGCTGTTTTGGGAATAACAGGAATCGTAATTGAAATTCCTGTCTTGCATAATGCCTTTAGGTATGATATCATGTGGATGTTAGCTATATCCGTAGCTTTATTTTTGTTTATTTTTCCATTCAAAGACAGACACCTTCGCAGATGGGCAGGTGTAATCCTGTTTATTTCATATCTTTATTACGTTTTTATGCTGTTTCATGCCGAATATAGCAAGTAGGCAGATGCAAGTTCATCAGTTTTTTTGAGTTCGCTTCTTAAAGTCCCTTTATTGCCAAACTTTGCGTTGTTGAGTATTTTCAATCCTTATTAACAGACAGTTAATTCCGGTTAAAAAAACCTCAACACCCCCGACATTTTATTTACGAGGGCAGGCTTGATTTTGACGAAAATCATCCTTTTAGGAGTAGACTCATTTATGAATTTAGAGCTTGAAACGAAATAACCTGAACATTTTCTGTACAGGTTATTAGGCAACAAACCCTTATGATGGATATTAATCAAGAATGACCTCAGAGAGGTGGCATGTTTATAGCGAAAATGTATACGAATGCAAATTACTGATAAAAAAATACGCATCTGAATCAATTAGAAAACTACTCATATATATTTATATAGCATTTTTTATATGGAACATTTTTCTATCAGTTTTTTTTTTAATATCTTACATGATCAAATCAGAATAGTATCACCGATAATCATTTCAGAAAAAAAATAACATACAGGATATGCCAAAAAACGGAAAATTCATTAACAGGGAGATTAGCTGGTTGTCTTTTAACGAAAGGGTTTTACAAGAGGCAGAGGACCCTGGAGTTCCTTTAATACAAAGGTTTAGATTTCTTGGTATCTTTTCTAACAATCTTGATGAATTTTTCAGGGTCAGAGTTGCGACCATGAGGAGAATGGTGAATCTTGGTCAGGATAAAAATCTGCTTGGCAACAAATCACCACAGGAAGTACTGGAAGAAATACAGCGAATAGTTGTTCAGCAGCAAAAAAGGCTGGGCAAAATATATAATCAGTTATTGCAAGAGTTAGAAAAATACAATATTTTCGTCATTGAAGAGACAAAGGTGGATGAAGAGCAAGGTGCTTTTATCCGCAAATATTTCAGAAACAAGGTAAGTCTTTCGATTGTCCCGATGATGATTCAGCATACCGCTGAATTTCCTTACCTGAATGACGATTTTTTGTATTTTGCCATTAAATTATCCAAAAATGACAATTCGAAAAAGCCGGTTTATTCAATTATTGAGGTAAATACCGAGGTTTTACCCAGATTTATATTGCTTCCTCCGAAAAACAAAAAAACATATATCATTATCCTTGATGATATTATCCGGTATTGCCTTGATGATATTTTTGCCGGTTTTGATTACGACAAAATTGATGCCTATACAGTCAAAGTCACCCGTGATGCGGAACTGGATATTGACGACGACATCTCAACGAGTTTTATTGACAAAATGTCAAAAAGTCTTAAACGCAGAAAAAAAGGAAAAGCAGTCAGATTTGTTTATGATTATAAAATACCGAAAGATATCCTGAATTACATTACTAAAAAAATGCCGTTAGACAGCCACGACAATCTGATTGCAGGTGGCAGATACCATAATTTCAGGGATTTTATCAAATTTCCCTCTGTTGGTCCGAAAAAAATAGAAAATAACCCAACACCGCCAATAAAAAGTAAATATTTCAGACCATTTCACAGTATTATCGAGGTTGTAAGGAAACGTGATGTTGTCCTGCACTATCCATATCAGTCGTTTTCACATTATATTGATTTCCTGAGAGAGGCTGCCATTGATGTAGATGTGACCTTTATAGGCATCACGATATACCGGGTAGCCAGGCGCTCAAGTGTTATTAATGCACTGATAAATGCAGCTAAAAATGGGAAGAAAGTGACTGCCGTGGTTGAATTACAGGCCAGGTTTGATGAACGTGCCAATATTAAATGGGCTAACCGTCTTGAAGAAGAGGGAGTTAAGGTGGTTTTCGGTGTGCCTGGGCTTAAGGTTCACAGTAAAATTACCCTTGTGAAACGCAAAGAAAACGGTAAAATAAAAAATTATGCATACCTCGGCACCGGGAATTTTCATGAAGGAACAGCCCGTGTTTATTGTGATGACGGAATCTTTACCTCACATCCTGAAATTACAAATGAAGTTTCCAGGCTCTTTGACTTTTTCCACAGCAATTACAAACTTTATCCATACAAACACCTTGTTGTATCGCCATTTAATACCAGGACATACTTTAAGGGACTAATTGATAATGAGATTGAACAGGCACAAAAAAACCGTAAGGCTCTGATTATTATCAAACTCAACAGTTTAGTGGATGAAGAAATGATTAGCAAATTATATGAGGCAAGCCAGGCTGGTGTTAAAATTCAGTTAATAATCAGGGGGATTTGCTCCCTGATACCGGGCATCCCCGGCATAAGCGAAAATATTGAAGCAATCAGCATCGTTGACAAATATCTTGAGCACTCAAGAATAATTCTGTTTCATAACAAAGGGAAAGAACTATTATTCATCTCATCAGCAGACTGGATGACCAGAAACCTGGATTATCGTATAGAGGTGACTTGTCCTGTGTATGATAAGGAGATAAAGGAAGAATTAAAGCAAATGCTAAGAATACAGTTGTCTGACAACACGAAAGCAAGGTTACATTGTGGCTATCAGCTCAATAAATACAAAAACGACGGTAAGAAACGAAAAATCAGGAGTCAGATTAACTATTATAACTATTTGAGGCGGAAACTCAACAAGAATTCAAAATAAGATAATTCAATCAAACACCTGATATTTCCGGTTAAATACCTCCGGAGAAAAATTCAGAAATGATTTGTGTTTATGCCTTCTCTTCTGCGCCGATAGCAGCTCCGATAATACCAGCTTCATTGAGTAACTGAGCATGAACAATTTTTGTCCGGCAATCAATCTTTTCCTCAAATTTTTCCATTTTCTTACTCACACCGCCCCCAATGATGATCAAATCGGGCCACAATAGATTTTCCATGTATTTGAGATATTTATTAAATCTTTTGCCCCATTTGCCCCATTTGAGGTCTTCTTTTTTCCTGGCCGCGTCCGAAGCATATTTTTCTGCATCATCACCTTTAAATTCAATATGCCCCAACTCCATATTGGGTACTAAAACACCGCGGGTAAACATTGCTGTTCCGATACCGGTTCCGACAGTCAGGATTAATACCAGGCCGTCATTATCTTTTCCGGCGCCAAATCTCATTTCTGCAATGCCGGCAGCATCCGCATCATTGACTACTTTGGCCGGACAACCTGTTTTTTGCCTGATCATTTCTTCAATGTTCGTATCAATCCAGCCTTTATCCACATTGGCAGCAGTTTTGGCAATCCCGCCCTGGATGACAGCGGGGAATCCCATCCCAACCGGACCGGTGTAGCTGAAATGTTTGACTATTTCATCAATCACTTCGATACATGCTTCCGGCGTTGAAGGATCAGGAGTGGGAATTCTGTAGCGTTCTTTCACAAGTTCGCCTGTTTTGGTATCAACAATAGCGCCTTTAATACCGGAACCACCAAAATCGATTCCTAAAATTTCCATGTTTAAAAGTATTTTTTTGTTGTATAAATGAGTGCACTCATAGAAACCCATTTGTCGTTAAACTCTTCGTTATTTGTCTCGACTGAGTCGTGACAAATGCCCCCGACATTTTATTTACGAGGGCAAGCTTGATTTTGACGAAAATCTTACTGACAGGGAAACAGTTTTCTGTTTCGACAGTTTGTCAAAATAATCTCCGAAGGAGTTATTGCATTTCTTAGCAGTGGACACATAAAACTATGGATTAATAATAAATCATTTACGGGTGAAAATTAGCTATTTTTTTCATAGGATACAATACAATAAATACAATTTATTAACATAAATATAAACTTAATTTTAGGTTGTTTTTCTTTGGATTGATTTTAGGTTATTTGTTTAATAATAATTTGCGCGCCATTTTATTTGCAAGCACAGCGTCTTTCTTAGCTATAATCTCTTCAATTTCATTCATATCTGCATTGTCAATGATTGATTCGAAAGCATCAAGCCAGTAAATACTTTCCTGCACAGCATCACGCCCATCTTCACGGTAGGGGAACTGATCCATTGTAAACCATCCGTTGTAGTCTGTTTTTCTGAGCCAAAACAGAAATTCCAGGTATTCAAGTGTTCTGTTTGAACCAACGATCAAATCATCATCAGCGCCAGAGAAATTGTCGTTAATATGAACATGCATCAAATTACCACCCCATTTTTTTATCAAAGCCACTGATTCAGCCGAATTCTCATAGGCAAAATAAGCATGTCCCGTGTCTATTGCTATACCACAATTCGGTTCACCCACTTCAAGAACAGTCAAAATGGTATTACCTACAGTATTGATATAATTATGGGTACGCGGCTCTCTTAGTTTATATTCAAGGGCTATACAAATGTTTGATTTATACCGGCAGGCTGATTTTATACCTTCTGCAAACCAGGTTCGTTCACGGATATAATCAGCCTGAAACATATAGTCGTAGCCATCCTGTCCGGGCCATATCGTAATAAAATCGCAGCCTAAGTCTTCTGCCATATCCATGACTTTTTTTGTTTCTTCAACAGCTTCTTCACGTATCTCTGCCGATGTTGAGGACAAAGACCCCTGTTTCCACCTGGGCTGGGCAAACAAATCCACAACAACAGAAACAACTTTCAATCCGGTTTTGCTGACCATTTCTTCTACCACATCCCTGTTTTCAACAATGTCCGGATGTGCAGCCAGGTCAACACCTTTCATTTTGTCAATTGAGGCTACACGTTCGAATAGTTCCCGGATAGAAAACTTTTTGTCCTGGTATTTCGGACAATGCCGGTCAAAACTTGTCCCGACATTTCCTAAAAAAACTGAATATTTACGTTCCATGATGTATTTTTTTACAAAATTTATATACTATCACAAAATTAATTTGAAAGATTATACAACAATTATCTTTAGTTAACCGTATATTGTTATATGTTTGCAATATTTTAGGTCATTAAGTCAAAAAAGTGTTAACATATGCAAGCGGTCATTGAAAAGGTGGGAACCTCCCCGCATAGTTCTTTTGTTGTTGAGCATAATGCTGTCCATCATTTTATTTCACCCTGGCATTATCACCCTGAAGTTGAGATTATTCTGATAGAACAGGGAACAGGAACTGTATTTGTAGGTGATTATATATCAAAATTTTCATCCGGAACAGTGGCTATTATCGGAACAAATGTACCACATGTGTGGATGAATGATCAGGATTATTATGCAGAAGGTTCGGAAAAAGTTGCTGAATCTATTGTTATTAAATTTGATGAAAACTTTCCCGGCGACACGTTTTTGCATCTTCCGGAGTTTCAGAAAATCAGGAAATTGCTCATCAATGCTTCCCGCGGACTTATATTTACAGGATGGACAGCAAAATCTCTCACCCAATCAATCAGGGACATAACACAACAACTTGAATTTAAGCGTTTGATGACATTATTTGAAATACTCGATTTAATGTCAAGGACAAAAGAATTTTTCTTTATGGCCAACGAAGGTTATATCAACAATCACAACAGAAACAGAAAAGACGATTGCAAACGGATAGACAACGTGTATAAATATGTGATGAATAATTTTTCGCAACGGATTGAACTCAGCAAAGTAGCAGAAGTTGCCAATATGAGTCCCACAGCTTTTTGCAGATACTTTAAATCCCGAACCCTGAAGACTTTTTCCGCTTTCCTAAACGAAATAAGGATTGGTAATGCCTGCCGGTTATTGCAGGAGAAGCAACTCAGCATCAGTGAGATTGCATATCAGTCCGGATTCAATTTCCTTGCAAATTTTCATAAACAATTCAAAAAACAAATTGGGATGACACCTCTTGAATATCAGCAGAAATACTGGGACAGCTCATCAGAGCTTCACCGGAATAATGATGTACCAACTGCTGTCTTGTAACAGGAACTTTCGGTAAAAAAAACAACTATTCAGCAAAAATAGGAAAATCTCATTTACAGCTTTTTACGTACTTTTGAAAAATACTGTAAAAAAATGTAATAAAAAAAATATTTATATATGGACAGAGGTTTTTCAGGTTTGGATTATACAATTCTCGCAATATATGCAGTTGTCATCATTGCATTAGGCTTATGGGTTTCACGTACCAAAAAGGGTAAGGAAAAAACATCAACAGATTATTTCCTGGCCGGTAAATCACTTGTCTGGTGGGCCATCGGAGCCTCCTGTATTGCAGCCAATATTTCTGCCGAACAGCTCATCGGTATGACAGGGTCAGGATTTGTGATGGGGTTGGCAATGGCATCCTATGAATTTGCCTCTGCTATTATACTTATCTTTGTCGGTAAATATTTCCTGCCAATTTTTATTAAAAAACAAATATATACCATGCCACAGTTCCTTGAAAGGCGGTATAACCGGAGCGTCAGGTCTATCCTCGCCGTTTTCTGGCTCATGGTCTATATTTTTGTGAATCTCACTTCTATCCTCTACATGGGCGCCCTGGCAATTCATATTGTGCTGGACATTCCCTTGCTTTATGGCGTGGCCATCCTGGCAATAGTAGCAGTACTTTATTCGATCTATGGCGGTCTGATGGCTGTTGCCTGGACAGACATCCTACAGGTGGTTTTATTAGTTGGTGGCGGGGTGCTGACCACATACCTTGCCCTGAATATTGTATCGGACGGACAAGGCATTTTTGCCGGACTAAAGACGTTATACGAAGCAGCTCCTGAAAAATTTCATATGGTTTTTAGCAAAGGTAATCCGCATTACCAGGAAATACCAGGGATATTTGGAATCATATTCGGCATTATCATTGTTGCCAATTCTTTTTACTGGGGCTTTAACCAGTATACCATCCAACGGGCGCTTGGCGCTAAAAATGTCCGGCAGGCACAACACGGGGTGATGTTTGCCGGGTATCTGAAACTTGTTATGCCCATTTTGGTTGTCCTCCCGGGTATGGCTGCTTATGTCATCCTGAATGACCCTGAATTGTCTGCAAAGATTGGGCAGGAAAATCTGGTCAATGTCCCTACCATAGGGCAGGCAGATAAAGCATATCCCTGGCTCCTGGGGCTTTTACCCAAAGGACTCAAAGGGCTTGCATTTGCCGCTCTCTGTGCAGCCATTGTCTCGTCGCTCGCCTCAATGATAAACAGTACGGCTACCATTTTCACTGTTGATATCTATCATCAATTTATAAATAAAGATGCTACAGAACGACAAAAAGTAAAAGTAGGTCGCATAGTAGCATTTTCCGCATTGCTAATCGCCTGTCTTATTGCCCCGGCACTGAAAACCCTCGACCAGGCTTTCATGTACATACAGGAGTTTACGGGTTTTGTTTCTCCCGGCATAGTTTCGATTTTTCTGTTAGGTCTTTTCTGGAAGAGGACGACATCCTCGGCAGCTATTTTTATGGGAGTCATATCGATTATTTTGAGCATTGTTGGCTATGTCCTGATGCCCTGGATGCCATTTTTAAACAGGATGGGATATGTTTGGATGATTTCCATGATAAGCGGTATAATAATGAGTGTACTAGAATCAAAAACCAACCATCCCAAAGGCATTGATATAGAAAAAGGCATGTTTAAAACATCGCCGGTGTTTAATATCGCGGCTATAGGTATTTTAGTTACACTGAGTGTTTTTTATGTTGTTTTTTGGTGATAAATCTTATTCATATCTAAAATAGAACCGGCAATCAGCGTAATTTACTTCATCCTGTATGTTTTCGAGGTAATAAATGATGGTTTCAGCCGCAGTCATAGATTGGGTATTTCTGTTTTCAGGGAAGTAGGTGTCGTGGACAGCCGGAATATAATCATTTATACCTACAGATAATTTTCTGTCATCAGGAAGGATATGACCATCAGAGTCTTTTATCAGGATATTTCCATCGAGGTTATCTAATTGAACACCGGAATAGTAGAAACCCGAGCGACTGCCTTGTAAAAATGATTTTATCTCTGAAACAGACATCTCAAAAATGACTGTACCATTATTAAAAGGCGCTATGCTGTAAATTTCACGTTTCGTAACACTCCCCTCATCAAGCCCTGCACGTACACCCCCTGTGTTCTGGAACGTCAGGTCAACATTCATGACCTCTCTCAGGGCATCGGCATAAAAACAACCTATCTGATATTTTTGATGATTTGATGCAGAAACTCCTATGACATCATCCATAAAGGCCATATCATAATCATATTCCTTAATGGTTTCCCTGAGTTCAATATCATAATCAGGGTATTTATCCAGGTCAATCAGCGCGAAATCATAAGATTCTATCCTTTTACCCGCAATTTTCATTTCAATTTTCCCGAGATGATTCAGATAAGCACCTGCCTGGAAAATAGGTATATTATTGATAACTGTGTCAACAAGGTGATGCGAATGCCCGCCGATGATCATATCAAAATAAGGGAATTGAGTTGCTAATTCAAAATCTCCTAATGCCCCATAGTGACCATCATGCCCAAGATGAGTCAGGGCGATATATAAATCGGCATTTTCCTGCTTCTTTATACCGGCATATTTACTTACAACCTGTTCCGGTCTCTCAAATGAAATATTCTGTACTTTCCAGGGATGTGTTGAAGGGATTATAGCATTTTGTTTGCCACCGGTTTCAATCAAACCCAAAAAGGTCACTTTTATGTCTTCAACACTCAGGGTAGTATATTCAAAAGGTTCAGGGATTCCTGTTCCAGACATATCTACATTTGCGCATACCCACCTGAAATCAGACTGTTCGAGCCTCTTTTTGAGAATATCCTCACCATAATCGAATTCATGATTCCCAAGCACGGAAATATCAAATCCAACGCTATTCATGATATCAATCATCGGATATCCCTTTTCAGGATAGTTATCCACTACCAGGTTACCTGAAAATATGTCTCCGCTGCAGGCCACAATGACATTGGTTTTTTCTTCCGCTTTATCAATCATATATTTCATCTTTGCGAAGTTATCCAATTGTCCGTGCTGATCATTTACAAAGAATATTGTAAGTTCTTTGGTTTGGACGCTCTGTTTATCATTGTTATTAAGGCCGCTTTCATTCGAACAGGCAGAGAAAAAGAACGCTGCAAAAAGTAAAAAACTGATTCCTTTCATGTGTATTTAAAATTTAAGCAAACAATAATATTTATTTTCTGTGATTTTTTGATATTTACAATTTTTCGTCCCTCAGATTTTAGTTATCTATACTTTAGAAAGTTTAAGATGCAATTTTTTTAGTGAATTTTCATCACCAACATTGCCCGGAAATATCACATACGGCAGATAAGGCCATTTTGAGTCTTTTTGTGTTAACACAACAGGCACTCCGGGGAGAATTTGCCCTTCAATTTCTGCCTGCTTTGCTCCAAGTCCCTGAACAAGCAACACACTTGAAGTGATTCCTCCCTTGGCAACCACAG
Source organism: uncultured Bacteroidales bacterium (assembly GCA_964629805.1). Classification (GTDB taxonomy): domain Bacteria; phylum Bacteroidota; class Bacteroidia; order Bacteroidales; family CAZVTW01; genus CAZVTW01. Next base: position 2,315 of record CAZVTW010000072.1, on the reverse strand, counting down.
CTTTAGGCCTGTACTGAAGCTTTTTGACAAGAGATACCAAACTGTTTGAGACTTTACCGGCAACATCAAGGTGATTATCCTTTACAATAAGTTTTCTGGAAGTAAATATAACCGGGTGTTTATGTTCGGATAATTGTTCATCAGCTATTTGACATACACTTGATAATTCCTGTTCATTGAGTTGCGTATCAATAAGTTTGTTTACATCAATCTCAACCGGATAACAACCTGGTAATTTCATCAAATTGTTGAGTTGACTGCTTGTTTTTTTTGTATAAGAACCGGCAATATACAAAATACCATTGCCCCTTGTTGTAAAATATGGACTTAACGCTTTATAATCAAGATAACTTTGATTCTCAACAAAACAGAATGTTTTTACAAAAGAAGCTGCCGTTCTGAAAAGATATCTGTATCCTTTTGCCTGTGAATCTGAGAGCGCTGTGACAAACACTTTCAAATCGTTATATTCAAGTGCATTCACAATTATCTTTTGAAAATTGTCAGCAGATTCCAATAATTCACAAATATCATCATAGCGTTGTTCGCGGAGCATTTCAAGAGAAACATGTAAAACATCATCTGAATTGTACTTATTTTGCGTTTTTTCCTGAACGTAATGTTTCAGGTCCGAATTTTCGTACCCAAAATCAGGGTCTCTGGCGAATTCTGTCTCGCCGGCAGGAATCAGCAAGTCGCCATCCTTCACATAATGGATATCATTCAGGGTGTATCTTCCACCCTCGGGAAAAAAGGGAATGATAATTTCACCATTGATTTTTTTACCGGTGGCTTGTTCAAGTTCATTTTTAAGCGCCAGTGTTTCAAGCGGGAAATGACCCCGCAGGGTTGAATCGCTCCTGCTCACAAGTTCAAATTTTTTTCCATATTCCTCTGAAGTATGTATTATTATTCTTCTAACAATCTCCCTGTTGACCTTTTCAGCTTCATCAGCATTCATCGAACGGGAATTGGTATGTATAAATGCGTGTTCACCGCGTTGGAAGATGGTGGATACTGTTTCATCATCCCATGTGTTGTAGACATTGAGATGATGGACTGTTTGTATGCCGGTCGGATCATCATCAAGGATTATGACAATGCTATTTTGATTTTGTTTGGCAATTTGGTATTTATCTTCCAATTCTCTGATTGACCTGAATGCAGGTGCTGCTTTAAAAACTTCTTCAAAATGGATTGCTGTGGGTTTATTCATTTTTTCTATGTTCAATTATTATTACAGAAGCTCAAAGATATATTTTTTCACTTTTTAAAAAATTATTATTATTCTCAAATTTACCTTTGAGGTGAAAAATAATTCTTTCTGATTTTTTGTAACTACTTAGTTATATAATAATTTTCGCAACTACTATATAACAAATTTGTATTAGTCATAAAATCAATTTGTTATCTGTATCGGTGTTTGATGCCAAAAATCATGAGGACTATTTAGGAGCATGTCATGAGATTCCTCCCTTCGGTCGGAAGGACAGGCTAAATTGTTTTTGGATGTTGGTGGGGGAAATGCAGCTTTGCCGAATTTCCCCCACCAACATCAACAATTATTGACGAGTGTCATTCCGACCGAAGGGAGAAATCTTTTCGTCAAATTGAGCTCCTAAGTAGTTATGATTTTTGTAATATAAAATGGAGTAAAAATACATTGTTTCAGAGTCAGAAATATGTTTCCTCTGTTCATATTCAGATAAAATGAGTCAAACAAATGCACAGTTAAATGTAATTTTTTAAATTCGGAAAGTATGGAATGAAATTTGGATTATACAACATTATCGTTTTATTTGCGTAGAAGGGATTAGTTTTAAATATTAATCTAAAAAAATTATTGTCTATGAAAACAATCGCATCCATAGTATACCTTACCATGTTTGTTTTTAGCTCAATGCTTTGTATAGCCCAGGAAAAAACACAACTTTCCGATGCAGAAATCCTTAAACTTTATGAAGATTTACGGGTAGCAGATGTGTCCGACGGGATGGATATTGTTGGTTTGCGCGATATTGGCCTCATGGGTCAGGAGATTACAGCCTTATGGAAAGATATTGAGAATTTTAATCATCAGTTCAGGGGCATTGCAGTGACTGCACGATATGTCCCGACCAACAAAGTAGTTGAAAATCCTATTCCTTCAGACCATTTTAAAAAGTGGGAAGGTGAATGGTATTCCTCGATATCACCTGAACCATTTGTTGAATTTTTAAAGCAAGGTTCAGTGGTCATTATTGACTGCTCCGGTGACGGTGATACAGGTTCGGTAGGTTCATTCAATTCGCTTGCCTGGGTTGAAAAAGGCGCTG